>CAZXXC010000026.1:0-36643 GCA_964644665.1 uncultured Methylococcaceae bacterium
GCCCACGCCGCCGACCTCGGCAAGGGTCATCCGGGTGCGCAGAGCCGCGACAACGCCTTGTCCAAGGCCCGCTTCGAGTTCCGCTGGCAGGATCAGTTCAACCTGAGCCTGGACCCGGAGAAGGCGCTCGAATTCCATGACGAGACGCTGCCGCAGGAAGGCGCCAAACTCGCGCACTTCTGCTCGATGTGCGGCCCGCATTTCTGCTCGATGAAGATCACGCAGGACGTCCGCGAATACGCGCGCACGCACCATTTGAGCGAGGACGAGGCGCTGGCCAAGGGCATGGAGCAGAAATCGCAGGAGTTCGTGCAGTTGGGCGCCGAGGTGTACCGGAAAGCCTGAACCGCTTTGCGGCCGCGGTAGTCCCCCGGACGCCCGCGGCCCGCCCGCAACACCAGCCGTGCTCCGCACCGGCGCAAACCGCCGGATATTCTCCACCGCGTGGACGCGGCGCCGATCCCGCTTCCGACACCGATTTGACTTCCATGCCCAGAAGAAACGCATCGCGTGCGTTGCGCCACGGCCTGATCGCCTGCTCGATGCTGTTCGGGTCCGATACGCTGGCTTCGCGCCAGGACTTCCAGACCTGGACCAACATCACCGCCAACGGCAGTTTCGGCCTGCTCGATCCGAGTCTGAAGGATTTCCGCTTCTGGATGGAAGGCCAGGGACGCTTCGGCAACGACAGCACCACGCTGAGTCAGGGCATGATCCGCCCGGGTATCGGCTACTCGCTGTCGAACACCACCAGCGTCTGGCTGGGCTACGCGTTCATTCCGACGATGGCACCGTTCACCGCCAACGACTTCAACGAGAACCGGATCTGGCAACAGTTCCTATGGACGCCGCAGACACCGCTCGGCCCGCTGACCAGCCGGTCCCGGTTCGAGCAGCGCTTCGCGAACGCTCCGGACGTCGCCTACCGATTCCGGCAGTTGTTCCGGTTGGCCTATCCGCTGGACTTTGCACCCGGCTTCATGCTGGTCGGTTGGGAGGAGTACTTCGTCAACATCAATTCGACCGGCACGTTCAAGGCCGGCTTCGACCAGAACCGGGTGTTCGTCGGCATCGGCTACAACGTCGATGACAACATCCGCACCGAGGTCGGCTACATGAACCAGTACATCAACAAGGATGCGACCGACGACTTCATCTCGCATGTGCTGTCGATGAGTCTGTTTCTGAACTACTGACGCGACCTCCCACGGCAAGTCGCGATCCGGTCATCGCCTGGTTTGCGCCAGCGGGCAACCGCCGGAAGTCCATGCCGTCCAGAAGGTATGCCACGCGACGCTTGCAAGTTGACGAACCGTCGATCGGACCGCTCCGGCTCCACCCGCTCCCGGCACCGACCCTAGGCATACACGTTCGGCGGCGCGCGGAAATCTACCGCTGCAGCGGCCAGAACCACAGGATCGACGGGACCGCGACGGCCACGACCAGCAGGGACAGCGGCAGCCCCATCCGCCAGTAATCGCCGAACCGGTAGCCGCCGGGCACCATGACCAACGCATTCGATTGATGGCCGATCGGCGTCAGAAATGCACAAGAAGCGCCGATCGCCACGGCCATCAAGAATGGATCGGATGAACACTCCATGCCCCGCGCGAGGCTGATTGCGACCGGCGCTGCCAGCACCGCGGCTGCAGCGTTGTTGACCACGTTCGACAGCAACATCACCGCACTCATCAGCAATGCGAGCGTGGCAGCCGGCGGAACCGTGCGGCCCAACTCCAGCAGAGCCGCGGCGATCAACTGCGAGCCGCCGGTACTCTCCAGGGCCTCGCCGACCGGCAGCATCGCGGCCAACAACACGATGACCGGCATGTCGATGCTTTCGTAAACCTCACCGGGGGCGACCAACCCGGCCAGCACCATCGCGACCGCGGCTCCGACCAAGGCGGTCGCCGCCGGCAGGTGTCCCAAGCCGATCAGAGCCAGCGCAGCGGTGAAGATGCCGCTGGCCAACAAAACCTGGCGCGGCTTGGTGATGCGCAAACCGCGCGATGCGAGCGGCAAGCAGCCGAGTTCGTTCAACGCCGCCGACAGGCTCTCGTCACGTGCCTGCACCAGCAGGATATCGCCGGCCGCGAAGCGGATCTTGCCCAGACGCTCCCGCAGCCGGTGACCCTGCCGCGCGACCGCGAGCACATTCACTCCGTGGCGCTCGCGCAAATCCAGCCCCGTCGCGGTCGTTCCGACCAGATCCGACGCCGGCATCACGATCACCTCGGCGAGACTCAACTCCCCTTTCTTGGATTCGCGCGAAGGGATTTCTTCGGCGTTGCGTTCCGGCTCGGCGGCCAACACCAATCCCGTCGCATCGCGCAGCATCTTCAAGCCGTCTGGATCGGCCTCGACCAGCAGGATGTCGCCCACGCGGAGCACTTCGTAGGTGGAAGGCAACTGCCGTCGCCGATCATTGCGCACCAGGCCAACAATCAACACATCCGCTTCGTCCCTCACCGCCGCAGCCAGCTCGTGCAGCGTGCGACCCGCGAACTTGCATTCATCCGGCACCCGCAACTCGGTCAGATAGGCGCTGATCTCGAACAGCTCTTCCGAAGTCGGCCGATTCGCCCGCTGCGGCGTCAGCCGCCAACCGACCGACGCGATGAACGCGAGTCCGCTCAATGTGACAGCCGCACCGACCGGCAGGAACTCGAACATCGCGAACGGCGCTCCGGCAACCTGCTCCCGATATCCGGCCACGATGATGTTGGGCGGAGTTCCGATCATCGTCAGCATGCCGCCGAGCAACGAGCCGAACGCCAGCGGCATCAGCAGATATGACGGCGAGCGGCCATCCTGGCGCGCCATCCACACGGCCACCGGCATGAACAAGGCCAGCGCGCCGACGTTGTTCATGAATCCGGAGCACAGCGCAACGAGCCCGGTCAGCACCGTGACCTGGAGCCAGCGCCGATCGCCGACCCGAGTCAGACGGCGCGACAGCGCGTCCACCACGCCGCCATTCAGCAAGCCGCGGCTCAACACCAGTACCGCCGCGACTGTGACGACCGCAGGATGCCCCAGTCCCGAAAAGACCCGTTGGGGCGGCACGATTCCCGCGAGCGCGACGGCCAGCAAAGCCAGCAGCGCGACCACGTCGTAGCGCCAGCGATTCCAAACGAACAGCACGAGGGTCGCGCACAGAATGCCGAATAGCGTCCATTGGTCCGCATCGATACCGTTCATGGCGTTCCCCCCGGGGTCAACGTGCGCGCGCAGTCGTCGATCGCCTTGCGACGCTCGGCGCAACCCGCCCGCAGTGCGCCGCAGGTCTGCCTTTTCGCGAGAGTGTAGCAGTCGTCCGCGACCCCGCGCGAGAAGGCGGTAAACTGTGCGCCTCGCGCGTTTCGACCGACCGAAGACCAAGAATCAGGGAACCGGCATGACTCGACATCTGTTGCTACTGGCCTTGTCCGCGTGGCTGCCGCTGGCGGGCTGCCAATCCCTGACGGGGCAACGAACCGACCGCGTCGCGGCGGCCGACATCGACCGGGGAGTCGATGCATCGCTGCAGCGGCTGTATGCGACGACGCCCGCCGCACGGACGCTGGCACGGCGTGCCAGCGGTATCCTGGTATTTCCCGGCATCGTCAGGGCCGGCTTCATCGGCGGCGCCAAATACGGCACCGGTGCCTTGCGCGAGAAGGGCAGCACCACCGGCTACTACAACATCTTCGCCGGTTCCTACGGACTGCAGGCGGGTGTGCAAACCTATGACTACGCGTTATTCTTCATGAGCCCTTCCGCGCTGAACAATCTGAAGTCCAGTCAGGGATGGGAAATCGGCTCGGCTCCGACGATCGTGGTAGCGGACACCGGCGTCGCCAATGCCTTGACCACCACCACGATCAAGGACGACGTGTACGTGTTCATCTTCGGCCAACGAGGGTTGATGGCGGGGTTGGGCCTGCAGGGGTCCAAGATTACGCGGATCGCACCGTGACCGATCCGGCAGCGCGCAGGGGCCCGAATCCGGACGCCCCAAGATCGCAGAGACGGCACGCCCTGCCGAACGCCTTGCCGCGAACTCGAACCGCGCAACGCCGCGAAACACAGTCTTTACGACGGCAGCAACCGCAGCCACGAGTGCCGGCACCGGCACCTCATCTTCCGCCGTTGAATGATCCATCTTCGGCTCCTTCCGGGTGTTGTCCGGAACGGCCGGAAAGCGCTTCTGCCGCAGGAGTTTGCGCGGAACTTGGCGGCATCTCGATGGCCGGCCCTCGCACCGGCCCGGACCGCCGAACCCCGCGGACTGCGTCGCTGACCCATGTCCCTGCGAATGTCCGGGGCGCTCGAGCAGCCGCTGCCGGCGATGATACCGATTGCTTCGATCCGACCGCTCCGGTACAGTCGGAACTGTCTCGTGCGAGCGAAGAAACACCAGGCATCTCTCCCTCATCATGAAGTTCTGAACCGACGAGGAATCGATTCCATGAAAGTGATCCTGATCCCGGCCTTTGTGTTGGCGGCCGTCTTGGCTGCGGGTTGTGCGTCCAATTCTGGACAGGCGGAATGGCGGCTTCCGGCGCAAGAGGCCGAATCGGCAGAAGACCATGAGCAGTTTGCCCAGCATTACGACCAGGTCGCCAAGACCTTGGAGGCCGACGCGGCCGAGGAACGGGCGGTGCTCACGGACTACCAGCGGCGCCCGCACCGCTATGGCCGGCGCATCAAGGACCTCAAGGCGCAATCGATGAGGCTGCTGCGGGATTACGAGAAATCTGCCAAAGATGCCCGGGAGATGGCGGAGTTCCATCGCCAGATGGCGGCGGAAATGCGCTGATCCCATCCGCAGCGGCAGGCGGGTTCCGAAACCTCGGCGCGTGCAGGTCCACCCTGGCGGCTCCGGCCGGCACGGTGGACCTACGAGCCGCGCAGCGGCGCTTCAGTCGTTCCAGTCGCCGGCGCCGGAAGGCGGCCTCAACCGGGCAGCACGAAGGGACCGCATCACGGCGACCACGCGCCGGTCGTAATCGGGCGGAAACGTCCAGTAGTCGAATCCCCGCTTACTCCGATTCGCCGTCAAACCACGCTCCGCAGGGGGAATGTGGAACAACAGCTTGATCATCACATCACTGCTGACCCACGGATGGTCATACCAGAACGAATGGGAGCGCGGGCTCTGCCCCTGAATCACCTCGGGCCTGACCGAGATCAAATCGAAGTCCAGCCGTGTCGAGGCGTCGATCAGCCAGCGCGACTGTTCCGCCGAGAGTTCGGTCGGATCGGGCTTGCCGAGACGTGATGTGCCCTGGAACCATTCGGAAATCCCCAGCACCGCATCGTTCAGATTCACCGACACGGTCACCCGCCGCGCCCGGCCGATGTAATGGGGAAACTGCGCGGCGAAGGACCGTAGCGCGACATCCGGCGCCGCGAGATAAACCTCGCCCAGGCGGCTGCCGCCCTGGTGTCGGCTCAGCGCTGCGAGGCCCGGGCTGACCACCTGCGCGCCGGCGCTGTACGCCAGCACGTTGATGGACTGCGCCACCGTGTGCCGAGCGAGCAGGTCGATCAGACGCGCGAACACCGGCGCCGAAACGCGCGCGTTCTGGACATCGGTGAAATAGCGCAGACCGCTTTCCGCAGACGGCCACGCAAACGCCAGCACCACGCTGTTGCGCCCGGTAAAATGCCGATATTGCGCGGCCTGGGCGACCGCGGTCTCGAAATTGGAGTTGGCGCCGTGGACATACACGGTCAGGTCCTTCGCGAGGCTCCCCTCCAACGCCGCGTTGATCGCATCGAAAAACCGGAGCGCATCCGGCGCATCGCTTCCTTTGACCATCGCCAGTTCTTCGAACCGGTCCAGGTTCAGTACCGGGCGGCGGTCTTCGGATGGCTGGCTCGACAGCGTCTGGAGCACCTCCCACGCTTTTCCGGGCGGACCGATGCGCAGCGTCGCAGTGCCGAGATGCAGCGTGGGACCGGCCAGAATGGTGTAGAGGCGGGCACCCTGAGGCCCGAGCGGCAAGCGGTTGGTGGCATAGAAGACCTGCACTTCGTTGGTCGTCTCGAGCGCAGGATTCATCGCGAAAGGATTGTGCTCGCCGGTCGCGAACACCGCGGGGGTCGGCATCAGCCGAACCGGCGACTGACAACCGGCCAGAACCAGCGACAGCAGCAACAGCGGCCACTCGCATAGCCTCGGAAAGCCCCGTGAGTGCAGTATCCGGATGCGCTGACAGGCTGCCGCACCGCGCGGCAACCGGTCGTCGAGAACGTTCAAATCCTACCTCCTCTGGCGATGGTCCATGCGGCTTCGGCACCTGCCGCAGAACCCCTGCTGCCTGCGCCAGACCGTTTGGAAATGAGGTCGGCAGGGACCTTGACCGGCGATCCGCGGATTTTAGCGCGGCGACGGAGTGACGGCACGGACGTTCGGGACGGCCTGAACCCAGGTACGCCACGATCGGCGTTGTGTTTCCCCCGACGGATGCAGTAGTCTTGATCGGCCGAGGATTCCAGTCGGACTTCATCGAGGAACCAATCGCATGCCAAAAGCCGGGAAATTGCTGTGGACGCTGCCGCTGTTGCTGAGCGCCTGCTCCGCGGTCGAGGTCCGAACCGATCATGACCAGTCGGTCAACTTTACCAAGTATTCCACGTACTACTGGAGAAGAGTGCCGCGAACGACCAATTCGTTGATGGATGGCCGCATCGTATCGGCCGTCGACGCGCAGTTGTTCGCGAAAGGCTGGCGCAAGGTTCCGCCGCCGCAGGCGCAGACCGCCTTGGCCGCCGAAGTCACCGAACGCGAGGGCCAGCGGGTCGACACGATGCACCAGAACTGGGGCCCCGGTTGGCACGGGTGGGGCATGGGTGGGCCGGTGATGATGTCGGCGCGCGTCGTGACTTACACGATCGGTACACTGGTCGTCGATCTGTATGACGTGAACAGTCGCAATGCCATCTGGCGCGGAACCGCATCGGACATCATCTCCCGCCGGCCGGAAACCGTCAGGAAGTCGATGGAAGACGGCGTGCGCAAGATGTTCGCAAACTTCCCTCCCGGCGTTCCGTCCGGCAGCCGCCCGCATTGATCTCGGAATAGGGAACCAAGGGCCGCCGGGCAGTCAGCCGCGCCCGCGCCTCGATGCGTGACCAAACCGACCGTTCCCGTCGGCAGCCCGACCGCGGATCGGCGACGGCTACCATGAAGACGCTGCTGCAGCCGCTCGCCGTGCCGCTGGAATGGCTGCTGGGGCTGGTGATCCTGTTCGAGGAATGGGGCTGGGAGCCGCTGCAGCGTTTCATGGCGCGGCTGGCCCGCTGGCCCGCGGTAGCACGACTGGAAAATCGGATCGCCGCGCTGCCGCCGAGCGCCGCCCTGCCGGCATTCGTGCTGCCATCCATCCTGCTGCTGCCGGTCAACCTGCTGGGACTGTGGCTGACCGGGGAAGGCCGGACGCTGCTGGGGCCTCTCGTCGTCATCGCGGCCAAGCTGGCAGCAACCACATTGGTGGGCCGGGTGTTCACGCTGACCCGGCCCGCGCTGATGCAATTGCCGTGGTTCGCCCGCCTGTACCACCGCTGGCTCGTCTGGGAGGCTGCGCTGCTGGCACCGATCCGGGCTTCGTGGGTCTGGAGAGCCGGCCGTGCGGCCAGACAGCGCTGGACGGAATGGTGGGCGAGTCGGCGATCGGCGCGCCCGTGACCGGCATGAACCAGGAGTCGCGAGGATGAAACGGATCGTGGTTCAGGGCATCAAGTACGGCTTGGTGAGTCTTTGCGTGATGGCGCTGACGCTGATGGCAGTGCGGACCTACGATGCACAACGCGGCGCCCCGCTCGAGCCTTGGCATCGTTACGTCCCCGATGAATTGAGCGCCGAACGGCTCGATCGGACCGATTGGGCAGGCTACCTCGACGCCGAAGCGGCGATCTTCGAGCGCCTGCACCGCGACATCACGCAGCGGCTGGATCAAGAGGACCGGCTGCCGGTCAACCGCTATTTCGACGGCAGCCCGGTGTATCCGGGTCGATACCCGCAAGACTGGAACCGTTCTTATTCGCTGGAGCCGAACGGACCACCCGTCGGCGCCGTGGTTCTGTTGCACGGCCTGACCGACTCGCCGTACAGCCTTCGTCATATCGCCCGGCGTTATCGCGATCGTGGCTGGGCCGTGGTCGCGATCCGCCTGCCGGCACACGGAACCGTTCCCGGCGCGCTGACCCAGGTGCGCTGGCAGGAGTGGCTCGCGGCCACGCGACTGGCCGTGCGGGAAGCGAAACGGCGCACCGGCCCGTCGGCACCGCTGCATCTGGTCGGATTTTCCAACGGCGGCGCCCTCGCGCTGAAATATGTGCTGGATGCACTGGACGAACACGCGGCGCTTGCGCGCGCCGATCGCGTGATCCTGATTTCGCCGATGATCGGCCTGACCAGCTTTGCCCGCTTCGCCGGACTGGCCGGCCTGCCGGCTTTGCTGCCGCCTTTTGCAAAGGCCGCCTGGCTGAGCGTGCTGCCCGAATTCAATCCGTTCAAGTACAATTCGTTCCCGATCAATGCGGCCCGGCAGGCGCACCAACTGACCGTGGCGCTGCAGGAGCGCATCGCCCGCTACCGGCGCAACGGGCGGCTGAATCAGCTTCCGCCGATCCTAACATTCCAGTCCGTGATGGATTTCACGGTGACCACCCGCGCGGTCGTCTCGGCCTTGTACGCGAACCTGCCGCGAAACGGCAGCGAACTCGTGCTGTTCGATCTGAACCGCGCCGCAAAGCTGAGCCCGCTGCTGCGCTCCGATGCCGAGACCTTGCTGTGGCGTATGCTGCCGCCGCTCCCACGGCCGTTCCGAACGACCATCGTGACCAATGCCGATTCCGGCGACGAGCAAGTCGTCGAACAAGTGGTCCAAGCGGGAGAGACGGCACAGCAGACCAGACCCCTGGGTCTCTCGTATCCGGCCGACATTTATTCGCTGTCCCATGTCGCGCTGCCGTTTCCACCCAGTGATGCCTTGTATGGCATGCAGCCGGACGGTTCCGAAGACTTCGGCATCAACCTCGGGGTGATCGCCGCGCGCGGCGAACGGGGCGCGCTGATCGTCAGCCTGGACTCGCTGTTACGCATCGCCTCCAACCCGTTTTTCTCCTATCTGGCGGACCGCATCGACGAAGGCATCGTTCCGACTGCGGCGGCCGCCATCTCCTCGGCCCGCTAGAGCCCCGGCGGTTCCCCCCCACGAAGTCCCGTCGACATGAGTACAGAGCGGTGGTTCCGACACCGGCCTTCCTTCCGCGGCGCGGCATGGGCATGACCTGGCATGTCCTGGTGCTGGCGAGTGCGCTGTGGTCGGCGGTCGACCCCGCCGATAGGCTGACCTGGTGGCTCGAAATGGCCCCGGCGCTGGTTCTCTACGCAGGACTCTCGGCCACGCGGCGGTCCTTTCCGCTGACACCGCTGAGCGACTGGCTGCTCGCCGCGCTGCTGATGCTGATCGCGGTCGGCGCCCATTACGGCTTCGCTGCGGTCCCGGCATTCGACTGGCTGCGCCTCCAGATCGGCGGCGAACGCAACAATTTCGACCGCCTCGCTCATTTCCTGCAGGGATTCGCGCCGGCCGCGCTGTTTCGGGAGGTACTGGCACGCGTGCCGATGGTGCCGGCCGGGGGCTGGCTGGCGTTGCTGACGCTGGCATTGACGCTGGCACTCAGTGCGCTGTATGAACTGGCGGAATGGTCGGCCGTGCTGCTGCTTCGGGAACGCGCCGAATCATTCGTGGCCGCCCAGGGTGACCCCTGGGACGCGCAAACGGACATGGCCCTGGCTCTGGTCGGGGCACTCGTGCTGACCAGTCTGTTCTCCCGCCTACAGGACCGGCAGATCGCGGAACTTCGCCGAGGCCGCGCCTCGTCCGATTGATCACCCACGGGCCGGCAAATCCGGCGGGTTTTCAGGGGGCCTTCCGCCAAATCGGCCGGCGTGAAAATTTTCGGTTGACAGGACCGACATTCCCGGTTAAACAGTGCGCTATCGTAGGCGGGGGAGTGCTCGCGCGGCGGGGTTGGCGATTTCGTATTTCGATGATTCGGCTTCGAAATGGGCGCGCTGATGCCACTTTACGATCATCAATGCTGGATTCGTATGCCATTGATCGAGCAGATGATGTCGATGACTGAAATGGCATGATCTCGATGACAGGTTTGTTTATGAATATCTATGTGGGAAATCTCTCCTATCAGCTATCGGATGACGAGCTGCGCCACGCCTTCGAACAATACGGTACCGTATCGTCTGCCACCATCATCATGGACAAGGCGACGGGTCGCTCCAAGGGATTTGGCTTCGTCGAGATGCCGGATCAGGCGAGCGGCGAACAGGCGATCAAGGAACTGGACGGCGCCGACCTGAAAGGTCGCAACATCAAAGTGAACGAAGCGCGCCCACGCACCGATGAACCGCCGGCCCGTCGCGCCCGCCGGTTCTGACGAGCCCCGCCGGACCGATGGCTGCCCGTCAGTCATCGGTCCTTCCCAATCCTCCAACTGCCCGAAGCCCCAGCAAGGCCGCACCGTGGGCAGCCTCGCGGTGGGCGGCGCGAATCACCGGAACGCCCAGTCGGGCCTGGCGAATCCGGCGCCAGACCGGATTGACGGCCCCGCCACCGATCGACCATACCCGTAGCGGGTAAGCCGCGCCGTCAACTGCCGGATCACGGCTACCAAGGCGTGCCACCAGTAATCCGGATCCTGTTCCGAAGCGCCGGCCGGACCCCGTAACGGCGGCTCCAGCGGAGCGGACGTCACCGCGCGCCGACCGCCGCAACGATCGACCGCCACGGCCCGGACCCCGCTGGTGCCCAAATCCAGGCCCAGGTACAGATCCGGCTCATCGCGCCGCAGCATGATCCCACTCCACTTCGCTCATCACCCGGTCCTCTGTTTGTTCCAGCCGGGACATCTGCACGGCAAGTCCGGAAACTGCTGGTACAATCGGACTTCGCCGAACGGATTCGAGCCCTGCACGCGCCGGGTTGTTCATGCGTCGTCGACCGCCTCCACTCTCCGCCGCCGACCCGCGGTGTCGCGAGAGTGATCTCATCATGCCGTGACGCCGCAGGGGGATTCCACACAGTCTCGCGTATGAAGATCTTGAAGTCCACCCGCCGACATGGCTGGTATTCGCTGTTCCTTTTTTTACTGATCATTCACGGGCTCGGGTCTGCCGAAGAGGGACCGGACACCGTTCGTGCCACACCCGCACTGCTGGAAAAATTGAAGATCATCGTGGTCGGCGAAGCCGAACTGCGCGATTCGCTGCGCGTGCCGGCCCGGGTCGAACTGGATCAGCGCCGCTTGGCGCACATCGGCGCGACCGTGTCGGGCCGCGTCGTCGAGATCAAACGGGGCCTCGGCGAGTCGGTGCAGAAGGGCGATCTGCTGGCGGTATTGAACAGCGGAGAACTCGCGACGGCGCAATCGGACTACCTGAAAGCCATGTCCAAGCTGCAGCTTCGCCAGTCGGTTTACAATCGCGCGAAGCAACTGTACGAGAGCGGCATCCTGGCCACCGCAAACCTGCAACAGCGGGAGAACGAGTTGTCCGAGGCGGAAGTGGACCTGAACGCCGCGATCGACCATCTGAAGATCATGGGCATGACCGACCGGGACATCACGCAACTGGCACGGCGGCGCACGATCAAGTCCCTGTCGCCGATCACGGCCACGCTGACCGGCACGGTGATCGAGCGCAATATCACGCTGGGCCAGGTGGTGCAGCCTTCGGATGCCGTTTTCACCGTCGCCGACCTGTCACACATCTGGCTGGTCGCCGACGTGTCGGAGCAACTGGCGCATTGGGTCCGCGAGGGCGACGAGGCCGAGGTCGAAATTCCGGCCCTGCCGGGCAAGCGCTTTTCCGGGCGCGTGATCTACGTCGGCGACGTGATCAACCCGGAAACGCGGACTGCGATGGTTCGGATGGAGATCCCGAATACCGACGAGGTCATCAAGCCGAACATGCTGGCCATCCTGCTGATCCGAAAACTCGGCAGCCAGCAGGCGGTCGTGCCCGATGAAGCCGTCGTGCGCGAGGACAACAAGGATCACGTCTTCGTGCAAGTCGGACCGACCGAGTTCCGGCTGCGGCCGGTCACCCTCGGTGAACAGGAAGGCCTGTTCCGGCCGGTGCTATCGGGCGTCACGCTCGGAGAGCGTGTCGTCGCCGCCGGTGCTTTCCATCTGAACAACGAACGTCTCCGTAACGAGCTGGAATAGTCATGGTCGGCTCGCTGATCAAGGTCGCACTGGAGCAGCGCATCGTTCTGGCGGCGCTGGCCGTGATCCTGCTGGGCTTCGGCATCCGTGCGGTCGGCGAACTGTCGGTCGATGCGTTTCCGGACGTCACGAACATCCAGGTGCAGATCGCGACCGATGCACCGGGCCGTTCGCCGGAGGAGGTCGAGCGGTTCATCACGGTACCGCTGGAGATCGGCATGACGGGCCTGCCCGGGCTGACCGAGATGCGTTCGCTGATCAAGAACGGTCTGTCGCTGATCACGCTGGTGTTCACCGACCACACCGATGTCTATTTCGCACGCCAGCTGGTCATGGAGCGGCTGATGGAAGTCTCGGACCGGATGCCGGAGGGAATCCGCCCGGTGCTGGGCCCCGTATCGACCGGCCTGGGCGAAGTCTACCAGTACACGCTGGACCGACCGGACGATGGCGAGAAGGTCCTGAGTCCGCAGGAACTGATGGAGCGCCGGGTCGTTCAGGACTGGGTGGTCCGGCCATTGCTGAGGGGCATTCCGGGTGTCGCCGAAATCAACTCCCAGGGCGGCTATGTCAAACAGTATCAGGTCATGGTCGACCCCGACCGGATGCGTCACTACGGACTGAACCTGGAGCATATCTTCCAGTCGGTCGCCCGCAACAACGCCAACAGCGGTGGCCGCATCCTGCCCCATTTCTCGGAACAGTATCTGATCCGCGGCATCGGCCTGATCCGTAACGTCGACGACCTGGGCCGCATCGTGTTGAAGGAGGAACGCGGCATTCCGGTGTATCTGCGCGACGTGGCCGACGTGCAGATCGGCCACGAGACCCGCGTCGGCGCAGTCGTCAAGAACGGCTACACCGAATCGGTCGGCGGCGTCGTGATGATGCTGCGGGGCGGGAATGCCAAGGAAGTCGTCAGCCGCATCAAGCAGCGCGTCAAGGAGATCAACGACAAGAACATGCTGCCGGGCGGCCTGAAGATCGTGCCGTACTACGACCGCAGCGAACTGGTGGATGCCGCGCTCCACACGGTCACCAAGGTGCTGATGGAAGGGATCGTTCTGGTCGTCGTCGTGCTGTTCCTGTTCCTCGGTGACGTACGCTCCAGCCTGATCGTCGTCGCAACGCTGGTGCTGACACCGCTGCTGACCTTCATGGCGATGAATTATTTCGGCTTGTCGGCCAATCTGATGTCGCTGGGCGGCCTGGCGATCGCGATCGGCCTGATGGTCGACGGCTCGGTGGTGGTGGTCGAGAACGCGTTTCGGTTGCTCGGTGAGCGGCGCGGCCGCGGCTTCAGTCGGGCACGCGTGATCCGCGATGCCACCGAGGAGGTCGGCACGCCGGTGCTGTTCGGCGTCGGCATCATCATCATGGTGTTTCTGCCGTTGATGACCTTGCAGGACATGGAAGGCAAGATGTTCTCACCGCTGGCGTTCACGATCGCGATTGCGTTGTTCATCTCGCTGGTCCTGTCGCTGTCGCTGACTCCAGTGCTGTGCTCGTTCGCTCTGGAAGGCGGCGCCGAGCACGACACGCGCCTGATCGCCTTGATCAAGACACCGTACCTGAAGCTGTTGAACGCGGCGACCAGCCGGCCGCTGGTCACGGTCGCGGCCTCGCTCGCGCTGCTGCTCGGCACCTTGGCGCTGATCCCGTTCCTCGGCACCTCGTTCATCCCGGAGATGAAGGAAGGTTCCATCGTGCCCGGCATCAACCGGTTCCCGAACATTTCGCTGGAGGAATCGATCCGCATGGAAATGGAAGCCATGCACCTGGTCATGCAGATTCCGGGCGTCAAGTCGGCTGTTTCGGGCGTCGGCCGCGGCGAAAGCCCGGCCGATCCGCAGTCGCAGAACGAATCGACGCCGATCGTCAGCCTGAAGCCGCGCGAGGAGTGGCCGAAGGGCTGGACCCAGGACACGATCGCCGACGCGATGCGCGAAAAACTGAGCGCGGCGTTGCCCGGAGTGCAGTTGGTGATGGCGCAGCCGATCTCCGACCGCGTCGATGAAATGGTCACCGGGGTCCGATCCGATGTCGCCGTGAAGGTATTCGGCGACAACTTGGAGGTTCTGACCGACAAGGCCGCCGAAATCGCCAAGGTGGCCGGCGACATCCGCGGTGCCCAGGATATCCGGGTCGAGCGGGTGACCGGCCAGCAGTACCTGAACATCGAGGTCGACCGCGAGGCGATCGCCCGACACGGCATCAACGCCTCCGACATCCATGGCATCATCGAGACCGCGATCGGCGGAAAAGTCGCGACCGAGATTTACGAAGGCGAAAAGCGCTTTTCGACGATGGTACGCTACCCGGCCAGCTTTCGTGACAGCCCCGAGGCGATCGGCCACATCCTGGTGACGTCGCCGAACGGCGCCCAGGTACCGCTGGACGATCTTGCCAAGATCGAGTTGGAAGACGGCCCGGCACAGATCAACCGCGAGACGGCGCGGCGCCGCATCGTCGTCGGCGTGAATGTCCGCGACCGTGATCTCGGCGGCTTCGTCGCCGAGTTGCAGAGGGCCGTGACTGATGCCGTGCAGATGCCGGACGGATACTACCTGGTTTGGGGCGGGCAGTTCCAGAACATGGAACGGGCGCTGGGACATCTGAAGATCATCATCCCGCTGACGATCGCCGGGATTTTCTTCCTGTTGTTCCTGCTGTTCAACTCGCTGCGCTATGCGGCTCTGATCATCCTGGTGCTGCCGTTCGCGTCGGTCGGGGGTGTGGTCGCGCTGTTCCTGACCGGCGAGTACCTTTCGGTGCCCGCCTCGGTCGGTTTCATCGCGCTGTGGGGCATCGCGGTGCTGAACGGCGTGGTGCTGGTTTCGTATATTCGCGGCCTCCGCGAAGACGGCGTGACACAAAAGGAGGCCATCGTCCAGGGGTGTGAACAGCGCTTTCGCCCGGTCATGATGACAGCCACGGTCGCCATGCTGGGTCTGGTGCCGTTCCTGTTCGCGGTGGGACCGGGATCCGAAGTGCAGCGGCCGCTTGCGATCGTCGTGATCGGCGGTCTGATCACATCGACGCTACTGACGCTGGTCGTGCTGCCGACATTCTACAAATGGTTCGAAGAAAAACGCTACGAGGCTTGAGGGGGGCCGCCGTCGATGAAAGAAATCAAAGCCATCGTCCAGCCGGGTAAACTGGCGCGCATTCGTGAGGAGTTCAGCACGATGAAGCAGTTCCCGGGAATGAGCGTCAGCAAAGTGGAGGGCTGCAGCTATCACGAAGAGGAGCAAATCCCGCGCAGCCTGCGCGAAGCGCTGACCGACTTTTCACCCAAAGTCAGGATCGAAATCGTCTCCCCCGACGACCGGGTCGAGGAGATCGTCAACATCATCTATCAGTGCGCCCATTCCGGCCGGGCCGGCGATGGCGTCGTCTGGGTGACGCCCGTGGATTCCTTCCAGCGGCTGCGGTTCAAAGCAGAATGAACTCACCGCATCACCAATGCGCGGTGTCGCCATGAAAGCGATCATCATGCTGGCCGCCGCGTCGCTGGCTGGCTGCGCGATGCCGAACTGGCCGGGGGGCGGCCTCTACGGTTACGGCTATCCGGCTTACGGCTACGGCTACCCGATGTACGGGGGATTCCCGGGTTTGGGCTGGCGCGGTTACGGCTGGAACGGGTATTCCTACGGCTACAACGCCGCTCGGGCGGAAGACTGGCGGCGCTGGCAAGCCTATCAATACGGCCTCAGCCAGGGGCGCAGCGGGACATCGGAGCAGCCGGCTCCATCGCTGCCGTACGGTATCACCCGGGAAGCCGACGGCCGGTATCACGTGCCGGGCCACGGCAGCTATACCCCGGGTCAGATCCAACACTGGCTGCGCAAACAACGTCGCTGAGATCCCGAGCCGGTCGGTCGTCACTCCAATTCCGCACCGCATGTTGCGATCAGCCGCGGCGCATCACGGGCGGGCCAGACCCGCCTGCCGTCCGATTCGGCGTTTCTCTACCGTGCAGTGCGTGGATGCCGAGCCCTTTTCAGATGGGCCAGCAGCCGGTCGGCGACGCGTTCTGACGAGGCCGGATTCTGCCCGGTGATCAACAGACCATCCTGCACCGCATACGGCTGCCAATCGGGGCCCCGCTCGAACACGGCGCCGTTCTGCTTCAGCATGTCTTCAACCGAGAACGGTACGATCTGCGTCAGGCCGACTGCCGCTTCCTCGCTATTGGTGAAGGCGGTCACCCGCCGGCCGGAGACCAGAGGCCGGCCACCGGCCCTGGCGTGCCGGAACACCGCCGGCCCATGGCAGACCGCGGCGACGGGCTTTCCGGCGGCATGGACGGCTTCGATCAGCGCGACCGAAATCGGGTCTTCGGCCAGGTCCCACAGCGGACCGTGGCCGCCCGGATAGAACACCGCATCGAATGCATCGGCCGATACGGAATCCAGTCGCACGGTGGATGCCAGTGCGTCCAGCGCCGGGAGATCCGCACCGAAGCGGCGCGTCGCTGCGGTTTGCACGGAGGCTGCCTCACTTTTCGGATCGCTCGGCGGCTCGCCGCCGTTCGGCGAAGCCAGCGTTACGACCGCCCCGGCGTCGCAGAATGCGTAATAGGGCACAGCCAACTCTTCCAGCCAGAAGCCGGTCTTCTCGCCGGTCTCGCCAAGCCGGTCGTGGGAAGTCAGAACGATCAGGATCTTCATCGGCCAACCCTGCCGTCGTCGCGCCTGCCGCTCACCCGCAAGCCCCAAGGGCGCCGCAGGCGGTGCAGAAGTTGCAGCCGTCCTTGCGGATCACCGCATAGTTGCCGCACTCGTCGCAGCGCTTGCCGGGACGCACTTCCATCGCGCCGACCGAGGCGCTGCGCAGCGGCACCACGTTGTCGGCCTCATATTGCAGCAAGCCCATCTCTTCCACCGGAAAGCCGTCTTCATCCAACAGACCCAGACGGGCGTAGCGGTGAATCAGCAACCGGGCGAGATAGGCCACGGTCGACGGGTAACTGCGCTGCGATTTCTCGCCGGGCACCCAGGTCAGAAAATCGCCGCGCGGTTCCGGAAAATCGGCCAACTGGCGCAGCTTGGCCCCGATCCAGGCCGGATCGATCACGCGCATGTCGAACGACAACGACTTGCAAAGGCCGTCGAACAGCCGCGGGTACTCGCCGGCCAGCCAGACCGAATACGGGCGGCGCTGACCGTTCGGAAGCTGCAACTCCTTCACGAACAGCGCGAAATCATCGCCGGTCGCCGGATTGCCGACGTCGACGGTCCAGGACAGCGTGCCCTCGGTACCGGTCTTGGGTTCCTTCGGCGACATCAGCGCATCCAGCACCGGCGTTTCGCCGATTTCGTCGAACGCACCCAGTTGCGAGCAGCGGTAATGCACCAGCCGGGCGAATCCCGCCACCAGGCTCGGCACTCGCACCGCGTGGCCGTCCGGCGGAAACGCCAGATCGAAACTGTCATCCCCTTGCGCCCGCATCAGGCTTTCCAGCTTCGTTTTCAACCAGCCGCGATCGTTCGACCGCATGTCCATCGACAGCGACTTGGCCAGCGCACCGAGTCCGCGCGGCTGTTCCGCGCCGTTGACCCAGACCTCGAACGGATAGGTGGCACCGTTCTCGACATGCCCGACGAACAGCGCAAAGCTGCCCAACGGATGATCGACCATGTAGGTCCAGGCCGGATTGCCGCCGGCCGGGCGCGGGCGCTTGCGCCAGCGCAGCGAAGCCAACGCCGGTTCCGGAACGGATTCCAGCCGGATGCGTCTGTCCGGGTCCGATTCGTCGAATTCGGGTGCTTCGGATTCGCCTTCTGCCGGCGACTCGGCAATCAGTACCTGACCGACCACCGTGTTCGGGCGGTAGGTCGCAAGCCCCTTCAGACCGGCCTTCCAGGCTTCGAAATACAGGTGCTGGAAATCCGCAAACGGATAGTCGGCCGGTACGTTGACCGTCTTCGAAATCGAGGAATCGATGTAGGGCTGCACCGCCTGCAGCATCCGCATGTGGTCGAGCGCGGAGATCTGCAGCGCAGTGACCCAGTGCGGCGGAAGGCGAGACACATCGCCGCCGCGTTCACGGTACAGACGATAGGCGTGATCCTCGACCTTGTATTCCTCGACCAGATCGTCCGGTCGGCGCTTTCTCCGGCTGTAGACCCAGGAAAACGGGGGCTCGATGCCGTTGGACGCATTGTCGGCGAAAGCCAGCGAAATCGTCCCGGTCGGAGCGATCGCCAGCAGATGACTGTTGCGGATGCCGACCCGGCGGATCGCATCACGGATCGGCTCCGGCAACCGGCTCGCGAACCCGGAGGTCAGATAGCGCTCCGGGTCGAACAGCGGAAATGCGCCTTTCTCCTTGGCCAGGTCTGCAGAGGCGAGATAGGCTCGATCGCGCAGGCAGGCGGCGATCGCGGCGGCCTGGCTGCGCGCCTCATCGGAGTCGTAGCGAAGCCCCAGCATCACCAGTGCATCGCCCAAGCCGGTGAAGCCGAGACCGATCCGGCGCTTGTTCATCGCTTCCTGCCGCTGCTGTGGCAGCGGCCAGTGGGTCAGATCCAGCACATTGTCGAGCATTCGGACCGCCACTCGGGCCACATCGCCGAATGTCTCGATGTCGAACACGGCCCTCTGCTCGAACGGGTTCCGCACGAAGCGGGTCAGATCGATGCTGCCGAGACAGCAGCAGCCGTAATCGGGAAGCCATTCCTCGGCGCACGGATTGGTCGCCTCGAACGTCTCGCAATAGGCCAGGTTGTTGTCGGCATTGGCCCGATCCACGAACAGCACGCCCGGTTCGGCATGATCGTAGGTACTGTGCATGATCAGATCCCACAGCTCGCGTGCCGCGACGGTCCGGTAGATCCACAGTCCGTCGGCACGACGACAGACGCCGGCTGCCTGCTGTTCGTCGGAAGGTTCGGCGGCATGTACCAGTTCCCAATCCCCCCCCGCTTCCACCGCCCGCATGAACGCGTCGGTGATGCCGACCGACAGGTTGAAATTGCTCAGCTCTCCGGCCTTGTCCTTGGCCCGGACGAACTCGAACACGTCCGGGTGATCGCAGCGCAACACGCCCATCTGGGCACCGCGCCGGGAGCCGGCGGACTCCACGGTCTCGCACGAGCGGTCGAACACCCGCATGTACGAGATCGGGCCACTGGCGCTGCTCGCGGTGCCGCGCACCCTCGCGCCGCGCGGACGAATCCGGGAAAAATCGTAGCCGACACCGCCGCCTCGCCGCATCGTCTCGGCGGCTTCGGCCAGCGCCGCGTAGATGCCCGGCTTCCCGTCCTCGGCGCAGGACACCGAATCCCCGACCGGCTGCACGAAACAGTTGATCAGCGTCGCGCCGATGTCGGTACCGGCAGCCGACATCACGCGCCCGGCCGGTATGAATCCCTGCCTGAAGCAACCCAGGAACTCCTCGCGCCAGTAGCTCCGCCAATCGTCCGATTCGACCGAAGACAGCGCAGTGGCTACCCGCGCGAAGATTTCCTCGGCGCTGGTTTCTCCGTGCTTCGCATACTTCTCGATCAACACATCCTGCGAAATGGCTTGGGTGGTCATGGGACACTCGCTATTGCAATCCTTGAGAAAACGATGATGCGCGGTCGCACGATTCCCCGGCCGGCCCGGAAACGAGCCCCCGAGTCGACCGGAGGAAGGATGAAGCGCGATTCTACACCCGTACGCCGCCGCCCGGCCGCTGGCATCCGCGGGAGCAGTGAAATCGTCGACAACGACTTCCGGTTGGAGAAAATCTTGCTTGAAGGGGCGACGCCTGCGTCCGGCCGCGGCGCATCATCGTATCGGTTACCCGGGGCAGGGCGGCCACGGCGCGGCGAAGCGCCGAGTGGACCAAGGCCGAGCGTGTGACGGCCTTGGCGGCAACCGGAAATTCCTGGAGGGTATGGACGGGTCCGATTGATCAGCCATCTTGCAGAAACGGCCCCGGGATAGCGCGCCGTAGCGCGCGGCGCCCGTCCGTCGGGTTACCCGGACGGCCGGCTGGATCGAGCTGCCACGCGAATCAAGCCGGCCGGGGACGGCTTCACACCAGGACCATCAGCGCCAGGAAGGCCATCAGCCCGGTCAACACCGCTGTCGCCAGGGTATCGGAATCGGTTCGCGCGACTTCGCTCAGCCGAATCCACATCGCACTCAATGAGTTCATGCCCAACTCCTCGGATTGTTTGGGGTTGAAGAAATCGTACGAGCCGCCGCATGCGCACTTCGTGCCAATCGGCATTTGGCCACCTATTCAATCACTTACACCGAGAGTCGGCGGACATCATTCGCGCGGTCGTTGAAAAGCACCACATCTGCACCGCGCTGTTCCACGTTCTCGATCCCGGAGACACCACGCCGCGACGCGTGCTCCAAGCACCTCGACATGGACAGCCCACCACGAACGGACAAAACACCATAAGCACCGGCTGGTCCGGTTGCTGTCCACCTTTACGGTGCCGGCGCCGTGACCGCTTTCGCCAGCCGGCAGGAAGATTCCTTCTGAAATCAATCGATCGGCCGACCGCCTTCAGGAATGGCACAAACTCTGCCTGCTGTGTTTGCAGCGCGCAGCCGCGGTCTTTCCGTTGGTACACCGGTCGCGTGAAACCGGCGCGCGACCAAGCTCAATTGAACCAGCCACAGGTAGAGTTCCTGATTGCTCACCTCTCCATTCGATCTACCCAAGGTGCAGGCATTCCAGCACTTGCTTAGCGCGAACCAGTTGCAGTCGATCAACAGCCTATGATTCTTCTTTTCTACTTCGGCCTGTTTGCGGCAGTGCTTGCTGGCGCCGTGCCGCTGGTTCTGGTGGATGCCGACTCGAGCCGGCGGCGAATGGCCGGCTGCGCGGGCCGCATCGGCCTTCGGTCGTGTTCGGCCCGAATCGCCGGAACGGCACCGGAGCGCTTTCATGAAACCATCGACCATCTGTCGTTCGGATTGCTGGGTTTGTCCGGCGCGGCGGCCGCTGTCGCGGGGTTGACGGCCCTCCTTTCCGAGCAGGTGGCTCTCGATCAATTGCCTTTGGGTCTTCCCTGGCTCCACTGGCACATTCGCCTGGATCCCCTTTCGGGCTTCTTTCTGACCGTGATTGGCGTTGCAACATTCGCGGTCAGCCTCTACGGGCCGGACTACGTCCGGACGTTTCGGCACGCCGGCTATTCGCTGGCCGTCTTGGGTGCCTGCACCGCGGCATTCGTGGCCGGAATGGAGCTGGTCACCGTCAGCGATGACGCCTTCGTGTTCATGATCGCGTGGGAACTGATGTCGGTTGCCAGCTATTTCCTGGTCGCCTATCAGCACGACCATGCGGCCAACCGCCGCGCCTCGTTCCTCTATCTGCTGATGGCGGTGGTCGGAGCGATCAGCCTGATCCTGGCATTCGGCGTCGTCGCCGCGTTTGCCCACGGGTTTACTTTCGAGGCGCTCCGCGGCGCGTACCTTTCTCCGCCTTGGGCCAGCATTGCGTTCGGCTTGGCGCTGCTCGGCTTCGGCATGAAGGCGGGACTGGTGCCGTTACACGCCTGGCTACCGGAGGCGCATCCAGTCGCACCGTCCCACATCTCCGCGCTGATGAGCGGCGGGATGTTGAAGGTGGCCGTGTATGGATTCCTGCGCTTCGTGATCGACATCCTGGGCGGCGGCCACTGGCAGTGGGGAGTCTGCACCCTGGTACTCGGCACGCTGTCGGCCGCGCTCGGTGCGTTGTATGCGTTCCAGCAGAACGACCTGAAGCGCCTGCTTGCCTATTCGTCGATCGAGAACATCGGCATCGTGTTCATGGGGCTTGGCTTGTCGCTGATCTTTTGCTCCCAGGGACACACCGAATTAGGGGTGATCGGTCTGATCGCCGCGCTGTACCACGTGGCCAATCACGCGGTGTTCAAGACGCTGTTGTTCCTGCAGGCGGGAACGGTGCTGCATCAAACCCACGAGGGCAACCTGGAACACTTGGGCGGCTTGGTCAAACGTATGCCGAAGACTGCGCTGTTCATGCTGATCGGATGTATCGCCATTGCCGGCCTGCCGCCGTTGAACGGGTTCGTGTCCGAGTGGCTCACGTTTCAGTCCGCGTTGCAGGTCGCCGCGATCGACAGCGGCGTGTTGCGCAGCTTGATTCCGGTGGCCGCTGCACTGTTGGCCTTCACCGGCGCGGTGACCGCCGCCACGTTCGTCAAGGTCTACGGCGTCGGGTTCCTGGGCCAGCCGCGCAGCCGCCACGCGGCCCGGGCGCATGAGACGCAGCATTCCGCGCTGTTGCTGGGCCCCGCGTTCCTCGCCGCATTGTGCCTGCTGCTCGGCGTATTTCCCGGCCCGGTGATCGCGGCGTTGAGCCACATCAGCCATGCACTTCTGGGAAAGACCCTCGCGAGCGCCTATGCGAACGGCTGGCTCTGGCTGACGCCGGTATCGCGCAACGTCGCCTCCTACTCCGCGCCGCTGGTCTTTCTGATGTTTCTGACGGCCGGATGGATCAGCTACCGGCTTCTGACATCGCCGAAAGCCGTTCCCGCGACGCGCGTCCCGCGCTGGGATTGCGGATTCGGCGGTCTGACCGCGCGCATGCAGTACACCTCGAGCGCTTTCAGTCAGCCGCTGCGCCGGGTGTTCCATCCGCTGTTCGAATTGCGCGAGCAAACGAGCACCAAGCCGCGCGGCCACGCGCTCGGCACACCGTCCAGGCTGGATTTTCGACTGCATGTCGAGGACCGTTCCTGGCGCCTCTTCTATGCGCCGCTCGGGCACTGGATCGAGGCCGCGGCCCGCCGGATCGGGCGCATCCAGACCGGGAACATCCGGAGCTATATCGCCTATTCGTTTGTCACGCTCCTGGTACTGCTGGTGGTCGTAAGCTGATGGCGTGGTTCTACTCCCTGTTCGAGACGGCGCTGTTCATCGCGCTGGCGCCGCTGTTTTCCGGCTGGGTGAAGTGGGTGAAATGCCTGTTGCAAAACCGCCGCCCGCCTTCGATGCTGCAACCTTACCGCGATCTGGCGAAATTGTTTCGAAAGCGGCCGGTCATCGCCGAAGAGGCTTCCTGGGTATTCGAGGCGGCGCCCTACGTGGTTTTCGCTACGGCCGTGTTTTCCGCCGGCATCGTGCCGTTTGCTGCTCACCACACGCCGACCGCACAAGTGGCCGACCTGATTGTGTTGGTCGGATTCTTCGCGCTGGGGCGGTTCTTCCTGACCCTGGCCGGTCTGGATCTCGGTACCGCCTTCGGCGGCATGGGTTCGTCGCGCGAGATGATGATCGCATCGCTGGCGGAGCCTGCGATGCTGATGGCGGTCTTCACGCTGGCCATCAGCGCCTCGACCACCAACCTGTCCGAGGCGATACACTGGGTGATCGAAACCGGCCTGGTGCTTCGGCCTTCCTTCGCATTCGCATTGGCCGGCTTGCTGCTGGTGGCAATCGCAGAGACCGGCCGGATTCCGGTCGACAATCCGGCGACTCACCTCGAGTTGACGATGGTGCACGAAGCGATGGTCCTCGAGTACAGCGGAAGATATCTCGCTCTGCTGGAATGGAGCAGCCAGATCAAGCTGATGCTGTACGGTGTGCTGATCTCGAATATCTTCCTTCCTTGGGGCATTGCCGAGCAGTTTTCCCCAGAGTCAGTCGCCGTTGGCCTCGCCGCGATCCTGGCCAAACTGGCACTGTTGGGTATCGCGTTACCGACCGCCGAAACGCTGGTCGCCAAGATGCGCGTGTTCCGCTACCAGGAGTTCCTGGGCTTTGCGTATCTGCTGAGTCTGCTCGGCATGCTGAGCCATGTGATCCTGGAGGTGAACTGAGATGGGCCTGATGCAGCAGACCATCTTCGAGCAGGCGGTGCTGTTCCTCGCCGCGCTGGTCGTGTTCACCTCGTTCCTGATGCTGGCGCAGCGGCGCCTGTTCCCGTTGATCGGCCTGTTCGCCTGGCAGGGGTTGCTGCTCGCCGCAACGACCGTGCTGGTGGCTTTCAATCGGGACTATCCGCACCTCTACGTTTCGGCACTGATCACGCTGGTGGTCAAGACGCTGGTCATTCCGTGGATGCTGCGTCGCTGGATCATCCAACTCGACGTGCATCGCGAGGTCGAATCGCTGCTCTATCCGTCCTACGTGATGATGGCCGCATCGGCCTTGGTGCTGTTCAGCTACTACGTGGTGCTGCCGATCGAGAAGCTCTCCACCCTCGCGACCCGCAATGCGATTGCGGTCAGTTTCGCGGTGGTGCTGCTAGGGATGCTGCTGATGATCTCGCGACGCCAGGCAGTCACCCACGTGATCGGCTTCATGTCGATCGAGAATGGGCTGTTTTTCGCCGCAGTGACCGCGACCAACGGTATGCCGATGGTGGTTGAGCTGGGGGTCGCATTCGATGTGTTGGTGGCCGCGGTTCTGTTCGGAGTGTTCTTCTTTCATATCCGGTCCAGCATCGATTCGCTGGACGTCGACCGGATGAACCGGCTGCACGAGGTGGAACCCCGATGATCGCGACGCTGCTGTGGATTCCGCTGCTGGGGATGCTCGCGCTCGCCGTGCTGGGCCACCGGATCAAGGCCGGCCGGATCAATGTGCATGCCAACGGTGCGATGCTGGTGGTCAGCGTATTGCTGGCCTGGCAAGTCTGGCATCAGGGACCGGCGGAGGGCGGCAGGGAAATGCTTCGGGTCGACGGATTCAACGTCTACCTGATCGTGCTGACGGCCTTCGTCGGCTACACGACGTCGCTGTTCTCATCGCCCTACATGGAGAACGAACTCCGGCACGGACGCGTCACGGCCGGCAGTCTTCGACTCTATCATGCGATGTACCAGGGCTTCATGCTGGCCATGTTCCTGGTGCTGACCACCAACAACATGGGACTGATGTGGGTCGCGATGGAGGGCGCCACGTTGGCCACGGTGCTACTGGTCGGCCTGTACCGCACACCGGAATCGATCGAGGCGGCCTGGAAGTACTTCATGCTGTGCGGCCTCGGCATCGCCCAGGCCCTGTTCGGAACGGTGCTGCTGTATTTCGCCGCCGAACAGCTTCCCCAGGCCGGCGAGCACGCCCTGACCTGGTCCTGGCTCTATGCGCATGCGTCCGAGCTGAATCCGGAGGTGCTGACACTCGCGTTCGTGTTCCTGTTGGTCGGCTACGGCACCAAGACCGGGCTGGTGCCGCTGCACAACTGGCTACCGGATGCTCATTCCGAAGGGCCGACACCGATGTCGGCGATTCTGTCCGGGCTGCTGCTGAACGACTCGCTGTATGCGATCGTACGCAGCAAGATGCTGGTCGACCGCGCGACCGATAGCCATGTTGCCGGTTATCTGATGATGGGCTTCGGCCTGCTGTCGTTCCTGGTGGCCGTGCTGTTCCTGCACCGCCAGCGCGACATCAAGCGTCTGTATAGCTATTCCTCGATCGAACACATGGGGGCGATGACCTTCGCGTTCGGCGTCGGCGGACCGCTCGCGACCTTTGCGGCACTGCTGCATATGACGGTACACTCGTTGACCAAGTCGGCCATTTTCGTCACCGTGGGTCATGCCGCGCAGATCGCCAAAACGCAGAGGATCGACCAGATCCGGGGGCTGATTCGTACCCAGCCGACCATCGGTTGGGGGCTTTTGATCGGTACCCTGGCAATCGCCGGATTTCCGCCGTTCGGCGTGTTCACCAGCGAGTTCCTGCTGCTGCTGGCCACGATGCAAAGCTACCCGTGGCTGACTCCGTTGCTGCTCCTCGGAATCGGCGTCGCCTTCGCCGGGCTTTTCCGTCACCTCCATCCGATGGTCTATGGGCCTGCCCCGGAAGGACAGGCTCCGGTGAGCGCGAATCTCTGGCCGGTGTTCGCCCATCTCGTGCTGGTGTTGTGGTTGGGCCTCGCCATCCCGGGTGCGCTATCGGACTGGTTCAGTCAGGCCACCTCGCTCATCGCCGGCAGTGCTCCGTTGTAGACAGCGCAGATGGAAACGTCCCAACGCTCAAGACACACCGTTTACGACAAACCGCGGGAAGACGCGATGCAGGTTTCAGCGCCACTCGACGATCATCGGAGCGGCTGGATCGAGGAGTTCCGGCACGCCTTGGCCGATCAACGGATCGAGAGCAGCGAGATGGATGAAGCTGCATTGCCTCCCGCTAGCTTGTGGCAAGTGCATCCCAAGGATTGGGAAGCCATCGCCCGCGAGGCCTGCAAGCTCAAGTACCGCTGGGCAGGCTTGTGGGTGGACGATTTAGGCGATCAGGGCTTCCACGCGAATGTCGTATTGGCGAAGCCCGGCGGCTTTCTGGTCGTCCGCACGGCGCTGAATCCAAAGGCACCACGACTCCGGTCGCAGGCCCGGTATTTTCCGGCAGCGGACCGTGTCGAGCGCCATGCCGCGGACCTGTACGGCGTCCAATTCGAGGGGCATCCGGACCCGCGGCGCTGGGTCCGACACCAGGCCTGGGCGGAAAATCAGTACCCGCTGCGCAAGTCGTTTCCGGTTGTCGGCACTCCAGAATCTCAGACCCCGCCGGACTCACGGTATCCGTTTCTTGGCAGCACCTCGCCGGAAGTGTATGAGATCCCGGTCGGGCCGGTCCACGCCGGCATCATCGAACCGGGCCACTTCCGTTTCCTGGCGGTGGGTGAGGCCGTGTTGAATCTGGAAGAAAGGCTCGGTTACGTACATAAGGGCATCGAGAAAACCGCCGAGGGCCGGGACGCCGCAGGGCTGGCGCGCCTGGCCGGCCGGGTATCCGGCGATTCCACGGTGGCGCACACCTGGGCGGCCTGCATGGCCATGGAACGTGCTTATGGGCTCGCCGTCCCCGACCGTGCGCTCGGCATCCGCGGCATCCTGGCCGAACGCGAGCGAATCGCGAACCACCTCGGTGACATCGGGGCGATCTGCAATGACGTAGGATTTCCTTTCGCCCATTATCAGTTCGGCCGACTGCGCGAAGCGTGGCTCAGGGACAATGCGGCGTGGTTCGGGCATCGTCTGCTGATGGATCGTGTCGTCCCCGGCGGCGTCGCGATCGAACTCCGGGAGGAATTTCTCGAACCGATGTACGCCCGGCAGGCCGCACTCGCGGCTGAAATCGAGGAACTGCGTCCGCTGCTCGAATCGAATCACTCTCTGCAGGACCGGCTGATCGGCGCCGGCACGCTGCGCTTCGACACTGCCGAATCACTCGGTTGTCTCGGCTATGTCGGCCGGGCCAGCGGCTTCGATTGCGACCTGCGGCGGGATTGGCCTTACGCGCCTTATCACAATCTTACCGTCGATGCGGTGTCCCGGAGTGATGGCGATGTAGCCGCCCGCGTGCATGTCCGGTTCGATGAAATCAGGGCTTCGCTGAAACTGCTGGATCAGTTGCTCGGCGAACTGGCCGCAGGACCGATCCGCACCTGTTGGCCCGGAGATGCGCCGGCTGCGGCCGCCGAGGGGCTGGGCGCCGTCGAGGGTTGGCGCGGGGAAGTCCTGGCCTACATCCGGTTCGGTGACCGGGGACTCGTCGCCCGCTACTATCCGCGCGACCCCAGCGTGTTCAACTGGCCGGCATTGGAGCAACTGATCCATGGCAACATCGTTCCGGATTTTCCGCTCTGCAACAAGTCGGTCAACGCATCATATGCCGCCCAGGATTTGTGAGAGTCAACATTCATGATTGGTACCTTCAAGAAAATCTTTGACGTCGGGGTGATCACCGAACCCGCAGGTCCCTGCAACGATGCGGAGCTGGCGCAAATCGGTGCCGAAGTCCGTGGCGTGATCGACCGCAAATTCCGCGGCAGCCTGGCGATCCGCCAGGTCGATGCCGGCTCCTGCAACGGTTGCGAGCTGGAAATCCATGCGCTGAATAATGCGTTCTACGATATCGAGCGCTTCGGAATTCACTTCGTCGCTTCGCCGCGCCATGCCGACATCCTGCTGGTGACGGGTCCTGTTTCCCGCCACATGCAGCATGCGTTGCTGGCCACCTACCAGTCGACCCCCGATCCCAAGTGGGTCATCGCAGTCGGCACCTGCGCCGCCAATGGCGGCGAGTTCGGTGTGTCCTATGCGAGTTGTGGGGCAGTCAGCAACGTATTGCCCGTCGATGCGGTGATCCCGGGGTGCCCGCCGAAGCCGCTCGACCTGCTCTCGGGGATCCTGACCCTGATTCGGCCATAGCAGTGCCGCACGGTTGCCTCAAGCGAGCGATGGGGCAGCCACCCCTGCCTGACCTCCGACCCGACCATGGGATGCGGCGGCGCTGCCGTGACATCCTGAAGACCCACCCCGCTGCCGACTTCACTCCGTCCGTGTCCCGACGATCTGTTGCCCCGGGCAGCCCGGTGGATTTCACACGAAGGAACCGATCCGCCTGCCAGGAACGACCGCTAACTCCTTGAGTTTGTTCTTGATAACACCTGGTCCGACTCTTGCTCAACGCTGCCCATGCAGCGCATTGCGAATCCCCACAGTGGGCCGCTACCGAATTCCCGGCCCTGCCGAAGCGTCGCCGTGCTGCTATGGACGCCGCCGGTGGTCCGCCAAGCTTTCCGGCAACGCCCGCTGATCATCGCAGCATCCCTGATTCGTTCGGGAATCGAACGGGGATGTGTGCCCGCGCCGTTTTCGGATCATCACCGCTGGAGACCATTCATGGCCAACGACGCCAACCGACTTCTGCTGAATCACCTGATTCCAATGGATGCCACCATTGCGGCAGTTCAGCGCCAAATCCAGACGCTCCAGGAGCGCTTGCTGGCGATGGAGCGGCAGCTTGCCGACACACGAAGCACGGACCAGATCGCCACATTGAAAAGCCGACTGGAAGCCATCGAAGAGCACCTCGCCGCATCGCATCGGCGCGTGCACGGGGCAAAACCTGAACTTCGAGCAACGCATGTGGAGAACGAACGGTGATCGTCGCCATTTCGCAACCCGCGTTTTGACGCTCATCCGAAGCACAGTGCCTTGACCACCTCGCGCACGTCGTTCACAACAAACCGCAAACTCTCAGACGGAGGCCCGTCCCGGTGTTGAAACCTTCCAACAACATACATCGGCTTCTCATCGCTGCGGCGGTGTTGATTGTCGCCACTGTCGACCAAGTCTGGTTCCACCCCCGCGTGGAGTCACCTGTACCCGGGGTTAAGGCTGTGTCGCCATCGTCCCCGCCGACGGCGAGTCCTCTTTCTTCGTCAGGGCTGCCCGACTTTGCCACCATCGTGGCCGAAAACGGCCCGGCGGTCGTGAACATCAGTGTGAGCGGCATGACGAAATTCGGCCCTGCGACAGTGCCGCAGATCGATCCCGCCGATCCGTTCGCCGAGTTGTTGCAACGCCTTCAGCGCCGTCCGCCCCGGGGCGAGACACCGGTTCAGAACCTCGGCTCCGGTTTCATTCTCCGGCCGGATGGCTTGATCATCACCAACGCGCACGTCGTGGCGGGAGCTTCGGAGATGCTGGTGCGGACGCTGGACAAGCGCGAATTCAGGGCGAAGCTGCTGGGAATCGACAAACTGACCGACTTGGCACTGCTCAAGATCGACGCCCGCGGCCTCCCGACGGTGCGCGTGGGTGATCCCTCCCGGGTGAGAGCCGGCGACTGGGTGGTGGCGATCGGCTCCCCGTTCGGCTTCAACAACAGCGTCACTGCGGGCATCGTTTCGGCGAAAGGACGCGCCCTGCCGGAAGAGGCCTATGTGCCGTTCATCCAGACGGACGTTGCCGTCAATCCAGGTAATTCGGGAGGGCCGCTGTTCAATCTGGAGGGGGAGGTGATCGGTATCAACTCCCAGATCTACAGCCGCAGCGGGGGCTACCAGGGCTTGTCGTTCGCCATCCCCATCGATCTCGCACTGAAGATCGAACAGCAGTTGGCTAATCAGGGAAAAGTCGACCGCGGACGTCTGGGAATCAGCGTGCAGGATGTCGATCAGGCGCTGGCTGACTCTTTCGGGTTGCAGCAGTCGAAGGGCGCCCTGGTCGATACGGTCCAAGGTGATGGCCCTGCAGCCAAAGCCGGTCTCCACCCTGGAGACATCATTCTGCAACTGAACGGTCAGACCATCGACGATTCCACGGACATTCCTCCTCTCGTCGCGGATCTCAAACCCGGGTCGAATGCTCGATTGACCATCTGGCGCGAAAACGCCCAACGAGATCTCATGGTCAAGGTGAGCCTGCTGGTTGACCCCGAAGCGGAAACGCCGGCGGAACCGGAGCTGGGTCATAACCCACTCGGGGTGGCCGTGAGACCGTTGCACCAAGCGGAGTGCCGACAGCTCGACGTCGCGGGAGGTTTGGTGGTTGAACAGGCGGTCGGGCCGGCCGCTCAAGCCGGAATCCTGCCGGGAGATATCATTCTCGGCCTGAATGGCCATCCCGTCTCTGCCGAGAGTCAGTTGCGACAATGGATCGACGCCCTTCGGCATCATGTTGCGCTGTTGGTCCTAAGAGGCAATACACGAATGTTCGTACCGCTGGATCTGAGCTAGGCGCAAACAGACGCCGAATTGCCCCGAAATCCAGCGGACCTGATGGCGCATGCCGGCAAATCCCGCGTCGACAACACCGAAGCCGCTGGCGCAAACCTGATGGCATCGAGCCGCCATGAAAGCGGCTATGCGGGGCTTCTCGGCGCCGGCCAACCCCGGCGCAACCAGTCGGCTGACGATACCTCGATGTGGTTCGCGACGTGCTTGGAACCACACAATCTTGCAGCCGCCGGGACACCCAACCGCCCTCCGGATCAGAGATCGAGCGCGGCATCAATGGAAGGTGGGGCCGACAACCTCGGCACGAACAGGCGGTAAAGAACCGGCACCAGCAGCAGCGTCATCACGGTCGCGCTGAACAGGCCCCAGACGATCACGGTGGCCAGCGGGCGCTGCACGTCCGAGCCCAAGCCGGTGGCCAACGATGCGGGAACGAGGCCCAGGATGGCCACAAGCGATGCGATCAAGATGGGACGGAGGCAGCGTACGGAACCGCGGAGGATCGACTCGTCCAGCGATGCACCGGCGAGTCGCAAGTCGGTAATGGTCCGAACGATCAAGACACCGTTCATGATCGAGACGCCGAACACTGCGGCGAAGCCAACCCCCGATGAGACGTTCAAATTCATCTCCCGCATGTGGAGCGCGACGGCGCCCCCGACGAAGGCAAACGGGATCGCCAGCAGCAGGATCACCGCGGCGCGCTGCGACGCGAATGTCGCCAGCATCAACAGATAGATCACGCCGACCGTCAGGGGTACCAGCAGTTCGAAATGCTCTTTGGCACGCTTCAGGTTCTCGAACATGCCCAGCCAGGCTGAGTGGTAGCCGGGCGGTATTTTGATCTCCCGGCCGAGCAGGCGCTGTGCCTCCGCCACGAAGCTCCCCTGATCACGCCCCACGATGTCGCTGCGGACGGTCAGACGGCGGCGACCGTCGGCACGGGCAATCATGGTCTGGCCATCGACGATCTCGATTCGCGCGACCTGCGCCAGCGGGATCGGAATATCGTCGGCGTTGTAGACGGGCAATCTGCCCAGGGCCTGCGGCGAGCGCAGATGCTCCGGCGCGAACCGGGCCACGATGTCGAAGCGGCGTTCGCCCTCGAACAGCGTGCCGATCGGGGCGCCGCCGATTGCGGTGTCGATCAGGCGCGTCACGTCCTCGATCCGCACGTTGTAGCGCGCGCACAGCCAACGGTCGGGCTGGATCACCAGCTGCGGCTGCGGTCCTTCCTGTTCGATGTTGACGTCCACGGCTCCCGGTACCCGCTTCAGCAGGGTTTCAGCCCGACGGGCCAGGCCCAGCAGTACATCGGAATCGGATCCGGAGAATTCGATCGCCATATTGGCTGAAGTGCCATTGGTATCTTCGGTGACGCTGTCGATGATCGGCTGAGTGAAGTTGAATCGGGTGGTGGGGAATTCGCTTCGGAACCGCGCGCCCAACGCCGCGACCAGTTCCTGCTTGCGATTGAACTGGATCCAGCTATCGCGCGGCTTCGGACCCACCATCATCTCGATACGGCTAGGCGGATACGGGTCGGTGCCGCTGTCGTTGCGGCCGGTCTGCACCGCCGCGAATTGAATGTCGGGAAATTCCAGCGAGACTTCGCGCAGGCGTCGCCCAAAATGAGAAGTTTGCTGCAGCGACGTCCCTTCCGGAAAATTGGCGCGGACCCAGATCACCCCCTCGTCCATATACGGCAGGAACTCGCTCCCCATCCGCGGCACGACCACCGCGAAGATGCCGGCGAGCAGCGCTGCTGCCGCCGCCACTGTCCACCACCGGTGCTGCATCAGAATCGCGAGTAGCCCAGCGTAACGCCCCGACAGCCAGGCCAAAACCGGATTGTTCCATTCGCGGTAGCCGTTCCGAAACAACATGGTCGCCAAGACCGGCACCACGAGGAGCGCGAACAGCGCAGCACCCCCCAGTGCAAATGCGATCGTCAGCGCCATCGGCCGGAATAGCAGACCCTCGATGCGGGTCAGCGTCAGCAGCGGGAGGAACGCTCCGACGATCATCAGGATCGAGAAGAACACCGGGCGTTCCACTTCCAGCGCGGCCTCCAGCACCGTTCGGGTGACGGTCATCGGCTGCTGCTCACGTCCGCGCTGATCCAGACGGCGTGCGATGTTCTCCGCCATGATCACGGCGCCGTCGACGATGATGCCGAAATCGATTGCACCGATGGACAGTAGTCCGATGGGTATTCCCGCCGCAAACATCATCACCAGAGCGAACAGCAGCGAAAACGGGATCGTCAGCGCGACGATGGCCGCCAGCGACGGGCGGCCGAGAAATACCAGCAACACCAGCAGGACCAGGCCGATGCCCAGAGTGACACTGTGGCCCACGGTGTGCAGCGTGCTTCCGATCAAATGGCTGCGGTCATAATAGGGCGCTACGGTTACCCCTTCCGGCAAGCCCTCGGCATTGAGTTCCGCGACCGCGGACTGAACCCGCGCGAGCACTTCCGACGGGTTCTCGCCTTTGCGCAGCAACACGATCCCTTCGACTGCCTCGTCCTCGAGATCCTTGCTGAATATCCCGGCGGGCACCCTGTGATCCAGCCTGACTTCCGCGACATCGCGGACGAAAACCGGTGTGCCGCCGAGTGATTCGATGAAGATCGCGCCGATCTCGTCCTCATTCTGCAAGGCGCCGCGGCCCCGAATCACGAACGACATGCTGCCGCGGGACAAAACACTGCCGCCGGCACTGGCATTGTTGGTCTGGATCGCGTCGACCACGTCGTTGACCGACAGCCCGTACCGCTGCAAATGGGCTGGATTCAGCAGCACGGCATGCTGTTTGGCATAGCCGCCGAAGTTCAGCACTTCCGCGACGCCGGCGGCACGCAGCAACCGGGGTATGACGACCCAGTCGTTGAGGGTGCGCAGTTCCGTCAGATCGTAACGGCCATCGGAAACGATCTGGTAACGCAGCATCTCGCCGTAGGCCGTCGCCAAAGGTCCCATCTCGGCAGCGGCGTTTTCGGGCAAGTCCAATCCGGCCAGCTTCTCCTGCACCCTCTGGCGTGCCCAATAGCTCTCAGTTCCTTCCTCGAAAATGAGCTGGACCACGGACAAGCCGAAAATGGTCCGCGAACGGATGGTTTCCACCCTCGGGACATTGCGCATGGCGATCTCGACCGGGATCGTCACCTGGCGCTCCACCTCTTCCGGCGCGCGGCCCGGATAGGTCGTGATGACCTGCACCATCTGGGCGGAAATGTCCGGATACGCGTCGATCTTCATCCGGGTGAACGACCAGAGCCCCAACGCAGCGATCGCAAGGGCCGCGATCAGCACCATCCAGCGGTAGCGCAGCCCCAGGCGGATCAGTGCCGGTATCATCGTTCGTCGGTAACGCCCGCCGATGACGCAGCTTTCGCCTGCAGCAGCGCCTGCACCACCAGCGGTTTCAACAGGATGGCTCCATTGCCGACCAGATGTTCCCCGCCCTCGACGCCGCCGAGGATTTCCACTTGCTCCCCGGTACGCTCGCCCACCTGGACCTCGGTCACCCGCCAGAGACCGGACCCGGCCGCGATCAGCACGTAGTCCGCACCGCCGATGTGCAGCACGCCGTCGGCAGGAACCAGCACCGCGTGCCGCGGGTCGGTGCCGAGGCCGATCTCCGCGTACATTCCCGGTTTCAAGCGGGATTCTCTGTCAGCGAGTTCGAAGAACACTCGCAGTGTGCGCCGCTCCGGCGACAAGGCCGGCGCGAGGCTCCGGACGATGCCTTTGAATGGATGACCGGGCAGACCGTAAAAGCGGGCTTCACATGATTGTCCGACCGCCACCAAACCGAGCCGGACCTCCGGAACATCGGCCATGACCAACGCCGTTCCCTCCGGAGCGCGCTCCAGCAGCGCCGGATCGACGCCGGCCTGCAACAGGCGGCGCCGCAAGTCGGCATGGCTGTGCGTGGCTTGGGTCAATGCGCTTTCCGCCTCGAAAATGTCCTTCTGACCCGTCAACTGTAACTGCAGCAGATGCGCTTCGGCCGCGGTCAAATCGCGGACCGCCTCGGTTCCGGTGGCCACCAGCTTGCGGAGCCGCTCTACGGCGCGTGCCTGTGAGGCGAGCTGAGCGGCGGTCAGTTCGCGCGTTTTGGCCAACTGCTTGTTGGTGAATTCGACCGCGGTCTCGGTGTGCTGCCACTCGGCGAAAATGCCGGACAGTTCGACGCTGCTGAACTGCCAGCGGTCCTCGATGGAACCCGGCCCGGGGCGCAGCTTTGCCATGACGGCGCCGGTGACCGTCAATAAAGGTGTCTGAATGCGTTCATTCCGGACTGTTGAAACGTCGAGTTTCTTCTCCAAAGGGCTGCCGGGCTGCACGGCGATCCGATGCGGGCCCGCCAGGCTCACGGCCGGTGCGGCCGCCTGCTTCGAAGCCGGCTGATTTGGGACCGCGGATCGATATTTCCAGATGGCGCCCGCGGCAAAGGCGGTTGCCAGCATGAGCAGCCATTTCCATCTGGTCCTGCTGTGGGCCGTGTTCGTACCACCAGGGGCTGTCCCGGTCACTTCAACACCTGCTTGCCGACCGCGGCGTTGAGCGCGTACAGGGAATGCCAGTAGCTGGAGCGGCTGGCGATGTGCAGCCGGAAGGTCTCCCGATAGGCGCGCTGTGAATCCAGCACATCGATCAGCGGCTTGCCGCCCAATTCGTACGCGGCTCGGATCTTGTCGCGTACGTTTTGTGCCGCTTCGAGCTGGCCGGGATCGTCGATGATCAGCGCGTCGCGCGCCGCCTGAAAATTCTTGACCGCCTGATCGATTTCGGCGCGCAAATCCACCAACTGCGCATGGCGGTTGAATTCTGCCTGGGTCTTGACTGAGCGCGCCTTGGCGATGTTGCCCTGGTTGCGGTCAAAAACCGGGACGGACATCTGCAGCGCGACGTTCCAGGAATCGGCGTTGGGAAACCCCATCTCCTTCTGGAACTGCTTGGTGTAACCGAATGCCGGCTTGACATCCGGGTAGGCACGACGTTCCTGCAGCTCAACATCCGCCGCCGCCATCGCGATCTGCCGCTCCAATGCGATCAAATCGGGCCGGTTCTCTGCCGCCAGCGCAAAGGCGGCATCGGGAGATAAGGGTTCCGCCGGCGCCTGGACATCGAGGGTCCCGCGAACCTCTAGCGACACTTCATCGGGAAAGCCGAGAAAGGAGCGGAACCGGCTCAAGGCCGCCACCAGAATCGCCTCTCGTGAGCGTACCTCGCGCCGGGCGCCAAAAATCACCAGTTTGACGCGGTCCAGTTCGATGGTGCCAACGCCGCCCAATTCCACGCGTGTTGCCGTGATCTGTTCCAATTGCGACAGGCTGTCCAGGTCGACCCGAGCCAGATCGAGCTGCGCTTGGGCTTCCAGCACATCGTAGAATGCGGCGATGGTGCCACTGATGCGCTGCCGGACCAGATCGGCGAATTGCGCCGTCATCACGTCCACGCCCTTCTGCGCGGCAATGAGCGCCGCCGCGCGCTTGCCGAACAGGAACCAGTCGACAGGAAAGCTGAGAAAGTGATCCGTCTGGGTAGGACCGCCTTGTTTCTCGAGACGGAAAGGCTGGCCCCACGGCATCATCAGCAGGTCGGACAGGAGTTCCGGATTGGGCAACAGGCCCGCGGTCACGAGGTCGGCTTCCGCCTGGCGGATGTTTTCGAGTCCTGCCGGAATCCGGGGATCAGCTTCCAAGGCTCGGCGGATGGCCTGATCCAGGCTGAACGTCCTGGCTTCACCTCCCTGCAGCGAAAGGGCCGTGTCGGCGGAGGAATCGCTTTCGCTTCCAGTACCGGCATCGGGACGAGCCGACTCCGACATGAACACCGGCAGCGGCGCGGGCCGGTAATCGTGTCCCGCGCAGGCCGCAATGACGGCACTGATCGCCACCGACAAGAATGGAGCGATGCGGCGGACCGTTGCGGCTGAACACAT
>CAZXXC010000026.1:36743-40236 GCA_964644665.1 uncultured Methylococcaceae bacterium
TTGATGGGACGGCACGGAAACCCTCGGCATGGAGGTGTAGTCGCGTGAGCGGCATTAACGGTCCAATTCCGAGCGATACAGGCGAAGGGTCGAATCGATCATCTGGTCGAGCGAAAACCGCTGTAACACGTTCTCCCGGGCCTCCCGCGCGAGACGGCTGCGCAGCTCCGGATCGGCTGCCAGTTCCGCAATCAGTGCTGCCAATTCTCTGCAATTGCCGGATTCGAACAACAGTCCATGTTCCCGCTGCCGAATGATTTCCCCAGTTCCTCCCCCGCGCGATGCAATGACCGGAACACCGCTGGCGCAAGCCTCGAGTACCGCGGTTGGAAATGCCTCGCGCTGCGAGGGCGAAACGAAGATGTCCATTGCGGACAGAAACTGGCGGACCTCCTCGCGATGGCCCAGGACATGAACCTGGCCGGCGAGCCCCAGGTCGCGAACCCAGTCACGCAATGCGTCGTACCAGACGGCGCCGGGCGTTTCGCCGACGAGGAAAAGATGCAGGTGGGGATCGGCCAAACGCACCATTGCATCGAGCACAAGGTCATGCCCGTCGAAATACGCCAGACGCGAGACCATGCACAACGCGATGTCACGATCGCCCAGAGCCAAGGCGCGGCGCACCCGCGGACGCGCCGCGGGGTCCGGTGGCTCGGATTCGATTCCGTGTCGAATCACGGTGATCCGCTCCGGGCGGCATTGATGTTCGATCAGTTCATTGCGCACGGACTCCGACACGGCAATCACCCGCTTCGCCAACTGAAAGGGCTTGTGGGAATTCACGAAATGGGCCGTGGCTACGGAAAACTTGCCAGTCAGTCGCGCGGCAAGGCCGGCGTAGTAGGCGCCCCATGCGAGATGTCCGTGCAGCACGTCCGCCCCGAATAGTCGAATTGCCCGGCACAGGCGCACTAGCGACAACAGGTCGAAGTAGCCGGTCAATGCGACACCGAAGCATCCGATTCCCTTTTCGGCTGCACTCTCGGCGAGCCACGAGTCGGCGGGTCCAGCAAACGATACCTGGTATCCTTGCGACTTCAGGCCCACCATCATGGCCAGTGCCTGTTTTTCGGCTCCCCACAGCAGTGACTGTGGAGGATCGTCATGATCTTCATGGGCGGCATTCCTCGTTTCGATGTCCGGGGTCCAGGCAATTGGCAGCCGTTTGCGGTGGTCCCCGGCACGGCCTGGGCGGCTACGACGCCGTATACAAGTTCTGCGCCAATTACTCTTTGCAGGAATTTGAAGGGGTTGAGTCGTCATAGCCGTTGCCGCGCGCGGCCTTCGGGTGAAATGACCCGCCGATGACCGCACGACCGAGACCACACGCGTACAGAACCATGCGACCGCGAAACGGTCCTTCATTCCGGGGTGTCATCGCGAAAACCATTTGGCGCATCGATCGGCATTGATTCGGAATCCCTCTCACCGCGCCCCCCTTCTGAAACCTGTTGCCCGAGCGATCGCTCAGCGCCAGCCTGCTGGTTGTTGACCGGTGCATTTCACACCGCTCGGTCACGAGCGATCCCAAAATAGATTCTCAACGCATTGATCGGTAATAATAAAGCGTATTGGCCCACACTTTGCTTACATCTTTGTCGAAGTGGATTCGCGCGTGCTCCCTCTGGCGAATCCACGGCTCAAATCTCGTCACCTTGGGGCTTCCGCGATATCCCCCATGGCGAAGGAAGGCCAACCGGAAGCCCATTTTTTCGTGGCAGCTTTCCAGCTTTAGCCCGGTTGACTCCGGTCGGACGGCAAATTAAGAGCGATTTGCTGCTACGAATGGTGGCCGCGGCGCGTTGCGTCAATACCAATTCTTCGCGATTGGAACGGCCAACCGCGGAGTTCTCCCAGTCCCACACGAACCATTTCGATGGTGCGCGTTCAGTTGCTGGTGATCCCTGCGCTGAACATAGCGGCCAAAAGGAGCCGGTTGGGTCCTGCGCGCTCTTTCGATCGCGGCAATTGCAGATGTCGATCACAACACGGGGCCGCTTGTTCCCGTACGACGAACGGCGCCGTCACGGCGGCACCTCCTCGGCGCGCCGTAGCTGGTCCCCGGCGGCCCCGCGCAAGACGGACAGCCAGGCGGACAGCTTGGTCTTCCATTTCGGCGCGGAGTCGTTGTAGACATTCGTGAGCTGTGCCGGATCCTTGCCCAAATCGTAGAGTTCATGTTCCCCGGTGACGTACTCGACGTAAGTGAACAGATCGGCGGTTCGAAGCCCCGAAAAGTCCGGTGCTTCGCCGGTCAGCGCGGTCTGCAAATCATGTGGATCGGGTGGCTCCAACAGGCTGCTCGCCCGGCCCCGATCCGGCACAACGCCCTGTTTATGTTCCAGCAGCAAAGCCTTACGCCAGGCACCGGGCTTTTTCCCGCTCAATAGCGGCAGCAGTGAACGGCCATCGACGAAGCTTGGAGGCGTGACCCCCGCGATCGCCGCAAAAGTCGGGGCGTAGTCCACATTGGCCGTCATCTCATCCACCAGAAGGCCGGCCGGTACTCCCGGACCGCGCACCACCAGCGGGACGCGGATGTCTTCTTCGAATGCGGTGTTCTTGCCGGAAGGGAGCCGGTGCTGACCCATATGAAAGCCGTTGTCGGAGGCAAAGAACACGTAGGTATTGTCGAGCTGCCCCGTTGCCCGCAAGGTGGCGAGGACATTCCCGACCAAATCTTCGACGGCGAGCATGCAACGGCGGCGCCTCCGATAAAGGCGGTTCATCTCGCGAATGTCCGTTTGGCTCAACGACGGCATGGCCTGGATCCAGTCCGGTTTGTCGCTGACATCCGATTCATTGAACGACACAGTGTGCGGAACCCTTCGGTGCCGGAATTTCTGCTCGTAGCGGGGTGGCGGCGTCGCGGGCGCATGCGGCGCATAGGGAGTGAGGTACAGAAAGAACGGCTTGCCCGGCTGGTTGGCCGATTCCCGAATGAAATTTGTTGCGTGGACCGTGAGTACATCGGTCAGGTAGTCGTTCGGTGCATTGCCATAGCCCACCGTGGTCCCGTTCTCGTTGAGAGCGTAGAGGTATTCGTAGTAAGGATCACCACGGTTGGGACTCACCCAGTAGTCCCCCAGCCGGGCGGAATGTAACGAAACTTGCGGGCGATCGGAGCATCGTCGGGATAGCCATTCAGATACTTCCCGATCAGGCCGGTGCGGTAACCCGCTGCCTGAAGCCAGGTTGCGACGGTCGACTGCTCCAGACCATCGGAAAAAGCCCTGCCGAACCCGCCGTCGGGAGCCGTGTTGGTATACACGCCCGTATTGTGCGCGTATTGGCCACGCAGGGTGGCGACCCGTGACGGGCAGCAAAGCGACAGGCTGACGAAGTGGTTGCGAAATGTGGCCCCCTGGTCCCCCAACATCACCTGCATTCGCTCTTCTTTGCTGAATATCTCCGTGTCCAGATCGTCAGCCAGGATGAAGACGATGTTTGGTTTTGCCTCGGCAATTGACATCGCCGCGAGGACCACTAG
>CAZXXC010000027.1:0-38492 GCA_964644665.1 uncultured Methylococcaceae bacterium
CTCCTGTCCCACCCCAGCCACTTGATGCCACCAGCCGAGAACAAATTTACCCTGCCGTTGCGCCAGGCAGGGATGCGTTGGATTGGAACCCCAGCACTCCATCTCCATCCGAACCGGGAACGTCGTCCTGCAAACGTCAAATGCTCGCCACCGGGACCGCAAAAAAACCGAGTGGGGAAGTCCGTGGCGCACGATCCAGCAGCGGCATTTCTAGGGTAGTGGCTTGTTCAGAAAGTCTTGCACCACGGTCCGGTACTTGGGCGAGGCCGCGCTGCTCTGGTCTCTGTATTCCAACAATCCCCAACTGCCCCACGCGCTGTACTGGCCAACGCTGTTAAACAACATGACTGGCCCGGCACCACATTCACGCCAGGCCGTCAGATAGTCGTGGTAAAGAAGGCCCATCCGCACATCCCGGTTGGCTGCAGTGAACAGCCCCGCCAGTGACGCGTTGTATACTGCGCTCCAAATCCCTACCAAGTGCTGACCAGCTTCATACCCATACAGCGGCAAGCCGCGATCGCGCGCGACAGCGAATTGCGCGCGCAATTCGTTTAGAGCCGACTGCAATGCACCGGCCGGCGGGGCATTGGGCAACAGACCGGAACCGACCGACAGTTCTTCAAACAGCGCATCGAGGGACCACTGAGCAACCAGATCGACATTCGACTGCGTTTGGCCGGCGGGAATTTCCGGAGAACCCAGGTAATGGCCGAAATACGGCGCCACTGCAAGGCCATCCAAGTCCTCATAGCAGGCATGGCCTAAAGCCGGCGCATGCAATGGGCAATCCAGCACCGTTCCGGCAAAATTCGGCGAGGCTGCTTGGGCACCAGCCACGCAGGTGACGCGGGAACTGTCGATTGCGCCCCATGCCGCCTTCCAGATGCGGCAGACCTCCACGCTGCGCTTCGCATACCAGTTCAACCGCTTGACGTAAGGGTGCTCGCTGGAATCCGGCCAGATTGAAATACCCTGGTTTTCCATCCAGGTTCCTGCCGAAAACGCGGTGTTCCACGCTTCATTGGCATACTCCAGAATGACCCGCCGGTCGGAGCTCAGGTGGGTCCCGATCAAACCGGCCATCTGCGCCACCAAGTCGTCGGTGGCCCGGGACGACACATTCAGCCAGACATCCGCCCCCAGCGTATTGGCCAACTGGACAATGATTTCAAGCGGAACACCGTCGGAGTGGTCGTGGGCCGTCCAATGCCTCGACGACGGTACAGTCCGCTGCGACCATTCGCCGAGCAGCGAGTCATTGGTGTTCTGAAACTCCATCGTCCGAATCAGGTCGAACGGTCTGAGGTTCGCCAGGAACCGGGGATGGAACGGCTGAGTGGCGACCGCCGTCTCGAAACTCTGACAACTAGCGGCGCCGCAGACCGTGGAGGAGGAATCAGCCGGATCGCAGGTCTTGCCGGGATCGTTACTGCATAGACCGCCTTCGGGAACCATCCGTACGTCCCGAATGGGATCGCCCGGATCGGTCGCGGTGATCATCACATGGATACGGCATGAGATTTCCTTCCCGGGACTGGCCTGCACATCCAGCTCGTCGCGATGCAGCGCAGGATCATGCGGGTCGAAACCATGCCGCACGATGCCGACGCCATCGTCGAAGCGGTACTCAAGTGCCCCGCTACCCGGGTATTTCACGATGATCCGGCCGGCCGGATGTTCCGGCGAAAGCCCCGCGGGAACCAGCGTCGCAACGCGCGTATACTTGATGCCATCCGGCTGTATGGGGTTGGCCACTGGCAGCGAGGTTGGCCAGCCATTGGCATCCAATCTCGATGCCAGTTCCGCCTGTTCCTGGGTATCCCAGTCACTGGTATCCGGCGTGCAATCGGCATCCTCCGCCAGATACTTGTTACACTGCGTATGCCAGCCGTCGGAAAGCTTCATCAAATCCAGGAATGGAACTTCGGTCGCCCAGTAGGTCGGCGCAGCGAGATTGATTCCCACGTCGAAAGCGACCGATGGATCCGGTTGATTGGGGTTGTCGTAGTCGACCACTAATGCTGGTTTGTTTTGTGACGCCTCGCGGCTGTTAACGTACCATGTGGTGGTGTTCGTGCCGGTCACGGCCAAGGTAACGCTTCGGCCCACATACGCGGCGACCCCCGCAGTCGTGTTGAAGGTGATCCATGACTGATCCGGCAGCGTCGGCTTGGGGCTGTAGAAAGTCGCCAGCGTGGCTTCCACCGTCGTCGGTCGATTCTTCCAGGAAAGCGTGCTTTCGCTCCAGGGCGTCGCCGCCATTTGATGTACCTTCTGCTGGCTGCCGGAAGCGGCAGCATTGAGTTGGTAGAGGCGCAACTCGGCGTTCCTGATCGTGGCGCCGGCGAGTGCACTTAAGTCAAAACGCAAATAGCTGACGCGTTTGGTATCGATGCGTAAGGTGCCGTTGTAGCCATAGTTGGCTGTGGGCTTCGTGGACGCCACGTCGGCATCTGCTACCGGTTGGAGCGTCACGGTCTGGGCTTGAACATTGCCCATCAGGCCGAACAGACAACAAATCGTTGTGCACCAGACAATCGGGGGAGGAAGTTTTCTCGCGTGCATTGTTCGTACCCTGGGTTCATGTTGACATCGAGTGTCCTGGATCGGCCGGCCACAATCCCGTGCGAGACCGTGTCGCTCGTTTTTGATCCGCGCGGTGCGCCCCCTTCACAACCGACGGTGCGGCGCGAAATGTTTCGCGCCAGATCCAGTATAAAGTTAGCATGCTCCGGAACGCCTCGGCGCCCCCAAATGCGGCCGCCCCGGATCGGTAATCGATCGCCCGCGCGGCACGGACGCACCTCGCCTCCAAGAAATCACTTCGAACGGTCGACGTTCCTACCGCGACTCTAGAAACGCACCGGTCGGTCAAACCTCGACGACCGGAGCTTCTCTCGATTCGTCAGCGACGTGGCGGGTTTGCTATCATGTTAAGTTTGTTTCGCTTGGCGGTATCCGATGCGTGAACTCAATCCACTTTATAACCAAATCAAGGATCTGAAGGCCAGGATGAGCGGCCTTAGGGGGTATCTTTGACTTCGAGGTCAAACGTGAACGACTGACGGAAGTCTTGCGCGAACTCGAAGATCCGAAGATCTGGGACTCACCGGAGACGGCACAGAACCTCGGCCGCGAAAGAACCCTGCTGGAAGGCGTTGTCGATACCCTGATCCGGCTCGATCAAGGTATCGACGACGCTGCTGCACTGCTGGACTTGGCAGTCGACGAACAGGACGCAGCCACCGTCGAAACCGTTGCTGATGAGTTGGAGCGATTCGAGCAGGACGTCGCCCGGTTGGAGTTCCGCCGGATGTTTTCACGCGAGGCGGACCCGAACAACGCCTATCTCGACATTCAAGCCGGTTCCGGGGGCACCGAAGCGCAAGACTGGGCGCAGATGCTGGAACGGATGTATCTGCGCTGGGGCGAACGGCGGGGCTTCAAGACCGAATTGATCGAGGAATCGGGCGGCGACGTCGCGGGAATCAAGAGCGCGACGATCCGCTTCGAAGGAGACTATGCCTACGGCTGGCTTCGCACCGAAACCGGCGTTCATCGACTGGTTCGCAAGTCGCCGTTCGATTCCGGAAACCGCCGACACACGTCGTTTGCCTCGGTCTTCGTTTCTCCCGAAGTCGATGACAACATCGCGATCGATATCAATCCGGCAGACCTGCGAGTCGACGTCTACCGTGCCTCGGGAGCCGGCGGACAGCACGTCAATCGAACCGAATCGGCAGTCCGGATCACGCACAACCCGACCGGAGTCGTTGTGCAGTGCCAAAGCGAGCGATCACAGCACGCAAATCGCGATCACTGCATGAAACAGCTTCGCGCAAAACTGTACGAGTTGGAAATGCAGAAACGCAACGCCGAGAAACAGGCCATCGAGGCCACCAAGTCCGACATCGGCTGGGGCAGCCAGATTCGATCCTATGTTCTGGACCAATCCCGGATCAAGGATCTCCGCACCGGTGTCGAGACCGGCAACCCGCAAGCGGTTCTGGACGGCGATCTGGACCCGTTTATCGAAGCCAGCTTGAAGGGTGGGCTGTAAGCGTCATGAACGATCTGCAAGACGAGAATAAACTGATTGCGCAACGCCGCACCAAACTGGCCGAGTTGCGTCGAAACGGTCAGGCATTTCCCAACGATTTCCGCCGAAACACCCTGGTGCAGCCGCTACATGCGCAATATGGAGGCGAAGACGCTGCGACCATCGAAACCCGCAATATCCGGGTCAAGGCCGCCGGCCGCCTGATGGCCAAACGTCTGATGGGCAAGGCGAGCTTTGCCCACGTCCAAGACCAGTCCGGCCGCATGCAAGTGTTCCTGCAAAAGGATGCGCTCTCCGAAGGCGTCTACGATCAATTCAAGCAATGGGACATCGGGGACATCGTCGGCGTCGAAGGCACCCTGTTCCGCACCAAGACCGGCGAATTGTCCATCAAGGCATCGGCCATCCGCTTGCTGACCAAATCGCTGCGACCGCTGCCGGAAAAGTATCACGGTCTCACCGACAGCGAGACGCGGCATCGGCAGCGCTATGTGGACCTGATCATGAACGAGGAATCGCGCCGCGTGTTCCTCCTCCGGATCGCCATCATCCGCCACATCCGCAAATTCTTGGTCGAACGCGACTTTCTGGAAGTCGAGACCCCGATGATGCAGCCGATTCCGGGGGGCGCACGCGCGAAGCCGTTCGTGACCCATCACAATGCGCTGGACATGGCCTTGTATCTCCGAATCGCTCCGGAACTGTACCTGAAACGGCTGGTGGTCGGCGGCTTCGAGAAAGTTTTCGAGATCAACCGCAGTTTCCGCAATGAAGGCTTGTCCACCAAACACAATCCGGAATTCACAATGATCGAGTTTTATCAGGCTTACGCGGACTACCGCGACCTGATGGACCTCACCGAAGAACTGATGAAAAGTATTGCCGGCGATCTGCTGGGCTCGACCAACGTTCAGCACCAAGGGCGCCATTACGACCTCGGTCGACCATTCCGCCGCATGACGGTGCTGGAATCGGTGCTCCATTACAATCACGAGATCGCCGCGAGCGATCTCGCCGAGCGGGATTCCGCCGCCGCCGTGGCGCGCCGACTGGGAATCCCGATCGCACCCGACGACGGATTAGGCAAAATTCAAACCGAAATCTTCGAAAAGACCGTCGAGCATCGGTTGGACGAACCGACCTTCATCACCGCTTACCCGGCAGAGGTCTCACCCCTGGCCCGCCGCAACGACTCCGATCCCTTCATCACCGACCGTTTCGAATTCTTCGTCGCCGGCCGTGAGCTGGCCAACGGCTTCTCCGAGCTGAACGACCCCGAGGACCAGGCGGCGCGATTCCGCCAACAGGCGGAAAACAAAGCCAGGGGCGATGAGGAGGCCATGCATTACGATGCCGATTACATCCGGGCGCTGGAGTACGGACTTCCGCCGACAGCCGGTGAAGGCATCGGTATCGATCGACTTGTGATGTTCTTCACCGACTGTCCGTCGATCCGCGACGTGATCCTATTCCCCCACCTCCGGATGGAAGCCTCAACCGCCGACACTTGCCAAACACGCAAACCAGAGGCTGGAATTTCAGCGGACTAGCGGAGACAGCGCGCGTCACTGTTCCTGCGATGGACACCGCGGTCATCGGCCAAACACTCCTGTCCGAACCGAGCCGTATAAGCATAGAAGTTTTAATTCTTTCAACTTCTATAGCTGTCTACCTATACTGCACCGCCGGTACGATCACTGGGCACTGACGCCCACTGCGAGCCATAACCCGCCAGCGAGCCGGGCCGGCGTTCAGGCTGGCCCGGGCGACCGGCGGCCCGCGCCCGGGAGGGTTTACACGAATTGAATCGAACCAAAGTGAGTCGACGATGACAGCTTATATCATGTCCGGGTTGCTGGTCGGGTTCCTGGTGGGATTGACCGGGGTCGGCGGCGGCTCGCTGATGACCCCGCTGCTGGTGTTCCTGTTCGGCTTCGCGCCCAAGACAGCCGTTGGCACCGATCTGTTGTTTGCCGCGATCACCAAGACTGGTGGCACCTTCGTTCATCATCGCAGCCATCGGTCCGTCGAATGGAAAATCGTGCTGCAGCTTGGAGCCGGCAGCATTCCGGCTGCACTGACCGTGATCTACCTGCTGGAGTACGTCTTTCAAAAGGACGAAGCGGTCACGTCGCTGATCACGCTGACGCTCGGCGTCGCCCTGATCTTCACCGGATTGGCCTTGTTGTTGCGGCGACGGCTGGGCCGCAAGTCTGCGCTGCAGCGCCTTTCGCACTGCGAACGATTCGGCCGCTGGCAAGCGCCGTTGACCGTACTCGTCGGGGCGATCCTTGGGATTCTGGTCACGTTGTCCTCGGTCGGCGCCGGCGCTCTCGGCACGGTCACTCTGCTGTTCCTGTACCCCCGATTAGCCACGGTGCGCATCGTCGGTACCGACCTGGCCCACGCAATCCCGCTCACCGCAGTGGCTGGATTGGGTCACATGCACATGGGCAATGTCGATTTCGACCTGCTCGGAAGCTTGCTGGTGGGATCGTTGCCGGGCATCTATCTCGGGAGTCACCTCAGTGCGAAAATTCCGGAAAAGGTCTTACAGCCGATCCTGGCCTCGCTCCTACTGATGATCGGTGCAAAATTCGTGTTTTAGCGCCGCTACGCGACAAGTCTTCGCGACTCCCCGCCAGCGGGCCGCACCGGCAAAAACGCCCGCGGTGTTAGACTATTGAAATCTTGGCGATGTGTCGCTTGCCTTGCAGAATTCTTCGCCGGCCCGAGGATTGGGCGCGCTTTCTCCTTACGCCGACTGTCATGCGTGACGACAATCGGCAACGCCCATCCGGCCGCACCGGCAGTTGCGCGATCCCTCCAGCACTTGCGAGCCCTACCATGCAGCATCGGTATGCCATCGAGCGCAAAACCCTCGCCCATGTGCTCGAAGACTTGGGCGATGACCTGGTGGACGTCTTCCTGCAACTGACCGAGTTGTTTCTGTCCGATACGCCTCGGCTACTCGATGCGCTGCAGTCGGCCATCAGCCGGCGCGACTTCGAAGAGGCGCAGCGCGTCGCTCACCGGTTAAAGGGCGGATGCGCCCAGATCGGCGCACTGGCACTCGCGAACGATGCCGAGTTGATCGAGCATAGCTGCCATCGACCGGATCCGGTCGACCTCGACCGATTGATCCTCGCGATGCAAACGGACTGGCCGGTACTAGCGGACGAACTCAACGCCTTGCGCAATCTGGCCCGCGAAGGAGATGCCAAGACATTCCTGAATACGATGGGAGCTCCCTGAAAACCTCGCGATTTCTGCGATAGAAAGCCGGCCTTGGATGCCCCGTGCATTTTGGTATGATGCCTGCCAATTCAACGCCGAACGGGAGAATGTCAATGACGCTGAGCCACCGCACCGAGCAGGGGGTCGATATCGTTGCGATCAGCGGACGATTGACATTGATCGAAGTCTCAGAGGCGAGAGAGAAACTGAAAGGGATTGCACAGAATGGCAGCGGCAGGATGGTCATCGATCTGTCCGAAACCACATTCATGGACTCCGGCGGCCTGTCGGTCTTGATCTCGGCTTTCAAGGCAATACAAGCCCGGGACGGGCGGCTGGTACTGGCCGCTCCTTCGCCGGCGATCCAGTCCCTGATCGAATTGACCCGGCTGCAACATATTTTTGAAATCTTCCAAACCACCGAAACCGCGATCACGGCACTGGCTCGTTCCTGACCGGCAGGCGGCCGACCACACCGGGCCTCGTCCCTGCAGCACTGCCATGGATTGCTCGGCCAACCAACAACCGCCGGCTGCCGATCACGATTCGTCACGCAAACAGCAAGTGCGAATCCCGCAATCCGCATCCCGGAGCGTTTGTGCCGAGGCGCCGTCCGGGTTGCGCGGCTGCGAGTCACTGGCCCATCGACCGCCGCCGATCCGTTGCCAGCCGGCGCCAGCGGGACTGCTACCGAAAACAGCGGCGGTACGTCGACCGACTGCGGAAAGTTGCCGCAACGCTTACTCTCACTTGGCTTTTTTCGAGTCGATGGTTCCCTCGTCGCTTGATCCGGCATGAGCGCAGCGCCCGCGGTCGAAGCGAACCCACCGAACATTACCACCGGCGCTTTCATGCCGATGGTGAGCCTTCGCAAGCACTGGCGCCAAGGTATGATGGCGTTCGCCGCGGCGCTGATCCTCGGCACACCGGTCGCCTGGTTCAAAGGCCGGGCGCTCTACTCGGCGACGGCTGTGATTTATGTGGCACCGCGCTTCATAAACATTCTGCAGGAAAGCCGTGAGCAGGAGTTGCCGTCCTATCAGCAGTACCGTCAGTACGTGGATCAGCAGGCGCATACCGTCGGACGCTACGATATCGTATTGGAGGCATTGCATCGACTGGGAGAAAGGCGCTTTGTCTGGCAAACACCGGAGGAATCCGACCGCCGTGCCGCAGAACGCCTGATGGCAGCGCTGGCCGTCGTCGCAGTGGCGGATACGTATTTGATCACCGTGACGCTGGAATCCAAGGAGAAACAAGGACTGGATGACCTGGTCAACTCGATCGTCACCACCTATCTGGAAAAGACCCGAAATGAGGATGTGTTCTACGCCGCTGACCAGCGGCTTTCCGCCATTCGGGTCCAACGTGATGGCTTGCTTCGATCGATCGAACAGAAGAGTCGCAGGCGACTGGAAATCGCACAGGAACTGGGGGTCACCACGTTTGCCGAAAACGAACCAAACGCCTTCGACGAGTCGCTTTCCGACAGCCGTACGGCTGCCGCAGAGGCCCATCGGCATCGTCTCGCCGCAGAAGCGAAACTCGATGTGTTCGACGCATCGCGAAATAAGGATGCTGCCGCCGCGCTCACCGCCGCCGCATTCGACATCGTCTCGCGAGATCCCGGCCTCAACGCGCTCAAGGCCAACCTCCATCAGCGCCGGACCAAACTGCTGCAGGATTTCAGCGGCCTAAGCCCTGAGCATCCGCTCTATGCACAGGTCAAGCACGAACTCGACGATATCGACTCCGAACTGAAACATGAAACCCAGCGGTTACTGCAGACGACCCAAAATACCTTGTTAGAAGAGCGCCGGGCAAACGTGCGACTGGCACGCCAGGTCGAACAAGGTCTGAACGAATTGATCGAGCAGCAACGTCAGAAGAGCGCCTGGTTCGCGAAGAACTACAGCGAAGCGCTGCAATTGGACAGCGAGATCGAGCGCGACCGCAAGCAGTTGGAAGTGATCGACAGCCGCGTCAGTTTCTTCCAAATGGAGTCGAACGCACCAGGTTTCATCCGGCTCGATACCCCCGCCCGCCCGCCAGAACTGCCGGTCAAGGGTGGGAGAAAGAAGATGCTGTTGCTGTTGACCGTAGCGGCATCGCTGTTCGGGCTGGCCGTTCCTCTTCTGATCGACTTGCTGGACAAGCGTATCAAGACCTCCGGTCAGGTGCAGAAAGTCATCGGCTACCCGCCACTAGCAGAGCTGTTCGAGTACTCTTCCGACGTCACCGTTCGCCGCGTCATCGAAGATCAGAAGCGCCGCCTCGGGTTGGCATTGGTTCGCGAGCATCAGGGCCAGCACGTCAACTCGATTCTTCTGACGTCGGTGAAGGCCGGCGCGGGTGGAACCACGCTGGCCTTTGATCTCGCTCTGGAGTTCGCCGAACTCGGCTTGCGGACCCTGGTGATGGAAGCCAACCCGCTGAAACCGGACCCACGCTATCTCGGTCAACGCGACACCGAGGGATTGATTGGGCTGCTCGGCGGATATGCCGAAATCGACGAGACGATCATTGCCGGCGAGGGAGCCCTACCGGACCGTGTCGCGGTGGGTATCCCGATGGAACCGCATCTCCACTCGATTCACCGATTGAAGGCGCTGCTCGCCGAGCTGCAGGCCAGTTACCCGGTCGTGCTGCTGGATGCACCGCCTGTGCTACTGTCCGCCGACGTGGAATTCCTGGCCGGCATCGCCGACATGACCTTGCTGCTGATCGGCGCGAATCAGATCAAACCCGGCGAACTGAAACGGGCCGCCCGTATCCTGGAACGCGCGAATCCTCGCGTGATCAGCTTCATCGTCACCCGACTCGAGATCACGTTGGGCGGTGGCTATTATGCCCAGATGGTTCAAGAGTACACCGACGCCGAAGACGCTGCACGGGAAATCCTGCAAAGCCACCTGTCACTGCGCGAGCGTACATGAGACCCGTGCTGCTGTACGCACTCCACAGCGGTAACCTCTATGGCACCGAACGCATGGCGTTGGCCACAATGCAAGGTCTCCGCGACCAATTTGAGCCGGTGCTGCTGGCCCCACCCGGCGCGGCAATCGCCGAAGCGGAGCGCATCGGACTTCAGGCGCTGCCGTTCCGGAGTTTGGGACAATTTGTAACCGCGCTCGGTAGGATTCTGCTTCGCGCTCGCCGGATCGCATTTTTTGGCACCGCGGTCAGTCATTCCCTGATCTTTATCGGACTGAATCGCTTTCTGCGGCGACCGTCCATCCATGCGCATCTGGTGCACGGGGGCACGGACGAACGTCTCAGCTACGGGCGCAAGAGCAAGCTGAACGGGCATCCCGTGACCCTGGTCGCCGTGTCCGATTTCGTTCGGGAGCGATTGGAGGCGCATGGCGTGAATCGCCGACAAATCCGCGTCATCGAGAACTTTCTGCCCGACGAGCAGATCGACGCGGCACCGCATCGCGGGCCGTTCTCGTCGAACGGAATCGCGCAGGTCATCCTCGTATCCCGCGTCGACCCGATCAAGCGCATCGACCTGCTGCTCGACACGCTCGACGCCCATCCAGAATTGCGTCGGCTCGACTTCGCCGTCTACGGTACCGGCTGGGACTTCGAGACCCTAAAGGCACGGGCCCTTCGGGACCACCCCATGGTGCAATTCCTGGGGTTCAGCGACCGCATCGCCAAGGCGATGTCCCGGTCGGACCTGTTTCTCCATCTTTGTCCCGAGGAGCCATTTGGTTTGGCCATCCTCGAGGCCATGGCGGCAAGAATCCCCGCCCTGGTACCGGATCGCGGTGGCGCGGGAGCACTGATCGAGCCCGGCATTTCCGGTTTCCACTTCCTTGCCGACGACGTGCACAGCCTTGCGCATCAGTTGACGGATTTACAGATCACACCCGCAGGCGACCTCAATCGCATCGCCACTGTAGCAGGCGATCGGCTCCTATCCCATTATTCCGGTTCCGCCCGCCTGGCGGACTACCGCAGTTTGGTGCAAGGACTGCTCGCATGAACCCGGCCCCGCCGCCTGATTTGTCAGTCGTCATCATCGGCCGCAACGAAGGCCAACGACTCGTCAAGTGTATCGAGTCGGTGAAGTCGCTGGCCGGCCGGGACTATCCAACCGAGGTCATCTACGTGGATTCCGACTCTCAGGATGACAGCCCAGCCCGGGCCGCTCAGCTCGGCGCAATCGTCATCACCGTCCGGCCGGAACGGCCGTGCGCTGCGATCGGCCGAAATGCCGGCTGGCGGGCGGCGAAGGCGCCCCAAGTCATGTTTCTTGACGGCGATACCGTCTTGCAGCCCGGATTCATCGAGAAGGCGCGCGAAGCGATGCGCGATCCGGCGGTGGCCGTCGTGTGGGGACATCGACGGGAAGCACACCCCGAGCAGTCGATCTTCAACCGTGTCCTCGACCTGGATTGGATCTATCCTCCGGGACCGACCGATTTTTGCGGTGGCGACGCCATGATGCGGCGCTCGGTGCTGGAGGAGGTCGGCGGATTCGGCGAACACCTGATCGCCGGGGAGGAACCCGAACTCTGCCAGCGCATGCGCGCCAAGGGTTACGTGATCTTCCACATCGATCAGCCGATGACCCGTCACGACTTGGCCATCACCCGCTGGGCGGCATACTGGCGGCGAGCGGTGCGGGCCGGTTACGCTTATGCCGACGTTTCCCAGCGGTTGAAGAACACTGCATTCCCTCTCTGGCGCAGCGAGGCGAAGAGAAATTGGATTCACAGCGCGGTGCTGGCTACACTCTTGCTCGGCGCCGCAGTGGCCACTGCGACCGCCGCCACAGCCTGGCCGCTCGTCTTCGCCGGCTTGACCTACCTGGCGCTTTCGTTGCGTAGCGCCTATCGGGCCCGCTGGAAATGCGACGACCCCTGGACACTATTGTGTTATGGCATCCATTCCCACCTGCAACAGATTCCAATCACGGTCGGCCAGATCGAATATTGGTGGAATCGCCTGCAGGGGCGGAAGCGACACCTGATCGAATATAAGTAAGATCATGCCCCATTTCGCGAAACGGCTGTTGGTCGCCACCCTGACGCCGTTGGCACTGGTGACGGACCGGCTGGAAGCGTTGCGCCGTGTCTGGGCTCATACGCGCTTGCGCGCCGCCTTGGGCGGTCGGCTGGACGCCAGCGTGGTGGTGAGCGGAACACCGGAACTGCACGGCACGCGCCGCATCGTGCTCGGCAGGAATCTCTACCTCTACCGTGATATTTACCTCGAGACCCAGGGTCAAGGGCTGATCCGAATCGGCGACGACGTCGTGATTTCGCGCGGCGTGCATGTCGTTGCCTTCGAAGAAGTCGTCATTGAAGACGGGGTCATGATCGGAGAGTACACCAGTGTCCGCGATGCCAACCATCGTGTAGTGGCCGGGCGCTCGGTCCGAAACACCGGCCACCAGAGCGCCCCGATCCGCATCTGCCGCAATGCCTGGATCGGCCGCGGCGTGACTGTGCTGCCGGGAGTCACCATCGGCGTAAGCGCAGTCGTGGGAGCCAACGCGGTGGTGACCAGGGACGTGCAGCCCGACACGCTCGTGGTCGGCGTTCCAGCCCGTACGCCGGCGCCCACCACCGTCGGCTGACGCACTGGCTCTCGACACCGCGGCTACCTCGATTGGCATCGATTCCGGCTGGAGTCGGCTTGTTCGGAGTGCCGTGGCCCGAAGTTCGGAGGCGGAACTTGCCTCACATCAGTGCCAGCAATAGGAGGAGGCCCGTCCACCCGAACATCCAGCCACCCGCAATCGTCATGGCTTTGGTGAGTTCCAATGCGATCTCGTGATCAAACCGGTATTTCATGACACTCTCCTGAGGCCGCATCCTGCGGGATTTGTGTTTTTCCTTTCCGTGAATCTCAAGCACTCCTTGTGCCAACAGATCCGATCGCTTCGAGATCGGCAGTCTGAGTGTCCAAGAGGCGAACGGTTGCGGCACGACTGGCTCGGTACGCGATCCGATCACGGCATAAATGTACCCGCCGCGTCAGTTGCCGGCCGTTTCGAGTTCTGCGATGAAACGCTTTACCGCATCGTACTTCGGTGAGCTTCCCTGATCGCGATGTTCCAGCAGGCCCCAGCTCCCCCATGAGGAATAAGGACCGACGCTGACCCAGAGATTGTACAGGCCTCCCCCGGCCATCGCCCAGTCGTGCAGATGGACTCGGTATGCGTCTGCCATGCGCGGATCACGATTCGCCGTGACGAACAACGCGGCAATGGCCGCATTCGCCTGCACTGCACCCCTAGCCACCAGATGCTGTCCGCCCTCGTAGCCCACGAGTTCCAGATTCCGCCGGCGGGCGACAGCCACATTGCGTTGGATCTCTTGGCTGGCTTGCGCCAAGGCTCCCCCTGCGGGCGAATCGGGAAACTGTCCGCCTTCAAAGATCTCCGAGAACAACCTGCCGAGCCCGCCATCCGGAGACCCGACCCAGGACTGGAGTTCTGCTGCATGTCGGGGATCGCCGATGTAGGAACCGAAATAGGGCGCAATCGCCAATGCATCCACATGGTGCCGATAGCAAGGAATCCCGCCGTTCTCGGAAGCCCAGAGCGGACAATCGAGCGACTGCTCCGCGACCCAGGTGTTGGCCGCTTGCGAACCCATCACACAGATGATCCGATCGGCATCCCCTTCCCACGCCTGTTCCCAGATGTCACAAATCTGCGCGGTACGCATCCCGAACCACTGCAAACGCTTGCCAAATGGCGTATCTGGTGCGTTCGGCCAGCGTGCCAGCCCCTGCCGCTCGATCCAGCTACCACCCGCGAAAGCCGTGTTCCATGCTTCATTGCTATATTCCACGTAGACCCGACGGTTTCGATCCAACTGCCGCCTGACCAGCATTGCAAATCGCCTGACGTAATCATCGTCCGCCAGCGTCGGCATGTTGACCCAGATGTCGACACCCAACCGATTGCCGATCGCAACCATCATCTCCACCGGGCAACCATCTCCGTGTTCCAACGCCCAGGTCGCCCGCTCCGGAAGCGTCCGCTGGGCCCACGATTCCGTCAACGCGCCATTGGTGTTCTGGAAGCCCATGAAGCGGACCGCGCGGAAAGGCTGCAGATTTGCCAGGAAGCGAGGGTCGAAAGGCTGCTCCGCGAGAACGTCCTCGAAATCGATACAGGTCGAGCCAGCCGCGCAGGCGTGGCTGTCGGACGTGTTGCTACAGTATGCCGTGCGATCACCACCGCAGACGCCGCCGGCAGGCAATACCCGGACATTTCTCAGATACCGGCCGTTCGCATTGGGATCGGTCGCCCGAATTGACAACTGAAACCACGGCTGCGCGCCATCCGTCGTGACGTCGATGACGTCCCTCCCCGGCCGGGAGAGCACCTCATTCTTGGCTGCGCCTCTCCCATACTCGATCGATCCTTCGCCGTTGTATAGCACCAAGAAGCGGCCGACGGGATTCTGCGATGTGAGTCCGGTGGGAACCAGCGTGGCTACCGACGTGAAACTCGTGGCTTCAGGGCGCGCACCGATCGAACCCGGGAGGCTGCGTGGATAACCGTGCAGATCCAGATCCAGTTTGCCCTGTTCCCGAGTATCCCAACTGCTGGCGAGCGGATCAGTAAACTCACCCGGATGGCACCGCAAATCCCGATCGGGATCACATTGCGTGAACCACATTGCAGACAATTTGAATAGGTCCAGCGGTGCCACTTCGGTCCCGAAATAGCTCAATCCATCGACATTGATTCCGATCGCCGCCCCGTGCCTAGGTACAGGGACCGCCTCAGGCGCACGGCTACAACCTCCCAGCAACATCGTCAACAGGGATGCGGCGCAGCTGCCGATCAGCTTCAACTGGTCTTGGGGCAACCGGCCCGTTTCGGACATCGAGAGTTCCCCCCCCCATCTTCGGAAATCGGCTGATATTGTGCATTACAGGAGGCGATTCCTGGCAATCCGGTTCAACCCCAACTGGCCAGCCTTGAAAACGGGACACATCGAGTTGCACACCGCAGGAGCCCATGGATACTATGCAGGCAGCGGTCATGGTTGACTGTGCGCCCAGATGCGGGGCGCACCGACCCCGCCATACCGGCTCCGAGCGAGCGTCGCCCCGTCGTCATCTGCAGCACCACCGGACTCTCCGCCTAGCCTAGCCCCCCGCGCCGAATGCTCTCGTACATCGCCCTGCTGCCCGGACTCCTCGCCTTCCAGATGGCGCAGAATCGTTCGCTCGCCTCTGCGTTTATCAACGTCTACTTACCGCTGCTGCTGTTGCTCCCCGATTACTACCGCGCGATCACGCCGGGGTTCCCTGACCCCACCTTCAACCAGAGCGCTTCGGTTGCGTTGTTCGTCGCGTTCGTGATGCGCGGCATGCCCGGCTACCGGTTCAGCTTTACCGATCTTCTGGTCGCGGTGTATGCCATGAGCGTTTCCTATTCAGAGTATCAGGCATCGGGTTACTCGGACGCACAGAACCTGATGTTCTTTCAACTGACCTCGGTGCTGTTCCCATACCTCTTCGCGAAGAGCCTGATCGAACCCAACGGTTTGCGAACCGCCTTCGCCAAGCAACTGGTGGCCTGTGCCTGCCTCGTGATGCTATTCAATCTCTGGGAAAACAAGTTCGCAATGAACCTCTGGCGCCGATTCCTGGATCCGTTGTTCCCGGGTCAGGGTGAAGGATGGGTGACCACGTTTCGTTTCGGACTGGCACGGGCCGCCGGACCCTACGGCCATGCGTTGCTGGCAGGCATCATGATGATCGTGGCCTACCGACTTCAGCGTTGGCTCCACTGGTCGAGAAGCTGGCCGGCACAGTGGCCGAAATTCTCGTGGTTGCCGCTGCCGCCAGCCCAGATCATCACGTTGGCGACCGGACTCGGGCTGTTCACGACGTTGGCGAAGGGGTCCTGGCTGGCCGCATTTCTCGCCGCGAGTCTGCCGATCATCGGCCGTTCGCGGCAGCGGGCTCTGGCGATGACGGTGATCCTGGCGCTGCTGGTGGTGGTGGGCATCCCGGCCTTGATTGGCTTTCTGCAGTGGGCTTCGGTCGGCAGAATGCATGCCTTGTCGGAAAATCAGGAAACTGCAGCATACCGCTACGAATTAGTGACCCAGTATCTCGACATTGCGAACCAGCAGATGTGGTTCGGCTGGGGCCTGACCAAGTGGCCGAAGGTTTTTGGCATGCCGTCGATTGACAATTTTTTCCTGCTGCTCTATCTGATGCATGGGATCATTGCGTTCACCGTGTTCGTGTACCTCTCGGTGTCGATGATCGTCCGCCTGACGAATTATGGCATGCGCCAGCCCTATGCCGATCCGCCCGGTAGTTGCCTGGCCTTCACGCTGGCGTCGATCTTTCTGGCTTATCTGTTCGCCATCGCGACGGTCTATCTGGGGTTACAGACCGTGCCACTGCTGTTCATGATCATTGGCTGGGCGGAGAGCTACCTGATGCTGCGCCGACCGGATGGCGCGACATCAAGGGCAACTACAGCAAGCTTTGCCGGCCCTTTCCGCTTTCGACGGGTCGTCTGACTCCCCGGGCGGAACGCGCGGTCCTATACTTGGCGTGTATTTGGGTCAAAACACCCGTCTGCACCAAAGAACCGGCTGATATCAACCGGACAAATGGACGCCGGCGGGACCATGCAGTCGCACAACCGCTGCGCCCGCAGACCCGACCCGCAGCCCTCGCAATTCAGCAATGACCATGTCCTGCCACGATCGACCTTGCGTCCTTCTCGCCATTCGTATCGATGCGATCGGCCCGGGGCGCTTGCCGGCTATGTTCCACCGAGCCGGCTGCCGCATCCACTTGTTCTCTCCACCGCATCTGGCAGTACGCCGGTCTCGATTCGTGGACCGACTCTCGCCCGCTCCAGCGGAACCCGAATCATTCGCCCAACATCTTTGCGAACATCTTGCCCGAAATGGAGCCGATTACTCCTGGGTGCAACTCGGCGACGAGGCCACGCTTCGGGCTGCCGCCGGTCGCTGCCGCGCAGATTGCGGCGCCGGTTGCCTGCCAGTACCGCGCACTCCGCGACACATCGCGCTGATTACCGACAAACTGGTGTTTCTACGGGCGGCTGCCGAGGCCGGTCTGCCCATCCCGAAGTTCGTGCTGTGTCCCGATCCGGATGCATTGGCCACAGCAACGCGACACATCGGATTCCCGTTGTTGATCAAGCGCGCTGAGGGCATGGCCGGGGCTGGCATTCGCTTCTTCGCGAACGAGCGCGACATCGTGCTCGATGACTGGGTATGCACGCCGAATCGCCCTCTGATGGTACAGACGTTTGTCAGAGGCATCACGGGATCCTGCGAAGTCCTGTTCGACCACGGACGTCCTGTTGCCTGGCTCAGTTCTGTGCATCGGGAATTCTGGCCGACGCCATGGACGGCTTCGTGCGTCAGGGAACTGATCGAACTGCCGGAGGCGGAAGACCTGCTCGCCCGGGTCGGCAAGCTGACTGGCTTTCATGGCTTGGCGGGCATCGACTGGCTGAGAAGTAATGCCGATCAACGGCTCTATCTGATCGAACTGAACCCGAGGGCGACTCCCTGCTACCACTTGGGTCGTCGGGTCGGTGTCGATTTCGCTGCCGGTCTCCGCGATCTGATTGCGGGCGTTCCGGCGTGCACGCAACGGCCTGCAACACCTGCCGCGGACCAGGCGATGGTTCACCAATTTCCGCAGTATTGCTTTCGAGCGATCGACGATCACACCTTCAGTCGTTTGCCTCGAGTGCTCGGCGATGTACCTTGGAACGACCCGCTGCTCGTCGCAGCGCATATCCGGCGCATCGTCACCCATTACCTGCCGTGGGGCTTGCGCCAGTCGTTGAAGAATCGGTTCCGCTGACGGTGCCATCGCCAGATTTTGGTCTGCCACACCCGGGACGTTCCATGCCGGTGGCGAGAGTAGGCTCCCGATTCGTCACACGCGAAATCCCGATCCTTGAATTCGACCACCGGTCGAGGTAGCTTGATCGCCCTGAAATTCCGCCAAACCGTAAGAGACCGAGCGGCCAAGGAGACCCCGTGCGAACGCTACTTCTCGTCAGCCACATCCCGTTCACTCGCAGCGAGAACCGGCACGACACCGTGATCGACGGGCTGTGGGCGAGAGATCTGACGGGTCTCGCGGCATCCGCCGGCATGCGCATTCGCGTAGCGGCACCAGAAATCAACCCTCGTCAAGGCTTACAGACCTGGGGCCCGACCGCGGACACCGTCGGTCTACAATCCGGCATCACATTCATCGGGTTTCCCTACATCAGTTCACGGCGCGATATTTGGCGCTGGTATGCCATCCGCAAGGTTCTGGCGCGCGAGGTGGCTGCGGCCGATTTGATTCAGACCAGCAACGTCTTCCCGCCGTACGTCGGCCTGTCGTTTGCACATGATCTGGCGACCAGGCTCGGCAAGAAGACCCTGTTCGTGATCGCGGAGGATTTCTACGACATGCTGCTTTGGGAGTGGGTGCGAACTGGCCGCGGCGCGCTACAGCGCTGGCGCCGACATCGCCAACTCGAAGCACTCGATGCACGCGTGCGGCGAACTGCCGCCACCGCATCGCTGACGTTCCTGCACACCCCCGCCGCCGTGGACCGCTATCGGGCGGTTGCGCAGCAGGCTTTCGCGATCCGGCAACCTGGGCACGAAACCGAGGACGTCATCCCGGATTCCGCTTTCGCCGCGAAGAAAACCGAAATCGAAAGCGGCGCGCCGTTGGTGGTCATCGCGGCCTGCCGCCATAAGCCGCTGAAGGGGCTTGATTTCCTGATCCGCGCCGGCGCTTTGCTGAAGGAGCGGCGGGTTCCATTCACGCTTCGGCTCTACGGCGGAGGTGAAAGTACCGCCGAACTTCAGGCCCTAACCCGGCGATACGCCATCGAACAGCTTGTCGAATTTCCCGGCGCCCTGCCACCCGGCACGGAAATCTACCGAGCGATCGCCGCCGGCCATGTATTTGCCATGCCGCACCGCACCACCGATTTCGGGCGGGCCTTCTACGACGCCATGGCGGGCGGAACTCCCGTCGTCGCCTTCCGAACGACCGCCAGTGTCGATACCCTTCGGGAAGGGATTGACGGACTGGCCTGTCCACTCGACGATGCGGAATCGCTGGCCAGCACGCTGCAACGCCTGCACGACGACCGGGAACTCCTGGCGAAACTCGCCGCTGGCGCCCGCCGTCGAGCGATCACGGAGACGCGGTCGACGTGGTATCGGCTGCGGGCCGAACGCCTCGCCGAGCTGTTCTAGCCGAGCTCATTACGATCCGAACCCCGGCTCTCGCTTCCATCCGCAAGTTTCGACGGCCCCGGTCGACAGCGGCCGACTCGGTCGCCAGCATTCGGTACGCGACCGCCAAACAAACGCAACGAGCCGGAGCCTGCGCGGCCTCAGGCTGGGTACGCGCGACGGAATAGGACGGTCCCGACGGCACACGCCAACGTGACTCCACCGCTCGCGGTGCGGCGGACCGTGCCGGGCAGAACATCGGCCTGATCCTCGAAGGGTACCGGGTCGAACATCTGAAGCTCCAACGTGGATTCGCCCGCATCCGTCGCGACCAGCACCTCATTTGCGCTCCAACCTTGCCGGTCGACGTAAACGACCAGGGGATTCGCCCAACCGTAGGCGCGGGCGCGATTGAACACGGAGCGAGCGCTCGACGCAAACGGCGCAATTCGATCAGACGCTGCCGGAAACGGGTGATATGAAGCCGCACCGTTCTGCGGCACCGACCGGTGGGCGACGGCGGGATAGCCATCGAGGAACTCGTTCATCAATCCCAATCCTGTGGTAATGCTCAAGCCAGCCAGCTCGCTGGCATCGAACCAGGGTGGAATCGGGAATTCGTGTTGCACCACGATGGGGCCGGTATCGATTCCCCGATCGATCCGATGCAGCGTCACGCCGCCCCGCTGCGCGCCGTCGGCCAACTGCCAGAATTCGGGCGTACCTCCCCGATAGGCCGGAAGCAGCGAAGGGTGAATATTGTAGACCGGCGGGAATCTCTCGATGAGATGCGGTTTCAGTATCCGGTTGAGTCCTGCCACGACACAGAGGTCGGGGCCCAGTCGTCGCAACGGCTCCAAAACCTCGTCGAGCAATACAGGATACAGCACCGGCACACGCGCCTGCGATGCGTGGTGCTGCATCGCGAGGTAGATACGGCCGCGCTGACCAAAGATGCGGCCAGATACCCGGCTGCCGAGCAGTTGCTGCAGAAATCGGATGACGCGCAAGAAGTGTGGAAACTGTCGTCCGTATCGGGGAGACACTTGGCGTCTAGGGCACACGATGCCGACCAGTTCGACCGGGTCCGCGCGACGGTTCGACCGCCGCACCAAGGTCGCCGCAAAGTGATCGGAGTAGCCTGGGGCGTTTCCAAGAAACAGGACGCGCATGTTCACTTCCCCCGCGACATGAGAAAACGGTGCAATAACCAGCGGGCACGGCGCAAAGTTCCGCTGGCCTTGCGGCGCACCAGTGCAAGCCGTTCGGCAGTCGCCGAGGGCTCATCGTTCCAGCGGATCGCGGCGCGCACCCGCTCGACCAAAGCCAGGCGTTCCGCCTCGTCGGCTGGTGCCCAAACATCCAGAATGAACGGCGAGCTGTGCAAATGATCGGTCGGAAAGATACGGTCTCCGACCGCCGGTTTGGTAATCCAACCGATGAACTCCGGCATCGCCTCGATCTCCTCGATTCCTGCCAGTGAGTGAATCACCGCCGCATGCTCGGCAAGACCGAAAATCTGCATCGACAGCAGAGCGTCGTGGCGATCCCATTTCACGGCGCCCAGCGCAAATCGGTTCGTGCCCAGGTAGTCGTGAGCGGCAATCGATAGCACATCCGGCATCTCGGGATGGGCTCGGCTCAGCATGTTGACCATTCCGCAACCGCCAAGACGGGCAGCGAGGTCGATGACGGTGGGGCCATGCTCGTCGACAATCGCTTCCATGTGGAATGGTGTGCGACGAACCCCGGTCGCACCTAAGACCGCACCGGCGAAGTCGGCCAGCACAGCAAAATGAGGATGGGAACTGGGGCACAGAAACTCGTGGTCGTAGACCGTATGAAAACCTCCGATCGAGCGACGGCGGTACTCGGTGATACCATGCACCTCGACCTCGCCCCCCGATCGCACCTGGCCGTTGATACTGAACTCGGTGCCGCTAACGAACTCTTCGAGCATCCACCGGACATCGGGCTGATGACCGACGTGACTTTTGGCGGCATCGAGTTCGCCGGAGGTGAAGACCCCGATCATCCGGTTTCCATAGCCGTCGACCGGCTTGACGACGAACTTGTCCGGAAGCGCCCGCCGATCCAGTTCCTGTGCGGACTCGATCGAACGGAACGACGGGACCCTGACCCCGGCCTCCGCCAAATGACGCTTCAGCGCGATCTTGTCGCGGAACATTCGTAACCGTTCCGGCGGGTTCCAGTCGATGTCCAGCAACCGGCAAAGCACCGCCGCAGTTTCGACCAGCGGCTCGATATGCGGAATCACCGCGAGGACCTCGTAGCGCTGCCGAATCTCGGCGGCAAATGTGCGGAGGTCCGTCACGTCATAAGCCGCTTCGATGACCGACGAGCGCAGAATCGGGTGTTCTTGCTCCGCGTAGTACCGTTCCTTGGGATTGGTGTAGAAACATACCGGTCGAAGGCCGAAGGAGACGAAAATCTGGGTGATGAATTGCAACGCATAGTCGCTCGAAGGCTCCTGGATCAGGTACGTTCGGCGACGGCTGGACGTCAAAGACATGTGCTGGAATTCCTAATCAGTTCGATGGGGCGCGCACCCGACGTCCGTTGACGGCACGATGCCACTGTGAATTTCGGAACCAGCCTCTCCGCATGTCCTGCGTGGCGGTCTGCCGTTCCCGTCTCGGTCGGAGCCGATGTTCTGCGCTCCGCTTGCCCGGCAATCTCAATCGACATCAACGCAAGCGCTGCAACAGCACGCCAGCGATGGCGTGGCGCTCCGCCCGGTCCAGTTGTACGAACCAAAGGTAGGCGACGCTCCACAGCGCATAGACCATTCCGGCGACGGCCAGCGCACCCAGCAGAGGCAACCGCTGCCCATCCAGCGACTCCAGCCAAGGATGGATCAGGTACCACAAACCGAATCCCCAGGCATACGGAGTCAGTCCCGGCGCGAGAACTTTGCGAAAGAACACGATATTGGCGACGCCGATCGTCCGATGGGCACGCGACAGATAAACCAGGCTCCCGACGATGCGTGAGACCGCAACGATCTGCGCAATCACGACCACGTCGTACCCCACGTAGTACACCACGAAAGCCAGGCCGATTCCGATCCCCAACACCTGCAGCACCAGATATTCGAATAGACGTTCCGGCCGGTGAATGCCCTGGAAGTATGAAGAGGCCGGTCCCGATAACTCGTGCAATTGAAAGCCCAGCGTCGCAGCTAGCAGAATCGGCACGGTATCCTGGATGTCGGGCCGCTCACCGAGCCAGACGCTGATCATTGCTCCCGCGAATGCGGCCATGAAACCCATCGCGAGGCCGTTCAACACGTTCATGGAACGAGTCGCGTGCAGGTACAGCCGGCGCAGTTCCTCGTGCTCACCGAGGCTGTGCAGATGGGAGACTGCCGGAAGGTAGGTCGAGGTGACCGCAGAAAAGACCTGGCTGGTCATCATCGGGAACTTCTGCCCGACATCCAGAATCGCGACCGAACCTGCGCCGGCAAACCGGCCTGCCAGAATCTTCTCGACCGAGTACAGAAAGACGCTGATCAAGCCGATGATCTGCAGCACGCCGCCATAGCCAACGAACGGTCGGAAATTCTCCGCGCGCATGCCCCGAAAACCGAGTCGTAGACCGGGAATGGCCCGAAAGCAGAGCACCACGTAGACGACCGTGGAAAACACGTAGCGCGCGGCAAATGCCGACATCAGCGAGACGACTCCCCATCCGTTGAGCAGAAACGCCACGATCAGCACGACTTCCAGCAGATAGCTGATGATCCAGACGATGGTCGACTGTACGATCCGCTGCAGACCCGCCAGCACGTAGGAAAAAGCGCCAAAAGTCAGGTCCAGCAGCATCGTGGCCACCGTTCCGAGGATCAGCACCCGCGCCGTAGCCTGCAGGTCGACCGGGATATTGAACCATGCCAGCAGCCACGGCATTCCTAGCCAAAGCGCAGACAGCGTGACGGCGCTGAATGCAAGCGTCAGCAACAGACCAGCGCTCAGCAACAAGCCGATGCGTTCCGGATCGTTTCTTGCGTTGTATTCGGCCACGTAGCGGATATAGGCGTTCGAAACACCGAAGGATCCCATCCCGATGTAGCTGATCAGCACGAAGCAGGTCGCCCAAATGCCATAGGCTTCAACCGAGATGAAATGCAGGATCAAAGGAGGCAGACCGACCCGGGTGACCACGTAGAGCAGTCTCCCAAGTATCGACGCGGTCGTGTTACGCGACAGCGACGCGCCAACGGAACGGGACTTGCTCATGACGAACTCACGGATTTCCTCAGTGACGCCGGCTGGATCGCGTCGGTAGCCGATACCCATCGTCCCGTCGGTTCCCGAAACGGGTCGTTGACGGAGCCAACAGCCGTTGGCCCAGCGAACCGGAACCCCACGGTCGTTCCGGTGTCACCCCTTAGGTTATAGCAGAGGCATCCCGAGCGGCAGTCGTGGGATCGGACGCGATGCTAGGCCGGCCGGATGTTCGGGGTCGGACCCCGCCGAGCCAAATCGAGATCCGCGGCTCCGCCCGGACCTCGGGAAGCGGAACTTTGCACTATCATGACCAGCCGGGTCCCTATCGGCGGAATGCTTCTTCGTGCGGACCCCGGGCTTCCGCCGGGCGGAAGGCCATGAAACGACCGTGACAACGATCCATCCGACAGGAACCCAGAACCATGGCCAAAGTCCCTAAAGTCTTGCTGTCCGCCTACCAATGCGGCCCCGGCATGGGGTCGGTTTCTCAGATCGGATGGCACTGGTATTCCCGCCTCGCCGCGGAGGTACCCGTCACGTTGGTGACACACGTGCGGAATCGCCAGGCATTGGCGGCTGCGCGAGCCCCGCTGCCGAATACTGACTTGATCTACGTCGACACCGAATGGTTCGCCGGGCCGCTGTACCGGGGGATGAGCCGGCTCTTTCGGCGTAGTCAGCATGCCGTTTTTCTGTTCTCGTCGCTCGATTACTTTGTCTACGACCGCACTGCGCTGCGGATCCTGGCCGCTCGGCAGAACCATGGGGCCCATTGGGATCTCGTGCACGTGCCGACACCGGTTTCACCGGTGGCCGCGACGCTGCTGCACCGGATCGGCGCTCCGCTGGTGCTCGGACCCTGGAACGGGGGGCTAACCAGCCCAAAGAACTTCCCCGACTTCATGCGAGCAGATTCTGCCTGGCTTTATCCCCTCCGCAACTTCGGCCGTTTGATCAATGCGATGTATGGTACGACGCGAAAAGCCGCCGCGATCCTGATCGCCAATCGCAGTACCCTTGAAGCGGTACCGGCGCACGATCGCAGCCGCTGCCGCATGATGATCGAAAACGCGGTGGATCCCGGGGTGTTCAGCCCCGCACCTTACCCCGCCCCCCCGAGCGGGCACGATCCGCTGCGCATCGTGTTTGTCGGTCGACTGGTCCCGTTCAAAGGCGTCCCGATGCTGATCGAGGCGGTGGACTGCTTCAGACAGGTTCACCCGTTGGAACTCGTGCTGGTCGGGGCGGGACCGCTTGAAGCGGAACTGCGTCGCGAGGTGTCTGCCCGCGGGCTCGACGGATTGGTACGGTTCACCGGCGACCTGCAGCCGGTGCAGGTCGCCGCGACGATTGCGGAGTCGCATCTGTTCTGCCTGCCTTCGGTGCGGGAATCCGGCGGCGCCGTTCTGCTGGAAGCCATGGCCTGCGCGCGCCCGGTGGTCGCCATCGCCTACGGAGGTCCCGCAGAGTTGGTCGACGACGAAATTGGGCGGGCCATCCCGGCGGAAGGACGCGATCGCGTCGTGCGCGAGCTGATCGCGGTTTTCGAGGATTTGGTACAATCCCCGGGCGACTGGGAAGCACGCGGGCTTCGCGGCCGTCAGCGGGTGCTGGAACGCTACACCTGGAGCGCCAAGATTCATCAGGCGCTCGAGCTATACGGAGAATTGGTGCCGTCATGACCCCCCCGAACGCTGTTGGAGTTTCCGGCAATCCTCGCTTGGGCTACCTCGTCAGCCAATACCCGGCTTATTCCCACACCTTCATCCTCCGCGAGGTGCGAAACCTTCGGCAGCAAGGTTTCGAAATCCATGTCGCATCCATCAACCCGCCGGATCGGTTGCCGGAAGCCCTGACCGAAGTCGAGCGGGAGGAAGCGGGCGCCGCGTTTTATGTCAAGAGCCAGGGTCTCAAGGGCGCCTGGTCGTCGTTGATGTGGGCGATCCGCCATCAGCCGCTCGGCCTTTGCCGCTCACTGTGGTTCACGTGGAAGCTCAGCCGTCTGGACCTCGGGCGCCTGGTCTACAACCATTTCTACTGGATCGAAGCCCTGATGGTGGGACGTTGGATGGAGCAGCAAGGCCTCGGCCACCTGCACATCCACTTTGCAACGCCCGCGGCGACCGTCGGGCTGATTGCGCATCATGCGTTCCCGATCGATTTCTCGCTGACCGTGCACGGCCCGGACGAGTTCTACGACGTATCCGCGTATCACCTTCGGGAAAAGGTCATCCACGCAAAGTTCATCGTCTGCATCAGCCAATTCGCCCGCAGCCAACTGATGAAACTGGTCCCTTACAGCCACTGGGACAAATTGCACATCTGCCGGTTGGGCGTCGATCCCGACGTGTTCCGACCTTTACCCAGGCAGATCCAGAACGACTGCTTTACGGTTCTCTGCGTCGGTCGGCTGACCGAGGCGAAGGGTCACATGATCCTGCTTCGCGCCATCAAGCGACTGCACGATGCCGGCCGCAAGCTCAGGCTCTATCTGATCGGCGGCGGACCGTTGGAATCCGAACTCAAGAACTGGGTGCTGTCACACGGATTGAAAAATGTCGTGACCTTGACCGGCCCGATGGACCAGGACCAGATTCGAGACTACTACGCCTGCGCCGATTGCTTTGCACTGGCCAGTTTCGCCGAAGGTATTCCGGTCGTGCTGATGGAAGCCATGGCGATGGCCATCCCTTGCGTGGCAACCCAAATCACTGGCATCCCTGAGTTGATTCACGATGAACGCGAGGGACTTCTGGTCGCCGCCGGTGACGACGTCGGTCTCGCGGCAGCGCTCGGATTGCTGGTCGACGATCCGGCGCTGCGACGTAAGCTGGGTGAAGCCGGTCGCTCACGGACTATCGCCGAGTACCATCTGGAACGAAACATGCGGATGCTCGCCGAAAAGCTGCGCACCCTACTATCCTTGGCCTCATAACCATCAGCCGTCTGGGGATCTCCCATGATTTGGGATCTGGTCGCCGCGTTCTTGATCATCGTCACCCTCCCTGGAACCGTCGAACTGGCGTTCATCACCTTTTCCGCGTGGCTGCCGCCGCCACAGAGGAACACCCCCCGGAGCCGGCCGTTGCGCAAACTGGCAGTGGTCGTACCGGCGCACAACGAGGCAGGCACCATTGCTCCGACGCTCGCATCGCTACGAGCGTGCGACCCTCCGACTTCTGTCGAGACGTTGCTGATCGTCGTTGCCGACAACTGCACCGACCAGACGGCCATGGTCGCGGCGGGTCTGGGCGCGCGGGTACTGGTCCGTCACGACGACCGACACCGGGGCAAGGGTTATGCACTCGACCACGCCTTCCGCCAGTTGCTCGACGAGGACTTCGATGCGTTCATCGTGATCGATGCCGACACGGTGGCCGAGAAGAATCTGCTGACCGCATTCACCCGCCGATTCGAGGCTGGCGCCGAGGCACTGCAATGCCTCTACCGCGCACCCGATACGGATGCATCCCCGGCCGGACGCATGCGAAATATTCTGTGGTTTGCATTCAATGTGGTAAGGCCCAGAGCCCGCTCGTTCTGGGGACTTTCGGTGGGCATCCATGGCAACGGCTTCGGCATCACGCGCGACGCACTGGCGCTCGTCCCGTACGATGTCGGGTCGATCACCGAAGACCTCGACTATCACCTGCGTCTGGTGAATGCCGGCTTCCGTGTCGACTTGGTGGCCGACACCACCGTCTGGTCCGAACTGCCGACCGCGGCAGCGGCCTCGGCCAGCCAGCGCGCACGCTGGGAAGGAGGACGCGTCGGTGCAATCATCGAATGGAGTCCTCGGCTGTTGAAACAACTGGCCAAAGGGCGGCTGCGATTGTTGGAACCGCTACTCGACCTTTGGTTGCTCCCTTTGTCCTATCACGCGGTTCTGCTCCTGCCACTGCTGTTCGTGCCGATGTTTGCGACCCGCACCTACGGCGTGATCGGATTGTCGCTGCTGGCCTTGCACGCGGTGACCGCGGTTAGGCTGGGATGGCGGTGGAAAGATGTGCTACTGCTGGCAAGAGCCCCCTTGCACGTGCTTTGGAAGTTGAAGATGCTGCCGCAAGTCATTGCCAAGGCCGGCAAAAACGCGTCATGGATTCGCACCGACCGCCCGGCGACCAAGACTTAAGCATCCGCCATGTTGCCAACGCCTGATGTGTCGGTGGTGCTGGTATCCTTCAACACCCGGGAACTCACGCGCGAATGCCTGCATTCCTTGCTCGCGCACCTGCAACACGGAATCAGCGGCGAGGTTGTTGTCGTCGACAACGCATCCCGGGATGGCTCCGCCGACATGATCGAGCGTGAGTTCCCGCAGGTCAGGCTGGAACGCAGTCACGTCAATCTCGGGTTCGGCAATGCCAATAATCTCGGTTTCCCGCTGTGTCGCGGACGCCATATCGTGCTGTTGAACACCGACGCCTTTCTGCAAGACGGCGCCCTGCAACTGGCCGTTAGGCACATGGATGCGAGTCCCGACACCGGTTTGGGCGGCGCCAGGCTAGTCGGGCGAGACGGCAGCCCCCAACCATCGGCCAGACGTTTTCCGACTCCGCTATTGGAATTGTTCACGCTGAGCGGACTGGCCAGCCGACTGCCGCACAGCCGTGTATTCGGACAGATGGACCGGACCTGGGCGGACCCGTTGCAGCCAGCCGCCGTCGACTGGGTCCCGGGGGCGTTTTCCATCCTCCGCCGCAGCATGCTGGAACAGATCGGTCACTTCGACTCCCGTTTCTTCCTGTACTACGAAGAGGTCGACCTGTGCCGTCGAATTAAACAAACCGGGGCGAAGATCCGGTACTGGCCCGATGTCGTCGTCACCCATATCGGCGGCGAGTCGTCGCGAACCTTGAATCACCTGACGATGGCGTCCCGCGGCGCGCAGTTGACCCTATGGCGCATGCGCAGCCAACTACTCTACTATCGGAAGTGGCATGGGCCACTGGCCGCCTGGTGGGTTCGACAGCAGGAGGTTCTTTGGCACCTTTTGCGTGCTTGGAGGAACCGCCATCGCTCGCCCGCTAAACACGACGAATCGCGCGCGATCGTGCGGTTGTGGCAGCAGGCTTGGGACGACACCCGCGGCGGACGCACTTCGCCTCCGCAGCCATGGTGACCAAGGCACTAGGGGCTCGGCATGTTCGATAACTTGCGCGAAGACTGGAAAACCTACGAGCGTGATTGGCAGCGCCAAGGCATGTGGGTCATGGTGGTTTACCGGTTTGGCCGTTGGCGCTACCGCGTGCATCCGCGCTTGTTTCGCCTGCCGCTGTCGCTCGCGTACAAGTTACTGAAGCTTTTGTCACAAATCTTGACGGGTATCGACTTGCCGTGCGAAGTGGTGGTAGGCAAACGCTTTCTGATCGAACATTTCGGCGACATCATCATCAGCGGCGATGCGGTATTCGGCGATGACGTCGTGATTCGCAACGGGGTTACCGTCGGGTTGCGACGCACCCACGAGCGCGGCGCGCCAGTCATCGGCAATCGAGTCGACGTCGGTGCCGGCGCGAAGATCCTCGGCTCGATCCGAATTGGCGACGACGTCGTCATCGGCGCGAATGCAGTGGTGATTCAGGACGTGCCATCGAACTCATTGGCGGTCGGCGTACCCGCAAGGATCATTCCACGGATGAAGGCCCCTGTTGCCGGACCGTCGAGTGGCAACGATGTCTAGATTGAATCTGAAGGGCGTCCCCGGGCCGCTCGGCCGTCGCCAGTCCGCTCTGAAAACCGAACTCCGGCGAAGTCTGGCACCCATCGTCCGCTTTCTGGTCGGCGTTCTTCCACGCGCGCTGGATACGGTCCTCAGCCTCGCGCTCCTGATCCTGCTTTTGCCCTGGTTCCTGCTTCGTCTGCTCTGGGCACGCTTGCGATACGGACGTTACTTCGACCGTCAGCGGCTCGCAGGCCGCTACCATGCCGGATTCGACCGATTGCGGTTGGCCGGCCCCGGGCTAGGCCGCGAGTTGCCGGTGTTGATCCACATCCTGGTAGGCCAGATGAGTTTCGTCGGTCCGCGTCCGGTATCCGAAGCGGAAGGCATTCAACTACGAGACGTCGAAGGGCTTCGCTTCGCACAGCGACCCGGTCTCGTCTCGCCTTATCGGATACGTCAGCGGATCGGCATTGCCTACGAGGGTGAGCACGGGGTCGAGCGTGACCATTACTATGCGGAAACCGCCACCGGAAACATCGCCCTGCTGGGCCGATCGCTGGTCAGCTCAGCGCTGAGCGGGGACAGCACGCTTCCGACGCCGGACTCGATCGACTTTTTCGGCGTTGATGTCGTCAACACCACGATGGATGAGGCTATTGATTGGCTGATTCGCCAAGCAGAAGGATCGGCCCCGTCAATGGTAGCGTTCGTGAACCCCGATTGCCTGAACATCGCCTACCGCCACGAGGACTACCGCCGCGTCCTGCGGAGTGCGGCGCGGGTCCTGCCGGACGGCATCGGCTTGCGGCTGGGATGCCGCCTGTTCGGAGTGTCGTTGAAGGCCAACGTCAATGGCACCGACCTGTTCCCGCGCCTATGTGCGCGGGCCGCTGAGGCCGGTGTGCCGCTGTTTCTGCTGGGCGCCCGCCCCGGCATCGCTGCGCTGGCCGCGAAGAATTTGCAAACGCAGTATCCCGCACTGAATATCGCCGGAACGCACCACGGTTTCTTCGAACCGGACGAGGAACCAAATCTGATCCGCCAGATCAACGAGTCCGGAGCGAGGATCCTACTGGTCGCATTCGGCGCGCCGCGTCAGGAACTTTGGCTGGACCGCCGTCGAAGCGACCTGACACCACCGGTCCGGCTCGGGGTCGGCGGATTGCTCGACTTCTACTCGGGACAGATGCCGCGGGCGCCGCAGTGGATGCGCGAAATCGGCTGCGAATGGGCATTTCGCCTGTACCAGGAACCGGGCCGGCTATGGCGTCGATATGTCATCGGCAACCCGCTGTTTCTGTACCGTGTTTGGCTGCAATCCCGGAGCACCCCATGACGACACCCGGTTTGCCTCAGGACGAGAGGGACCTGCTGCGAACCCGACTGCTCGCCCGCTACGCCACTCCTCGGGACGGAACAGGTCTGTCCGGAGCGGTGTACTGGAAGCGGCTGGCATGGTATTGCGTGGTCAAAGGGACGTACCTGGTCAAACGATTGATCGATGTGGTAGTGGCCGGAATCGGCCTGGTGATGTTGCTCCCGCTGTTTCTGGTCGTTGCACTCGCCATCCGGCTCGAATCACCGGGCCCCGTCCTGTTCATGCAGACGCGCGTCGGGCGCTGGGGCGAGCTGTTCCGGATGTACAAGTTTCGATCGATGTACATCGATGCCGAGGAGCGCAGGAAGGCACTGCTGGCACGGAACGAGATGAATGGCGGTGTGCTGTTCAAGATGAAGCGGGACCCCCGCGTCACTCGGGTCGGCCGCTTGATCCGGAAAGCTTCGATCGACGAATTGCCGCAGCTCTGGAATGTCCTCGCCGGCGACATGTCTCTGGTCGGCCCCCGTCCCCCGCTGCCTACGGAAGTCGACCTGTATTCCTTGTCGGATCGGCGAAGGCTGGAGGTCATTCCCGGCATCACCTGCATCTGGCAGATCTCCGGTCGCTCCGACATCCCTTTTCCGCAACAGGTCGAACTCGATGTCCTCTATATCGATTCGCAATCGGTGTTGACTGACCTGAAGATTCTGCTCAAGACCATCCCAGCGGTGCTGCTGGGGAAAGGAGCATACTGATGACCCGGGTGATCGTGTTCGTCGACCGCAACGGTGCGGAACTACAGCCGTTGACCGCGGAGTGCCCTGTCGCCTTGTTGCCGATCGCCGCCAAGCCGCTGTTGATCCATTGCCTGGAAGATCTGGCCATGGCCGGCCTGAGTACCGTCACATTGGTCCTCTCGGGTCACGCGGATGAGATCAAGGCCACGCTCGGCAGCGGTGCACGATGGGGGCTTACGATCGAGTACGTTCTGAGCCGAGGAGAGGAGTCCCCCGCCGATCTGCTGCAGCGACTCGAACCCGCAACCGGCCCCATGCTGATTCTGCGGGGAGACGTCCTGCGCAGTCCCTGCCTCCGGGATTTCCTTGTGAAGGTGCCGCCCGATTCGGACCGCTCCGCAGAGCTGACGCTCGGCAATCGGCGGGCTGCCGTGCTGCGTGTCGCCCCGGGCTTCGCAGCCGACGATGTGAATGCGGTCGGCTGGCCACCGCCGGACGACGAGCGAACGTCGCCCTCTTCGGTCGATTGTCCGGCAGGGGCATGGTACCCACTGAGCGATCTGGCCAATTTTCATGCGGCCAATCTCGACGCGGCTGCCGGCCGAATCCAGGGACTGCTGTTGCCCGGGCGCCAGACGGCAATCGGCCTCCGGGTCGGTCGCCAGTCGAAGGTGTCGCCCCGTTCGGTCCGGCGCGGCGTGGCATTGATCGGTTCCAATTGCCGTGTCGACTCCGGCGCCGTGTTCGAGGGCGTGGTGGTGGTCTCCGACAACGTGCTGATCGACAGCGAGGCCGAGATTCAAGACAGCGTGATTTTGCCCAATACCTACATCGGGCAACTGGTCCATATCCGCAATGCCATCGTCCACGGCGCCGACCTGATCCGTGTCGACACCGGCGCACAACTGCAAGTCAGCGATACCTTTCTGATCGCCGATCTCGGCGCCGACGGCACCGCGGAATATCTCGCTCAACCGCTGAACAAGGTAATCGGATTACTCCTGTTTCTGGCCTCACTGCCTCTTTGGCCGCTTGCCCTCGTGCTGGCAAGCGGCCAAGATTCCCGACACCCGATCCGCCGCAAGGTCTTGCGCGGGAACCGCATCGAACTGAACACATTCGGTATCCGTACCCGGCGCAACTTCACGACTTGGGAGTTTGCCTGCAAGGCGGCGATATTGCGCTACTTGCCACGCCTGCTCGCCGTGATCCAGGGCGACCTGAAACTGATCGGCACCTTGCCGATCACGGAACAGCAGGCGGCCGAGCGCATCGACGATTGGCAACGCGCGGCCGATCGGGCACCTTCCGGCTTGATCGGCCCTTCGCAGCTGCTGTTGCCGCCCGACGCCACGCCGGAAGACGTGATCCTGAGTGACGCGCTTTACGCCCGGCAACGTAATTTCACGAAGGATCTGTCATTGCTTGCCATTGGTTTCCAACACCTGTTCCGCCGCCGATCCTGGACCGACAGATGACTGTTCGGCTTTGCGCCGAACGGCCTCGCATCCAGGACGCCGACGGGGACGGAAAGAGGCCGAAAGGTCCGCGTCGGAAGCCGACCCAACCGATTCGCGGATCCGCTGTTGACAGCGCCGCCGCCAAATTGCATATTATTAAGGGTTCGGTCGGGCCGCTTCGTGGTATTGCGCTACGGAAATCTCGGGAATCGCAAAGCCCCGGGACGTCCCGCATTGCCGGCCGTCAGTACCGGCTATTCCTTTCGCGGTGATGTAGCTCAGGCGGTTAGAGCGGAGGATTCATAACCCTCAGGTCGGTGGTTCAAGTCCACCCATCACCACCAATGTCTTCCGGATACCCATTGCATCCGTCCGCTGAGGGCTCCTTGCGCGCAGAACCGGACGCGACAGATGTCGGCAACAAGCCGACCAGGCTTGCGGTCGGCCAGGCCTATCCGCTGCCCTTGGCTACGGCGGACGGCGCCGCAGCCCATTTTCTCATCAAGACAGGCTCAGTGCTGCAAATCTGCCTCCCCGGCATGACGCCGCCTGAGGAGTCCGCGTTGCGCAAGGGTACCGTGCGGGCAGGGCTGCTGGTCGCTGATGGCGCGCTTTTATGGCTGTTTCAGTTCTTGCGTTCCGCGCGATCGCCCGCACTGACGTTCGATTGCCCATTCGACGTCCGCCAAATCCCCCAGGCGCAGAGGGACATTCCGACCAACGAGCATCGCGCCCGCCGACTTCCGATCGAAATCCATGCGGTGGACGAACAGGCGGTACTTCGCGTCGTCCGACGTCTCAGCCTGCCCTCCGATCTGACTGAGCACTTTCTGACGTCCGTGTTGCGCCAATTGCACTGCAGCCGTTCCGGCGAAACGGCGTACATGCTTTGGAACCGCCGCCATCCAGGCCATTTGGTCGCACAATGCAAGATGCACGTCTGTGGCACCGGAGGACTCCTCAGTGGTCTGCTGGCGCGACGGTGGCGGCAATAATCTGATTGAACCAGGGGAAACTCGCGTTTTTCTCTGCTGAGACGCTTGTCTGTCCGGCGCAGCAGGCTTGCCACGTGGTCGAGGTTATGGCGTTATATGATCCACCTCCTCGTGCAACCGGAGTTCGCCATGAACCTTCGACGCAGTGCCCTGGCTTCCCTGATGATGCTGTTTAGCGCCGCTAGTTGGTCTTACGGAGGAGGAGGAGGCAGCAGCGGCTGCGATGAACCGAGTTTCTTTCCGGAGTCGCCGGCAGAACAAGGCGTGGTGGCGTCATTTACCGGCTTCTCGTTCATCGCTTCGAAAACCGATGCCAATACCCTGTCGGTCAAGATCAACGGCGCCGAAGTTCCCCCGAACATCACTGCGATGCCGAACGGTGATCTGAAAGTGGCCGTCACGCCCGACAGCCCGATCACGGCGCCAGGCCGAATCCAGATCGCCATCGCCGCGAGGAGCAAAGACGGTTGTGCCGCCTTCCGGGCCTTCTATATCGAAGTCCAGTAGGCCATTCGGCGGCACGATGCTGTGTGCGCAGCGGCGCAGCGTTCTGTCCGAACGTCGCTTACCCCTTAGCCGCTCCAATCGCCGTGGCACGGTCGACCGGCTAGCGACCATGGCCATGCCGCCGACAGCCACCGTCCCTGTCCCTCGACGGGCGCGTCGGCGAATCCGTCTTGCCGGGCGCCCAGTTCCCGGAGACCCGAAACGATCGGGTCCGCAGCAGCCGTTCCGATGAACCGACCCTACTCCGGTCACTCGTCTAATCCGGCCTCTTTGGCCTGTCCCTGCACCTCGAGCACCGCATCCCAGGACTCAAACGCCCGCGCCTGAGTGAACCGCTCATCCAACAATTGCCGCGCATTTCGACCCCAGAGTTGACGAATGTCGGGTCGGTCCCGCAGCCGCAAGATCCAGTCCGCCAGTGACTCGGCATCACCGGGCGCCACAGTCACACCGCACTGCCCCCTCCTCAACAACTGGCTGATTTCTCCGGCACCGTCACCAATGAACACCATCGGGCGGCCGGCCGATGCGATACCGTAAAACTTGCTCGGGACAGTCAATCCTTCCATTTCCGGCAACAATGAAATCAGGTGAACATCACCAACGCCCAGACTTTCCACCAGACGCTCGCGGCTCTGGTAGGGCTGAAACAGCATGTTCTTCAATCCCCGTTGCGCGACTTGATCGACCAGCCACTGATACCGGGGCCCTCCGCCGATGAACAAGAAAACGACCTCGGGTGCCCGCTCGCCGTCCTCCTGATTCGCACGGCCCGCATTCAGCCGTGGTGCGGCCGGATCTACCGCGGGCGTCGCGGCAAATCGATCCGGCACTTCGGAACGCCCATCGCTCTCCAGCACACCCGCACAGCCCTCCGAAGACCGGCTCAACAGCGCCGCCGCATCCAAGATCGTCTCGACATCATGAGCACGTCCCAGATTGCCAGAATATTCAACGACAAATTTTCCTTCGAGTTGCCACGTCTTCCGCAGCGGGTTACGCAGAGTCGAAATCGGCTGGATGGCGCCGTCGTCCGACCAGTTATGGATCAGACGGATGCGATCTTCAGGGACACCCCGGCGCAGCAGGACCGCCTTTTCCCGCTCGCCCAGAACGACATTCATCGTGGCAGAGCGGAGAGACGCATCCCTCAATTCTCGGACCCATCGCCCGAAACGGCCCTGCATGACCCGCACTCCCAGCGCAGAGGCGATCTCCGGAAAAAGGTCCTGCAGCCAGGTGACCAGCTTTGCGCGCCGCAGGCGCACCACTGGTGATAGGACGACCGACAGCAACGGCGGATCCGTTTCGACCACCACGATGTCGCCCTGCCGTGCCAGCCGAACCAAACACCACGCTGCGCCGACATAAAAACTCAGGTAGTCGATGGCCCGCCCCAGCGACCGTGTATGTCGGAGCCTCGGAATGGCGACCCGGTGCACCTTGACACCGTGGATCGTCTCGTCTGCCGCAAGGCGAACATCCGGATCATCGCGCCGCTGGCGACTCGTGACCACGTGCACCGACCGCCCTTCACCGGCCAGATGGAAAGCCAGATCACTCAGAATTTGACTGGTGGCCGAGTGGTCGGGGTAGAAGAACCGATTGACAAAGATGATCTTCGATCCATCGCCAAAAGGTTTCAGTTGACCCGTCTTGCTCTGTGCTTCCATTTCGCCCCCCAACAGCGTCTGCGTCCGCACGCCCCAGCGGCATTGGGGCCATCAGGATGAATTATGCAACCAAATGACCAGGTGTGCATGCGCCCGCCGGCTTCATTCCGGACCAGAGCGATGCGGAACGGCTGTTCGTGATCGAAGCCAGCACCCGTCCACGCGAAGGCGCCATCGGCGCCAACAGGCGAAGTCATCGTGTTCCCCGCCGACCGATGCCCACCCGGAAGCCGCCAGCCAATGGACATGCCAGTCGACCGGAAAACTCAATTCGGCAATGGCCGTATACCGACCGTTGCAGCAGAACAGTTGCGCACGTTACGATTGGACCGCGTATTGACATGACCGCTTCGCGGCCGTCCATGGGGAATCTGCGAGGCAGCCGACTGCAGGTCATCCCGGGCCGCAAGTGACGGCTTTTTCCGCACCGCCCGACTCTCTCGTGAACGAGGAAAACTTCTCGTGGCCAAAGCAAAACGCCTGATCATCGGCATCACCGGAGCGACCGGCATCATCTACGGGGTCAGGCTGCTGGAACTGCTGCGCGACACCGACATCCAAACGCACCTCATCGTTTCCCGCGCCGGCGACATGACCAGGGCACAGGAACTGGACATTAGCGCCCAGCAATTGCGCCAATTGGCGACGGTGAGCTATCCGATCAACGATGTCGGCGCGGCGCTGTCCAGCGGGTCGTTCCGGACTTTCGGCATGGTAATTGCCCCTTGTTCGGTGCGTACGCTGGCCGAACTGGCGAATGGCGTAACCACTAGCCTGCTGACTCGGGCAGCGGACGTGGTACTGAAAGAGAGACGCCGGTTGGTGCTGCTGGTCCGCGAGACACCACTGCATGCGATCCACTTGCGTAACATGCTGACCGTCACCGAGGCCGGCGCGATCGTAATGCCGCCTGTGCCCGCTTTCTATACGCTGCCGAAAAGCATCGACGAGATGGTCACCAATACCGTATGCCGTGTGCTGGACTTGTTCGACATCGATGTCGGGCGGCTGCAGCGCTGGGGCGAGGATATCGGTGTCGCAACATCCAACACCGGCGGTTGAAGCCGATCGGATGTCATTCTTCCTCCAATACCGGCTTCAGCCACTGCAGAAACCAGACCGGCACTCCGTCCGGATCGGATACCCGAAGCAGCCTCGCTCCCCAAGACGTCTCGACCGGCTCCGTCGTTTCGGTATTCAAACTACCACGCACCCGTTCGAGGTCATCCACCTCCACGACCAGATTGAACCTCTCGCCGGGGTCGCCCAACCGCTGCGGCGCTTGCTCCCGGGATGCGTCCAGGATCTCCAGCCGCAGCCCCTGTAGGTCGAACAGGCAGCCGCGCCCGCGCGGGCGGTCCCAGGAGCGGATCTTGGGGAAACCCAACGTGAAGCCGTAAAACGCGACGACATCGTCAAAGCGGGACGTGGCCAATGCGACGTAGCTCATGGACTGTTGTTACCGCCTCCACCGTTACCAACCCCGCGCGATGCGGTCACCCGATCGTTGCTCTCCATTACTGGAGGACGCCTTCTTCCACCTCGTGCTCCTTCAGCAATCGAATCGGAGTGGCCCGGATGCGCCAGATGTCTGCGGCATAGTCACGGATGCTGCGATCGGACGAGAACTTGCCGGTTCGGGCCGCATTTAGCACCGACATTCGGGTCCAGTGTTCGGGATCGCCGTATGCCTGATTCACCAGTGACTGACATTCCACATAGGAGGCGAAATCGGCCAGCACCAGATACGGATCGTGGTAAAGCAGGCCGTCGGTTAACGGACGGAACAATTCGGTGTCACCACGGGAGAAATAACCACTTCGAATCAGGTCGATCACCTCGCGCAACTCTGGCTGGGAATGATAGCAATCCAGCGGATCGTAGCCCTGACCCTTGAGTGCCGCCACCTGTTCGGTTGTCAAGCCGAACAGAAAGAAGTTTTCCGGTCCGACCTCCTGTCGAATCTCGACGTTGGCACCGTCCAGCGTGCCGATCGTCAACGCCCCGTTCATCGAGAATTTCATGTTGCCGGTACCGGATGCCTCCTTTCCGGCCGTCGAAATCTGCTCGGACAGATCGGCCGCCGGATAGATCCGCTGGCTGTTGGTCACGTTGAAGTTCGGTACGAAGACCACCTTGATTCGTCCCCGCACCTCCGTGTCCCAGTTGACCACGTCGCCCACCGCAGTGATCAGCCGGATGATCAGCTTCGCCAGATGGTAGGCCGGAGCGGCCTTTCCGCCAAAGATGAAGGTCCGCGGCTGTATTTCCTGGTTGGGATTGGTTTTCAATCGGTGGTACAGCGCGATCACGTGCAAAATGTTCAAATGCTGGCGCTTGTATTCGTGAAT
>CAZXXC010000028.1:0-38418 GCA_964644665.1 uncultured Methylococcaceae bacterium
GCCTGATGGCCGACGCGATGAAGGACGGCCCGTGCTCGATCGGCGACATGACGCGCGAATCTTCGATGAAATCGCCGAGATGCGAGTCTTCGTCGTCACCGATCGGTGTTTCCATCGAGATCGGCTCCTTGGCGATCTTCAATACCTTGCGAACCTTGTCTTCCGGCATTTCCATCCGGTCCGCCAGTTCGTCGGGGGTCGGTTCGCGGCCCATCTCCTGCAGCATCTGGCGCGAGATGCGGTTCAGCTTGTTGATCGTCTCGATCATGTGGACCGGGATGCGGATGGTCCGTGCCTGATCCGCAATCGATCGGGTGATGGCCTGCCGGATCCACCAGGTCGCATAGGTCGAGAACTTGTAGCCGCGGCGGTATTCGAACTTGTCGACTGCCTTCATCAAGCCGATGTTGCCCTCCTGGATCAGATCAAGGAACTGCAGGCCGCGATTGGTATACTTCTTGGCAATCGAAATGACCAGGCGCAGATTCGCTTCGATCATTTCCTTCTTGGCACAGCGGGCCTCATTCTCACCGATCGCGACGCGCCGGTTGATTTCCTTGACGTCCGCAATGCTCAGGCGGCTTTCCTTCTCGAGCTGCAACAACCGCGACTGGGCGCGCTTGATTTCGTCCGTATGGCTGGCCAGCGCCGAAGCATACGGTTTGCCCGACTCGACGATGCTGTCGATCCAGCCCGCATTGGTCTCGTTGCTCGGAAAGGACTTCAGGAACTCCGCGCGCGGCATGCGCGCCCGGTTGACGCATAGATCCTGGATCACCCGTTCCTGTTCGCGGATCTTTTCGACCACGGCATGCAGGATATCCGTCAGTTCCTTGAAGAATTGGGGGGTCTTCTTGAATTCCATGAAGGTTTCGGCGACCGAGTCGAATGCCTTCTGGGTCTTCTCGTGATGAAACCCGAGCTTCTGGTGGGTGCTGACTGCCAACTTGCTGCGCTTCTTGAAGGCTTCCAGCTTTTCCTTGACCAGTTCCGGGTCGGGGCCGCTGTCGCCCTCATCGATCAGATCGGCTTCGGCTTCCTCGTCCAGCACCACCGCTTCGGGTGGGTTGGGGTCGAAGAAGTCGGAGATCAGATCCGATAGCCGCAGATCACCGCGTTCCACGTCTTCGAAGGCCTTCAGGAAGTGGTCCATCGCGGCCGGGAAGCGCACCAACTCATTGGCCGCCTGGTTGATGCCTTGTTCGATCCGCTTTGCGATGCTCAATTCGCCTTCCCGCGTGAGCAACTCGACGGTCCCCATTTCGCGCATGTACATCCGTACCGGATCGGTGGTCCGGCCCAGTTCGCTGTCGACCGACGATGCCAGCGCAGCAGCAGCCTCGGCCGCTTCCTCCTCGTCTTCCTCGGTGACGACGTTCGTTTGCGGGATCAAGTCCGGGTCGGGTACATCTTCGTGCACCTCGATACCCATGTCGTTAATCATGCAGATGATGTCTTCCATCTGCTCGGCATCGACGATATCGCTCGGCAGGTGGTCGTTGACTTCGGAATAAGTCAGGTACCCCTGCATTTTCCCTTTGGCGATCAGTTCCTTAAGCTGCAACTGCTGCTGTTCCAAGTTCATCGGTCACCCAGGAGCGAGAAAGTTTCGGAGTATAACATAGACGACGGTCGGGGCGAGCGCACAAGCACTCGCATTGTGAAAGGGTTCGCGGGAATGGCCTGAGGGCCGGATGGGGTTTGGTATCATTGGCGACCATTTTCAAGATGCATTGGATTGATCTCTGAGCAGGACGTTGTTTCGGTCGACCGCGCTGGTCGGTATGCTGACGTTGGGTTCGAGAATTCTCGGGTTCATTCGGGATGCCGTGATTGCCGGATTTTTCGGCGCGGATGCCATGACCGACGCATTTTTCGTCGCGTTCCGAATTCCGAACTTTCTCCGCCGATTGTTTGCTGAAGGGTCGTTTTCCCAGGCCTTCGTGCCGGTGCTGAGTGGTTACAGGGAAAGGTCCTCGCGCGAGGGCTTGCGCCTGTTTCTTGATCGGACCGCCGGAAGCCTGACCGCGGCGCTGAGCCTGATCACCGGGCTCGGCATCGTTGGGGCGCCGCTGTTGGTGTTCTGCTTCGCTCCCGGTTTCGTCCGCGATCCGGTGTTGTTGGCACTGAGTTCGGACCTGGTGCAGATTACGCTGCCGTACTTGCTGCTGATTACGTTGACCGCTTACGCTGGCGCGATACTGAATACGTTCAGCCAGTTCGCCGTGCCGGCGCTCACCCCGGCCTTGCTGAATGTCTCGATGATCGCAGCCGCGATCTGGCTCGCGCCACGGTTGGCTCAGCCGATTTACGCGCTGGCCTGGGCCGTGCTAGCGGCCGGCGGGCTGCAACTGGCGTTCCAGTTCCCTTTCCTGAAGCGATTGGGCTTAGTGCCGCGTCTGCGCTGGGGCTTCCATGATCCGGATGTGCGGCGAGTCCTGCAGTTGCTCGGGCCGGCCGTGGTCAGTGTGTCGGTGACCCAGGTCAATGTGTTGTTGAATACACTGGTGGCTTCGTTTCTGGTGTCCGGCAGCGTTTCGTGGCTTTACTATTCCGACCGCTTGGTCGAGTTTCCGGTGGGATTGTTCGGTGTGGCGGTCGGAACGGTCATGTTGCCGCACCTGGCGAAGAGCCATTTGGAGGCCGATGGGGAGCAATTTTCCCGTTCTCTGGACTGGGCCTTGCGGGGGCTTCTCACGGTCACCGTTCCGGCGACGCTCGGTCTGATGTTACTGGCAAAGCCTCTGCTTTATGCGCTGTTCCAATATCACGAATTTTCGCCGTGGGATGTGGAGATGACCAGCCACAGCCTGATGACTTACTCGGCGGGCCTGGTGGGATTCGTGTCGGCGCGACTTCTGCTGTCCGGTTTCGCGGCGCGCCACGACTTCCGCACGCCGTTTCGGTTCGCGCTATATGCGATCGGGCTGAATCTCGTCCTGAGCGTGCTGCTGGCCACACTGTTGGCGCCCGTCGGTTGGGGGCACGCGGGACTCGCCTTCGCCACCGCTCTGGCCGCGTTGGTCAATGCGGCGATGTTGCTGGTCAGCCTGCGGCGCTCTCGAGTGTATCGGCCCTCCGCTGGATGGGGACTGTTTCTTCTGCGGTTGGGATTTGGCTCCGTCGCGATGAGCGCGGTACTGATCGTGCTGGTCCCCGGGGACGATGTTTGGCAGCAATGGCATTCGATCGGCCGGCTCGCCCATCTGGCCCTTTACATCGCCACGGGGATCGCGGCCTACGGAAGCGGTTTGCTGCTGTCCGGGCTTCGCGCGCGTCATCTGGTCCTCACGTCGTCTCCGCGAGACGGTCGATGAAAGGCGGTACCGATCCCGATGCGGCTCGTTAGCGGTCAGCACAGCATCGAGGAGGTCGCGCACGGCTGTGTCGCGACGATCGGCAATTTTGACGGGGTTCATCTCGGCCACCAGCAAGTCGTCAACACGCTGGCAGCCGAGGGGCGGCGGCTGGGCCTCCCGGTCGCCGTGCTGTTGTTCGAACCCCAGCCGCGAGAGTTCTTCTTTCCGGAAACCGCGCCGGCGCGGTTGACGCGTTTGCGAGAAAAGCTGTCACAGCTGGGTCGACTACCGGTCGATCTGGTGGTTCTGCTGCGCTTCAATCGAAGCCTTGCCGATCTGCCGGCCGAGCTTTTCGTGCGACGGATTCTGGTCGATCGCCTGAATGTGAAATTTCTGGTGGTGGGTGATGATTTCCGGTTCGGCCGACATCGCGCCGGCAACTTCGACGATCTGGTCCGGGCCGGACAGAAATACGGGTTTCGCGTGCGCGATACCGACTCGGTTCGGATCGACGAACGCCGCGTGAGCAGCACGCTGATCCGCGAGGCGTTGGCCGCAGACCGGCTGGATTTCGCGGAGCGGCTGCTGGGCCGCCCTTATTCGATGTGCGGCCGGGTGGTTCCCGGTGAGCAGCGGGGGCGGCAACTGGGATTTCCCACCGCCAACATCGCCGTCGCCCGGAAAACCGTTCCTATCCACGGCGTTTTTGCCGTTACAATGCACGGCTTCGGCGAGCCTCATCTCCCCGGCGTCGCGAACCTCGGTTTCCGCCCGACAGTGCAGGGAATCCGGCATCTCCTCCTGGAAGTCCATTTGTTCGATTTCGATCACGACCTTTATGGAATGCGGTTGGAGGTGCGCTTCCACCGGAGGCTGAGGGGCGAGCGCAAATTTTCCGATCTGTCGGAGTTGCGGGCGCAGATCGAACGCGACGTCGAGGCAGCCCGCTCCTTCTTCGGTTTTCGCTGAATCGAGCCATCTTTCCAGCCAGGCATCACGATCATGGACTACAAAAGCACCCTGAATCTGCCCCAGACGGCTTTCCCGATGAAAGCCAATCTGGCGAACCGCGAACCCGAACAACTGGAATATTGGCGATCCATCGATCTCTACGCGACTCTGCGGAGCCAGCGCGACGGCGCCCCGAAATACGTGCTGCATGATGGCCCGCCGTATGCCAACGGCGATATCCACATCGGTCACGCGGTGAACAAAATCCTGAAAGACATCATCGTCAAGAGCAAAGGGTTGAGCGGCTACGACGCACCGTTCGTGCCGGGCTGGGACTGTCACGGTCTGCCGATCGAATTGATGGTCGAGAAGAAGATTGGCAAGGCCGGTGTCGCCGCGGAGCCGCGGGCATTTCGCAGCGCCTGCCGTGCGTATGCTGCAGAGCAGGTGGAAACGCAGAAGCGCGATTTCATTCGCCTCGGTGTGTTGGGCGACTGGGACCGCCCGTACCTGAGCATGGACTTCCGGTTCGAGGCGGACATCATCCGGGCACTCGGGCGCGTCGCCGCGAGGGGGCATTTGACCAAAGGCGCAAAGCCGGTCCATTGGTGTACCGATTGCGGCTCGGCGTTGGCCGAGGCAGAAGTCGAATACGAAAACAAACGTTCGTTGGCCATTGACGTCCGCTTCTGGGCAGTGGACGAGGCGGCGTTACTGGCTTGTTTCAATTCGGTACCGCATCACGCCGGCGCGGGGCCGCTGTCGGTGGTGATCTGGACCACGACACCGTGGACACTGCCGGCCAACCGCGCGGTGGCGGTGCATCCCGACCTCGATTACGTCGTGGTACAGCGTGCCGATCGGTCGGAGCGACTGATTCTGGCCGATGCGCTGATGAAGGACGCGATGGACCGCTACGGTTGTTCCGATTACCGGGTGATCGGCTACTGCAAGGGTGCGGCGCTGGAGCACATGCGTTTGCGGCACCCGTTCTATGACCGCGAGGTGCCGATCATTCTCGGCGATCACGTGACTCTGGAAGCGGGAACCGGCGCTGTGCACACCGCGCCGGGCCATGGCCAGGAAGACTTCACGGTGGGGCAGCGCTACGGATTGGAGGTGGACAACCCGGTGGGCGATGACGGTCGCTTCGTCGCCGGTACCGAGTTGTTCGCCGGCGAGCACGTGATGAATGCGAACGCACACGTGGTCGAGGTGCTGCAGCAGCGGGGCGCCTTGGTGAGGGAGGAACGCATCGAGCACAGCTACCCCCATTGTTGGCGCCACAAGACGCCGGTGATCTTCCGGGCGACGCCGCAGTGGTTCATTTCGATGGATCGGGAACGGTTGCGTGCGCAGGCGCTGAAGGAGATTGCCGGAGTCGATTGGATTCCGGATTGGGGGCGGTCGCGCATCGAGGGGATGGTGACTCACCGACCCGACTGGTGTGTGTCCCGGCAGCGGAACTGGGGGGTGCCGATTCCGTTGTTCGTCGACAGGCAGACGGGTGCGCTGCATTCCGACACCGATGCGTTGATCGAACGCGTGGCGGAACGTGTGGAACAGGCCGGCATCGAGGCCTGGTTCGCGTTGGATCCCGCCGAACTGCTCGGCGCTAACGCCGGCGACTATGAAAAGGTGTCCGACACGCTGGATGTCTGGTTCGATTCCGGTGTGACGCATTTCTGTGTGTTGGCGCAACGGCACGACCTGCGCTTTCCGGCAGACCTCTATCTGGAAGGTTCGGATCAGCATCGCGGCTGGTTCCAGTCTTCCCTGCTTGCGTCGGTGGCCATCAATGAGGTTGCGCCGTACAAGGCAGTGCTGACCCATGGATTCGCGGTCGACGCCGAAGGCAAGAAGATGTCGAAGTCCAGGGGCAATGTGGTGGCCCCGCAAAAGGTGATGCAGACCTTGGGTGCCGATGTGCTTCGGCTGTGGGTCGCGGCCACCGATTACCGGGGCGAAATGAGTGTCTCGGATGAAATCCTGAAGCGCACTTCCGATGTTTACCGCCGCCTTCGCAACACCGCACGTTACCTGCTGGCCAATCTGAACGGCTTCGATCCGGCCCGGCATCTGCTGCCGCCGGACCAGATGCTGGCGTTGGATCGCTGGGCGGTGGATCGCGCGCTGAAGCTGCAGCAGGAGATCATTGCCGCCTATGACAGCTTCCAGTTTCATCAGGTTTATCAAAAAGCCCATGGTTTCTGTTCGATCGACCTGGGAAGCTTCTACCTGGACGTGCTGAAGGACCGCCAGTACACCTGCCGAGAGAACAGCATCGCCCGCCGATCGGCGCAGACGGCGTTGTACCACATCGCGGAAGCCTTGGTGCGGTGGTTGGCGCCGATGACCAGTTTCACCGCCGACGAGATCTGGCACCACCTGCCGGGTACCCGCGGCCCGTCGGTGTTCCTGGAGACTTGGTATCAGGGTCTATTCCCGCTGGATGACACGGCGGAGATGAACGGCGAATTCTGGGACCTGGTCCTCAGTGTCCGCGAGGCCGTGATGCGGGAGTTGGAGATCCTCCGCGTGCGCGGCGAAATCGGGTCGTCGCTGGATGCGGAGGTGGAATGCTATTTGGATGAGGCGAGTCACCCTTCATTGGCCCGCCTCGGCGACGAACTACGCTTCCTGCTGCTGACGTCCTATGCGAGCGTTCTTAGCAAGGCGGATGCTCCGAGCGATGCGTTGCCGACGGACGTGCCCGGGCTGGAACTGCGCCTGGTCAAGTCGAATCATCCCAAGTGCATCCGCTGCTGGCACCACCGCGCCGACGTCGGAAGCGATCCGGATCACCCGGAGCTCTGTGGTCGCTGCGTGCAGAACGTGGCCGGTCAGGGCGAAATCCGTTTGTTCGCCTAGTCCAGGCGCGTTTCGGCCATGTTGAAGTGGTTGTGGTTGTCGTTGGTGATCCTGGGACTGGACCAGGCCACGAAGTGGATCGTCGATCGCTCGATGCAGGTCCATCAGAGCATCGACCTTCTGCCGTTTTTCAATTTGACCTATCTGCGCAACCAAGGCGCCGCATTCAGCTTCCTGAGCGATGCCGGCGGCTGGCAGCGGTGGTTCTTCGTGGCGCTGTCGCTGGCGGCAAGTGCCGGCATCATCGCATGGTTGTCGCGCCTCGGTCGGGATCATCGCTGGGAAGCTGCAGCCTGGGCCCTGGTGCTCGGCGGCGCGGTGGGCAATTTGATCGACCGGGCGATCTACGGCTACGTGATCGATTTCCTCGATGTCTACTACCGTGACTGGCATTGGCCGGCATTCAACGTCGCCGACTCTGCAATTACGGTCGGTATCGCCATGCTGTTGGTCGATTCCTTCCGATCGCCATCCGCGCGTTGATCGATCATTCGCGGCGAGCCCGAAAGCGATTCGTCCCGCCTCCGGCTAGTCGCTTCCCCGCTTGGTATCGCTTTTCCTCTTTCCGGAGCGATCACCGCGGTGCGGGCCGGGGGGAGAGCCGAGCCAGGGTCGGATCTTGATCGGCTTACCCATGATCCAGGTCCTTTCCAGCCGCTTCAGCGACTGTGCCGGAAGGTCGGCGGGCAGTCCCACGGTGCTGAAGTCGTCGTAAAGCTTGATGTGGCCGATCGATTTTCCGGGAATGCCTGCTTCGTTGGCGATCGCACCGACGATGTCTTTGGGAGATACGCCGTCGTTGCGACCCACCTCGATCCGGTATAATGTGCCGTCGTCGCCGAGACCCCGATCCCGATCGACCCGTTCGCGGCGATCGCCGCGCTCGAATTTCCTTCCTGTGCTGCGTTCCCCGCCGTCCCCGGCGGCGGTCAGGGGCCGGACCTCTGGTATCAACGGCCGGTCCTTCTGGGCCAGGAAGGTCAGCGCTGCGGCGACATCGGTCGGCGACAGGCTCTGCTCTTTGCTGATCTGCTGTACCAGTTGGCGGTAGTAGCTCAGTTCTTCCTGCTCCAGCGTATTCATCACCAGTTCCTTGAACTGTTCGACGCGGCGCTCGGCAATGTCCTGGTGTGTCGGCAGGCGCATTTCCTTGATTCGCTGGCGCGTCGCGCGTTCGATCGCGCCCAGCATGCGTTTCTCACGCGGCGCGACGAACAGAATGGCTTCGCCCTTGCGGCCGGCCCGGCCGGTTCGGCCTATGCGATGGACGTAGGCTTCCGTGTCGTACGGGATGTCGTAGTTGACTACGTGGCTGATGCGGTCGACGTCGAGGCCACGCGCAGCTACGTCGGTCGCAACAAGGATGTCCAGCATTCCCTTTTTCAGCCGCTCGACCACCTTCTCGCGCAGCGCCTGGTTCATGTCGCCGTTCAGCGCCGCCGCGGAGTATCCCCGAGCTTCCAGCTTCTCGGCCAGTTCCTCGGTGGCCAGCTTGGTCCGGACGAAGATCAACATGCCATCGAAGTCCTCGACCTCCAGGATCCGGGTCAGCGCATCCAGTTTGTGGGCGCTCGAGCCCAGCCAATAGCGCTGGGAGATTGCTTCGACCGTCGCCGTCTTGGCCTCGATCTTGGCTTCGCGGGGATCTTTCAAGTGGCGCCTGGCGACCCTTCGGATGGCCTCCGGCATCGTCGCGGAGAACAACGCGACTTGGCGCTCTGGCGGCGTATGATCGAGAATCCACTCGACATCCTCGAGGAAGCCCATCTTCAGCATCTCGTCGGCCTCATCCAGAACCAGCGTACGCAGGCCACCGAGATTCAGGCTTTCGCGCCGCAGATGATCCATCACCCGACCGGGAGTACCGACAATGACATGGACGCCGCGGCGCAGTTGGCGCAACTGAGTATCCATCGATTGTCCGCCGTAGATGGGCAGGATGTGAAACCCGGGCAGGTGACGAGCGTAGCTCTGGAATGCTTCGGCCACCTGTAGCGCCAGTTCCCTCGTCGGCGTCAATACCAGGGCCTGCGGCTCGCGACGCTGCAGTTCGATCGCGTGCAGGACCGGCAGCGCAAATGCCGCGGTCTTGCCGGTGCCGGTCTGCGCCTGGCCGACGAGGTCATCTCCTGCCAGCAGGTGGGGGATGCTCGCCGCCTGAATCGGAGACGGTGTCTCGTAGCCCACGTCATGGAGGGCTTGAAGGATCGGTGCGGCAATTGCGAGGTCGGAAAAGGTCAACGAAGATTCAGTCGGTTGCATGGGAATGGAAGAGCTAAAGCGATCAACGTGCGGGTGACGCACCGCGCCATGATCCGTGGTGAACGATGCCGGGGCCTGCTCAAACTGTTAGAAAATCGGCGCACCTTCATCCGGGCAGAGCGTCGTAGACTGCATGACGTGGGCGATCCGGGCGTCATCCTTCTAGCGGCGCCGACCTTCGTGCCGGCACGCTTCCCCGTGCCTCGGCGAATCGGGGTTGACAACAATCCCGGGTTTGACTGGTGTCGCCTGCATCGGACGATGCCAGATGCTGGTGCCGCGTCGATTCGGTCTGGTGCGGTCGTGGACCGAATTGTCTTGGTCGGGGTGAGAGGATTCGAACCTCCGGCCACTGCCTCCCGAAAGCAGTGCTCTACCAGGCTGAGCTACACCCCGCAGGTATGAGAACGGTCAATACGTTCGATCGACCGAGAAGCGTGCAAGCCCGATCAAGGCTTGCTTGTAGGGCGACTCGCGAAGAACGGACACGGCTTCGATCGCCTTGTTCGCCTCTTCCCGAGCACGCCGCGCAGTGTACGCGATTGCGTCCGTGGATTCAATAACCGCGAACACATCGCTGAACCCTTCGCGATTGCCATTCTCGATGGCCTGCCGCAGCAGTGCCCGCTCCGAGTCGCTGGCGTGCTCCATCGCGTAGATCAGCGGCAGCGTCGGTTTGCCTTCGGCCAGATCGTCGCCCAGATTCTTGCCGAGTTCGTGCGGGTCGGCCTGGTAATCGAGCGCATCGTCGATCAGCTGAAAAGCCGTGCCGAGGTGTAGTCCGTAGCGGCGCAACGCGTGCTCGACTTCCTCGCTCTGCTGGGACACCACGGCTGCCAACTGGGCGGCGGTACTGAACAGGATTGCGGTCTTCCGCGCGATCACGTCGAGGTAGTTTTGTTCGGTGGTCGCAGGGTTGTTGCAGTTCAGCAGTTGCAGCACTTCGCCCTCGGCGATGGCGGTCGTGGTCCGCGACATGATCGCCATGATCCGCATCTGCTGCACGCTGACCATCAATTCGAACGCCCGCGAATACAGGAAATCGCCGACCAGCACGCTGGCGGCATTTCCCCACAGCGAGTTCACGGTATCATGTCCCCGCCTCAAGGACGATTCATCGACGACATCGTCATGCAGCAGCGTCGCGGTATGGATGAACTCGATGACGGTCGCCAGCGTGATGTGCTGGCGACCGCGGTAGTCGAGTGCACGGGCCGCCAGCAGCAGGAGCATCGGCCTCAAACGTTTGCCGCCACTCTGGACGATGTACTGTCCGATCTGGTTGATCAGCACCACATCCGAGCGCAACTCGGCCAGAATCAGCGCATCGACCGCCGCCATCTCATCGGCCACCAGGCATTTGACTTCCGCGATCGGAAGCGCGCTGGAGGATTCGCCGGGCAGAGGAGATTCCGGAACGTTGGCTTGATTCATTTGGCGCGTGACGCGGTCATGGGCAGGCCGGTTTGGGCGGCCATAAAATCGGGCAATCCTAAGTTTGCTGTTGTTGCGTGTCAAGGAATCGGCGTGCCAGGGCGTCATCGGGCCGCCGTTTGCGGGGTGCGGAACGCTGCGCGGGCGGTCGCCGTCACGCCGCGGTGTCGGCCAGATCGTCGCCGTCGTAAGGTGCGGTGTAGCCGCAATTTTTCTGCGGACACACTTTCTCGGTCCCGCGCCGCTTGGTGGTCTTGATCGTCAGGATCGGCCATCCGCACGACGGGCAGCGTTCGGCGATGGGCGGATTCCATGCCGCGTAGCTGCAGGCGGGATAGGTGGAGCACGAATAGAACAGTTTGCCGAATCGCGATTTTCGCTTGATCAGCGTGCCCTTGTGGCATTCCGGACAGGGGACGCCGGTGTCGGTTGGCTTCTCCAGCGGTTCGATATGCTTGCACTTCGGATAGGCGCTACAACCGATGAATTTGCCGTAACGCCCTTCCTTGATGACCAGCGCTGACTCGCATTTGGGACAGGTTCGGCCTTCGACGATCTCCGGGCTGGCCGCGGCACCCTCTTCCTCCTTCAGATTCCGGGTATATTTGCAGGTGGGGTAGTTGTTGCAGCCGATAAAACGTCCATTGCGCCCCAATCGTATCGACAGTTGGCCCCCACATTCGGGGCAGGTTTCGTCCAGCGATTCGTGGGTCACATCCGCGCGCTTGACCGTTTCATCCTTGGATTCGATCAGCGTCTTGAACGGCTCCCAGAACTCCCGCATCAGCGGTACCCAGCTCTTTTCGCCGCGTGAAACGGCGTCCAGATCATCTTCCAGGTTGGCGGTGAAATGATAATCGACGTACTGGGTGAAATGCTCGGTCAGAAACTTGTTGACGATTCGGCCGACGTCCGTGGGATGGAACCGCTTGCTGTCCAGCGTCACGTACTGCCGCTGCTGCAGCGTGGAGATGATCGAAGAATAGGTCGATGGCCGGCCGATACCGTATTCCTCCAGCGCTTTCACCAGGCTGGCCTCGGAATACCGGGGCGGCGGTTCGGTGAAATGCTGATTGGTCTGGATGTCTACCAGATCGACGGTCTGGCCCTCCTTGAGGCTCGGAAGATAGCGTTCGTCTTCCTCGCTGGGGGCATCGTCCTGACCCTCCAGATAGACGGCCATGAATCCCGGATGCGTCACGGTGGAGCCGGTTGCCCGGAAAAGATGGCCTTCGCCGCAGCCAAAGTCCACTGCGACCGTATTGATCGTCGCGTGAATCATCTGGCAGGCGACGCTGCGCTTCCAGATCAAACTGTAGAGCTTGAACTGATCGGCAGTCAGGTGGGGCTTGACCGATTCCGGTGCGCGAAAGACCGAGGTCGGTCGTATCGCTTCGTGTGCCTCCTGCGCATTCTTGCTCTTGGTTTTGTAGATTCGCGGGTGCTCCGGCAGATTCTCGCGACCGAAGCGCTGCTCGATCAGATGGCGGAACTCCTGGATGGCTTCCGCCGCCAGGTTCACCGAGTCGGTTCGCATGTAGCTGATCAATCCGACACTTTCCCCGCCGAGATCGATGCCTTCATAGAGCTGCTGCGCGACGGTCATCGTCCGTTTGGTGGTGAATCCGAGCTTGCGCGCGGCTTCCTGCTGCAGCGTGGAGGTCGTGAACGGAGCGGCCGGCTGGCGCTTGCGCTGTTTTTCCTCGACCTTGACGACGGTCAGTTTGCCCGCCGCCTGCCGTAGCAGCGCGGCCCGGATTTCCGTGGCCTGCGGCTCGGTGGTGATGCTGAACTGTTCGAGTTTCTTGCCCTGAAAGTGGGTCAGGCGGGCGCCGAGCGGCTGTCCCTCGGACAGCAGATCCGCTTCGATCGTCCAGTATTCTTCGGTCTTGAAACGCTCGATCTCGAGTTCGCGCTCGACGATCATCCGTAACGCCGGGCTCTGCACCCGGCCGGCTGACAGGCCGCGGCGAATCTTTCGCCACAACAGCGGCGACAGCTTGAAACCGACCAGATAATCCAGCGCCCGGCGCGCTTGCTGGGCGTTGATCAGGTCTTCGGAAAGGGCCGTGGGATGCTCGATGGCGTCGGTGATCGCGCGCTTGGTGATCTCGTGGAACACCACGCGGTGTACCGCCTTTTTCGCTAGCAGATTCCTTTCCTTCAGGATTTCACACAGGTGCCAGGAGATGGCCTCGCCCTCCCGGTCGGGGTCGGTGGCCAGATAGAGCGCATCGGCCTTGGCCGCGGCCTTGGCGATGGCCTGGACGTGTTTTTCGTTCTTGTCGATCAGTTCGTATTTCATCGCGAAGTCATGCTGGGGATCGACGGCGCCCTCCTTGGGTACCAGGTCCCGAACATGGCCGTAGGACGCATAGACGCGAAAGTCCTTCCCCAGGTACTTTTCGATCGTCCTGGCTTTGGCTGGCGATTCGACAATAACCAAGTTCTGGCTCATGAATCGTTATCGTGAGGCGAGCGGAGCGAAAAAGGGGACGTTCCGAATGCGGCGAGCGACGGCTCTGCGCGGGGCGGAACGCAGAAACCTGGCTGGCGGCCGGATGGAATCAGTGAAGATAGCCAGGAATGGAGTCGTAAACCAGATTCTCCATCCGTGCGTAAGCCACTTCTTCGCTCGGTTGACTGAAGAGAATCATCAGCACCACCCATTTGAGATTTTCCAGCGTGATCGGATCTTCATGCAATGCCATGACGCGATCAATCACCAGTTCGCGGCTGGTCGAAGACAGGATGCCCGTGTGTTCCAAAAACATCAGGAAGCCGCAGCATTCGGTGTCCAGTTTGGCCTGTTCCTGAGCGGAATAGACACGGAAAGTCGGCGTTGAAAGGGAACGGATCGGTTGATGTTCCGTCAGCGACTCAAGCCATTCGAAGGCCCTGTTCACCTCCTTTCTCGGGAAGCCCGCCTCGAGCAACTCGTCCCGCAAAATGTCGGGATCAGGAGCATGCTCCTCATCCGCATCCATGTAGTTTTGGAAAAGGTAGATCAGTACGTCGAATACGTTTTCTTTCATTCCGAGTCCCGAGCGGCACGAGGCCGGTCGTCTGCGCCGCTCTTTTCTAAATGATTCTGCAATAACAGCCGCTTGCGGTGGACGCCACGTATCCGTTCAATTCGAGCTCCACCAACAACGCGGTGGTGTGCTCGGCGCTAAACCCGGTCGCTGCCACTAGAGTATCCACGGAGGTGGGTTCACACGCAACATATTTCAACAGTGTCCGGCTGGCGTCATCGAGATCGCGCGGCGCCGTGACCGGCTCGGGCGAACCCGCCTCGGGGCTTTCCGTCTCGCCCAGTTCCTCGAGAATATCGCCGATCGTTTCCACCAGTTTCGCGCCTTCTCGGATCAGCATGTGACAACCTCGGGACAGCGGATGGTGGATGGAGCCGGGAACCGCGAAGACCTCGCGGCCCTGCTCGGCAGCCAGCCGGGCCGTGATCAGGGAGCCGGACCGGAGTGCAGCCTCGACCACCAGCGTGCCCAGACTGGAACCGCTGATCAAGCGATTGCGTCTGGGGAAATTGGCTGCTCGCGGTGGGGTTCCCAACGGAAACTCGGAAACGACTGCGCCGGAAGACGCGATTTCCTGCATCAATGCGCCGTGGCTGCGCGGATAGACCTGGTCCAGGCCGGTGCCCAGAACCGCAATGGTGCGCCCGCCGACCGACAACGCGCCGCGGTGGCCGGCTGCGTCGATGCCGAGGGCCAGACCGCTGGTGACCGCGTAACCCGAAGCGGCCAGGCCGGCCGCCAACTGACCGGCGGTTCGTTCGCCGTTGGGTGACGGATTGCGGCTTCCCACCACGGCAACCTGCCGGCACGTCAACGCGGTGGGATCGCCGGCGACCAGCAGCAGCGGTGGCGGCAACGGAATCTCCCGCAGCAACGGCGGGTACCGCGGATCGCGGATGCCGATGCAACAGTGCCCGGGTTGTGAAAGCCATTCCAGATCACGATCGACCCGCGCCCAGTCGGGAGCCCGCAGGTAGTCGATCAGCGCCGGACTGGCCCCCAACGCCTCGAGACTGGCTCGCGACGCCGAGAACAACGACTCGGGCGCGCCGGCGCGGTGCAGCCGATTGAGGAACCCGCGAGTGCCATACTCGGGTGCCCGCATCAACGCCAGCCAGCAGCGCAGTTCCGTGGTCTCGGGCGACTCACGGCGTCTGGATGATGTCGAGGACATGGATGGCGCGCGTGGCGTTCAGTACCAGACCGTAGCTGATGCGCTCGAAGACCCGGAACACCATCAGGGTTCCGGCGTGTTGTTCGGGCGAAAAAACCGGGCGGCCGAAACCGCCGTACAGTTGATGGATCTCGACCCCCTTTTGCACGATATCGAAGACGTGACCGACCTCGATCCCGTCCCGGGTTCCACGGTCCAGCGCGACCACATTATACTGCCCGATCTGATAGACGCCTTCGAGGACGCCGATGATGTGGCCGCGTACCGGTCGTGAAGTGGCATGGGGTTGCACGTAAAGCCCTGCCGGCTCCGGCCGTATCGGCAACACGCGGTCACCGATCGAGGCCTCCCGCTCGCCGCGGAGCAACTGTAGCGTGGCGGGGTCACCGGGCGACCGCAGCTGCGCATCGGCGACATAGAGTCCCTCGTACCCGAGCAGATCTCCGGATTCCGCGTCGCGGTACGGTTCGCCAGGACGAAACACCGAGTACCGGTCCGGTGGGGTGCCGCGAATGGCGCGCACGAAGATCAGGTCGCCTTCACCGCCGAGGATGCGACCCTCGGCCAGGCCCACGATCTCTGGCGAGGAGGATTTCTGCTGCTCGGTCAACACCCGCGGCGTGCTGAGGAACGGTCGTATCGTCGACATCCGGATGGTCGGAACGGCGGGGGGCGTGGGGTCGATACGGATGCCGGGACTCAGACGAATCTCCGATGGTCGCGCGACCCGGATCATGCTTTGACCACCGCGTCGGTCGAGTTCCAGTACGTCTCCGGGATAGATCAGATCGGGGTTGACGATGTTGGGGTTACGGCGCCACACGATCGGCCATTCCCAGGGATTCGCCAGGAATCGACCGGCGATCTCCCATAGCGTGTCGCCCGGCATCACCCGATAGGTATCCGGGTGGCGCGGATGAAGTCGGACTTCGCCGGCAGCGGCCCACAACGCGGCGAACAACAGCAACAACGCGGTCGTTGCGCGAATCGTCATCGGTTGGCACCCGTCCGGGCGATCGGATTCACTGGCGTCTGTTCGGTCTCTTGGGACCGCTTCGGCACTCGAATTCTCGCGGTCGGCTCCGTCGTCAACAACGGCTGCAACTTTGGCCGATCCGCACAGTCTGTTGATTGGACGTTCAAAGTGTAGACCGATTTGGCTAAAATCCAATCATTGTTTTTTCTCGTTGCGCTCCATGGCTATCCTCAACATTCTAGAGTTTCCCGATGAGCGGCTTCGCAAGAAGGCGGCTCCGGTCGAGGTGTTCGACGAGAGTCTCCGTCGGCTGGTCGGCGACATGCTGGAAACCATGTATCAGGCACCCGGTATCGGGTTGGCGGCGACGCAGGTCAACGTCCACAAGCGTGTGATCGTGATGGATGTCTCCGAGGAGAAGAATGCGCCGGTCTGCCTGATCAATCCCGAGATCATCGAACGGTGCGGTGAAGAGGAGATGGAGGAGGGTTGTCTGTCGGTGCCCGGCATTTTCGAGAGGGTTCGGCGGGCCGAGCGAATCCGGGTGCGCGCACTGGACGCGCAGGGCAATACCTCGGAGTTCGATGCGGAGGGACTGCTCGCGGTTTGCATCCAGCACGAGGTCGATCACCTCGAAGGGCGATTGTTCGTCGACCGGTTGTCGCCCCTGAAACGCCAGCTGGTGCGCAAGAAGATCAAGAAGGACCAGCGACAGCGGACCGCAAAAAGCGCGCCGCAACCGGCCTCGTCGGCACTGTGACAGCGGTGCGGGCCGGTGATTCTCCCCCCGTTCGGGTCATGACGATCTCTCAGTTGCCCGCGTCGCGATGAAGCTGGTATTCGCCGGAACCCCGGAGTTCTCGGTTCCTTCGCTGCAAGCCTGTATCCAATCACGGCATTCCGTCTGCGGCGTCTATACCCAGCCTGATCGGCCGGCCGGGCGGGGGCAGCGAACCGAGCCCAGCCCGGTCAAGGTTCTGGCCGAGCGCTACGGCATTCCGGTGTTTCAACCGGAGTCGCTGCGTGGGGTCGACGCCAGAGAACGACTGCTGCGGCTGGACGCCGATCTGTTGGTCGTGGTGGCCTACGGATTGATTCTGCCGGCGTCCATTCTGGATGCACCGCGCCTCGGCTGCGTCAACGTCCACGCATCCCTGCTGCCGCGCTGGCGCGGTGCCGCACCGATCCAGCGCGCCATCCTGGCCGGCGATCGGCAGACAGGCGTCACCATCATGCAGGTGGAACCGAAGCTGGATGCGGGACCCATGTTCCTTCGGCGTAGTTGCCCGATCGGCGCCGAGGACACAGCCGGCGACCTGCACGACCGGCTGGCGGTACTCGGTGCGGAAGCTCTGCTGGAAACGTTGGCCGCGATCGAGAACGGTGATGCGGTTCGTGAAGTGCAGGACGAATCGCTGGTGACCTACGCGGACAAGCTCAGCAAGCTGGAGGCCCGACTCGACTGGCGACAGACGGCGGTCCAGCTCGACCGCCAGGTGCGTGCGTTCAATCCATGGCCGGTGGCAGAAAGCCTGCTGGGTGATCGGACGTTGCGTATCTGGCGGGCACAGGTTGTCTCGGAGCAGACCTCGGCGGAACCGGGCAGTGTACTGGCCGGACGAAAGACTTGGGACGTCGCCACCGGGGATGGCGTGCTGCGTCTGCTCGAGGTCCAGTTGCCGGGCCGCAGGCGCATCCGCGCGGAGGATTATCTGAACGCCCATGGATCGCCGCTCCGATTGGGTGATCGAGCGGCCGGGTGAACACGCGCGCCGCAGCCGCCGAAGTGCTCCAGCGCGTTTTCGAGGGCGGAGAGTCGCTGTCCGCCATCCTGTCGGAAGTCGCACCGAGCATTCCGAACCCGCAGGATCGCGCGTTTCTGCAGGCGCTGGCATACGGTGTCACCCGCTGGTACTGGGAACTCGAGTACCTGCTGAATCGACTGGCTGCCCGCCCGATCAAGGATCCCACGGTCAAGGCGTTGGCGCTGGTCGGTCTTTTCCAACTCAAGCGGATGCGAGTCAAACCTCACGCGGCGGTTGCCGAAACGGTGTCCGCGGCCCATCGCAAAGCCTGGGCCAGACCGTTTCTGAACGCACTGTTGCGCGGCTATCAGCGGCGCCGCAGTGATCTCGATGCCGAGATCGACAGCGATCCGGTCGCCCGCCATTCACACCCCGCCTGGCTGATCGATCGACTGCGCAGCGACTGGCCCGACGATCATCTCACCATTCTGGCCGAGAACAACGAATCGCCGCCGATGACGCTTCGGGTCAACCGCAGCCGGTCGGCGCGCGAAGACTATCTCCGGCTGCTGGAACGCACCGGCATTGCCGCGCGCCGCGGCGCCGTCGGCCCGGATGCCGTGGTGCTCGATCAGCCGCGGGCAGTCCAGGACTTGCCCGGATTCGCGGAGGGCATCGTGTCGGTTCAGGACGAGGCGCCGCAGTTGGCGGCCGACCTGCTGCAGCCGCACGACCGTCAGCGGGTACTCGACGTGTGTGCCGCGCCGGGCGGTAAGACCGTGCATCTGCTGGAATGTGAGCCAGAGCTTCGCGAGATCGTGGCGCTGGACATCTCCACGGCACGGGCCGACTTGATCCGGGCCAACCTCGCGCGGGCGGGTCTGCAGGCGACCGTCCTCGTGGCCGATGCGGTCCGGTTGCGGGAATGGTGGGATGGTGTGCCGTTCGACCGGGTGCTGGTCGATGCGCCGTGCTCCGCGACCGGCGTGATTCGCAGACATCCGGACATCAAGTTGCTGCGCCGGGGTCCCGACGTCGAGCTTCTGGCGCTCGGCCAGCGTGCCTTGCTCGATGCCGTCTGGCCGACGCTGGCACCTGGCGGCGTGCTGCTGTACGCGACGTGTTCGGTGATGAAGGCCGAAAACGACGCGGTCATCGCCGAATTTCTGCAGCGGCATGCCGACGCCCGCGAGTTTCCGATCGATGCGGTCTGGGGGCGCCCGCTGCGTCATGGCCGGCAGATCCTGCCCGGTGACCTCGGCATGGATGGCTTTTATTACGCCCGCATTCTCAAGGTCGCGTGATGCTGCGGCGGATCCTGCCGGTGTGCCTGCTGAGCCTGCTGCTAGCGGCGGACGGCAACGGGGCCGAGGCCGGCTTTGCGATTCGGCGGGCGGCGCTTTACCCCGTCGGCTTGCATTACCTGCTGGACGCCGACATCGCCTACGGATTGTCCGCCACCGCTAACGAAGCGTTGGAAAACGGCGTGCCATTGACCATCATTTTGCGATGCAAGATCGAGCGGGAGCGGCCCTACCTGTGGAACGAGACCCTCGTCGATAGCCGGCGGCACCTGCAGATCCGCTATCACCCGCTGGGCCAGTTGTTTCAAATGACATCCGAAGGACAGGCCAATCCGCAGAGCTATGCCAGCCTGCGTTCGCTGCTGGCCGCACTGGGGACGGTCCGCGGGCTTCCGATCGTGGCGGCGGACCGGATCGAAAGCGGTCCGACTTATCGCGCCAGCCTGTCGGTTTGGCTGGATATCGAGTCTTTGCCTCTGCCGCTCCGGCCACGGGCCTATCTTTCGCCGAGCTGGTACCTCAGCAGTCCGACATACCAATGGTCTTTCGCAAGATCCGAATAAAGCCGCCGCTCAGCGTGATCGTGATCGTTCTGTTCGGGGCGATCCTGGGATCGCTGCATCTGATGAGCGCGGCGACGCAGGATTCTTCGCGCCTCGGTGAGCTGTATTCACTGCTGTTGCTGATCAACAGCCTGGGTTCGGCGCTGTTACTGGCATTGGTCGGTGCCAATGTCTATTGGTTGATCAAACAGTTGCGGCGCCGAGCAGCGGGGTCGGCGCTGACCGCCCGGATGATCTTTCTGTTCATCCTGTTGACCTTGACGCCGGCCTCGATCGTGTTTTACTTCTCGACATTCTTTCTGCAGCGCAGCATCGACAGTTGGTTCGATGTGCGGATCGACCGCGCCATGGATGATGCGCTGAAGCTGGGTCAGGCGGCGATCGACGAACGGATGCGGGCGATCCTGAAGCAGACCGAACAGGGCGTGAAGCGGCTGGAACATTCGACCGTATCGGAAATCGCGCTGGTGCTGGACGAATTGCGCGAAGGGAGTGACGAGGGAGATCTGACGGTGTTCTCGAAACAGGGTCTGATCATCGCCTCCAGCGGTCCCGAACCCGGGCTGATGGTTCCGGATCTGCCGGACGCCGGGACCCTGATCCAGGTACGACCGGGTCGGCCTTTCATCAGCCTGGAGCCGGGCATACACGGCCATCTCCAAGTGCGCGCGCTGGTGGCGTTCTCGGACGATTCGTCGTTCTTTCTGCAGGCGCTGTACAGGCTTCCGCTCCGCGTATCGCTGCTGTCGGAAACGGTGGAGTCGGCCTACATCCAGTACAAGGAGCTGGTGTATCTTCGCAGTTCTCTGACCCAGAGCTTTTCGCTGACGCTGTCGCTGGTGCTGCTGCTGAGCCTGCTGGCGGCGATCTGGGTCGCATTCATCAGCATACGACGCATCATCGCGCCGGTGCGCCACCTGGCCCAGGGTACCCGAGCGGTTGCCGAGGGGCGCTACGAGCAGCGGCTGCCGGTGAAGCAGCGCGACGAACTGGGATTCCTGGTCGAATCCTTCAATGCCATGACCGCATCGCTGTCGCAGGCCAGGGACGAGGCCCATCGTTCACGCATGGAGGTCGAGCATCAGCGCGCCTACCTGGAAACGGTGTTGGCCAACTTGTCTTCCGGTGTGTTGAGTTTCGATGCGCAGATGCGCATTCTGACCGCCAATCATGCCGCCGATACGATCCTGCACACCGAGTTGAGCCGGGCGGTGGGTACGGCGATCGCCGACATCAAACAACGCTTCTGTCGTTTGGGGGATTTGATGGCCCTGGTCGAACAGCGCTTGGCGGCGAGCGGCGGCCCGTGGAACGAGGAATTCACGTTCAACGGCCCCCAGGGGCGCCAGGAACTGCTGTGTCGCGGTACCCCGCTCTGGAGTCATGACGGTGACCAGCAGGGCGCGGTGGTGGTGTTCGATGACGTGACCGCGCTGATCCAGGCACAACGGCAGGCGGCCTGGAGCGAGGTGGCCCGACGCCTGGCCCACGAAATCAAGAATCCGTTGACACCGATCCAGCTTTCCGCCGAGCGGCTGAAGCACAAACTGGCCGACCACCTGGACGAACGGGATGCGAGCTTCCTGGACCGGGCGACGCGCACAATCGTGCAACAGGTCGAAGCGATGAAAACCATGGTCAACGCGTTTGCGGAATACGCGAAGCCGTCGATCATCCAAGTGCAACGGATCGATCTGTGGACATTGATCGAAGAGGTCGTCGCGCTGTATCCGCCACAAACCGGTCTGCAGATCGAACTGCAGCGCGCCGGCGACGCGCCGGAAGTGATCGCCGACCCTGTACGAATTCGCCAAGTGCTGCATAATCTGATCAAGAATGCGCAGGAGGCGACGGCCCACCGCGAATGCGGGCGTGTCACGATCAGCGTCAGAAGCGCCGGCGGCGCTGGTACCCACTACGCCGAGATCCTGTTTCGGGACAACGGTCCCGGCATTCCGAACGAGCAGGCCGACCGCGTCTTCGAGCCCTACGTCACCACCAAGTCCAAGGGAACCGGCCTGGGGCTGGCCATCGTGAAGAAGATCGTTGAAGAGCACGGCGGCAGCATCCGGCTGGAACCGTCCGACCGCGAAGGGGCGGCGTTCGTGATTCGGCTGCCGCTGGCGCTCCATGATTCCGCGCAACCACTGCAGATACCCGTCGGGGCGAACAATGAGTAACATTACTATCCTGGTCGTGGATGACGAGCCCGATATCCGCCAGTTGCTGGCCGAGATCCTCGAGGATGAGGGGTATCGGGTCGCCAGCGCGGAGAGCGGGAGCGCCGCGCGCAAATATCTCAGCGAACAGCTGCCGGACCTGATCCTGCTGGACATCTGGATGCCCGACGAGGACGGCATCAGCCTGCTGAAGGACTGGCTGAGCAGCGGTTTCGTCACCTGTCCGGTGATCATGATGTCCGGTCATGCGACGATCGAGACGGCGGTCGAAGCCACTCGACTGGGTGCCTACGACTTTCTCGAGAAGCCGCTGTCGATGGCCAAGCTGTTGGTGACCGTCGAGCGGGCGCTCGAGACTTCGCGACTCAGGCGCGAAAACATCGGCCTGAAGCGGCGCGTCGATGCGTTCGTCGAGCCAATCGGCAAGAGCGCCGCGATGGAGCGATTGCGCGAGCAGATTAAGAAGCTGGCGCAGCACGATGCGCGGGTGTTGCTGGTCGGCGAGCCCGGTTGCGGCAAGGAAACCTTCGCGCGCTACCTGCACGCGATGAGCCCGCGGCGGGACGGTCCGTTCATCGATGTGGGAGTCGGCACTCTGGCGCCGGATCACTCCGCGATCGAATTCTTCGGACGCGAGGCGGCCGGTCAAATCCACCGCGGACTGTTGGAACAGGCCCATGGTGGGACGCTGTTCCTCGACGAAGTCGCCGACATGGACGACGAAACGCAGCTTCGCCTGCTCAGTGCCCTCGAATCGCGTGCGTTCTCGCGGGTCGGCGGCAGTGATCCGATCACGGTCGACGTCCGGGTGATCGCCTCGACCCGCAAGATGCTGGAGGAGGAAGTACGCGCCGGGCGTTTTCGGCGCGAACTGCTGTACCTGCTGAATGCGGTGACACTGAAGATCCCGCCGCTTCGCGATCACACCGAGGATATCCCGGACCTGCTCAGCCTGTATGTCGATCATTTCGTCAGCCGCGAGAAGATTCCATTCCGGCGCTTTCCGGTGGCGGTGCAGAACTTCTTGCGCAACTATACCTGGCCCGGCAATATCCGTGAGCTGAAAAATCTGGTGCAACGTCTGATGATCCTCGGCGCCGGCGAGGAAGTCTCTCTCGACGAGGTGCGGTCCGCGTTGGGCGAATCGCTGAACCTGGCGAGTTCACAGGGTCAGCCGGATTTCTTCGGTCTGCCTCTGAAGGAAGCGCGCGACAAGTTCGAAAAGACCTATCTGGAATACCACCTGGAGAAGTACGGCGGCAATGTCGCGCGCCTGTCGCAGGCCATCGGTCTGGAACGGACGCACCTGTACCGCAAACTGAATTCGCTCGGCGTCAATTTCAAGGACAAGCGCTGATGGCCGCAGGCTGCCCGACTCCGGCGATATTCGAACAGTGACCTGAGCGAATGAAGATCATCATTCTCGGTGCCGGGCAAGTCGGCACCAGCGTGTTGGCATCGTTGGCCAGCGAACGCAATGACATCGTGGTCGTCGATACCCAGTCCCACCTGCTGAAGGATTTGCAGGACCGCTATGACATCGGCATCGTGCAGGGCAATGCCTCGCACCCGACGGTTCTGAAGCGCGCTGGGGCCGAGGATACCGACATGCTGATCGCGGTGACCAGCGACGATGAAACCAACATGCTGGCTTGCCAGATCGCCAACGCGCTGTTCAAGGTTCCGAAGAAGATCGCCCGCGTCCGGGCGCTGGAATACCTCAGCTATCCCGAACTGTTCGCCGGCGACGCGATTCCGATCGACGTGGTGATCAGTCCGGAGCAGATCATCACCCAGTTCATCGAGCGATTGCTGGAATATCCGGGCGCCTCGCAGGTTCTCGATTTCGCCGATGGCAAGATCCGGATGGCGTCGGTGCGGGCGCTGCAGGGCGGGCCGCTGGTGGGGCGCGAGATTCGCGAGTTGCATCAGCACATGCCGAACGTGCATGCGCGTATCACAGCCATATTTCGGCAGGGCAATCCGATCATCCCGAATGGGAGGGAGACCATCGAAGCCGGCGACGAGGTGTTCTTCATCGCGTCGAGCGAGGAAATCAAGGACGTGATGAGCGAACTCAGGGAGTTGGAAAAACCCTACAAGCGGTTGATGTTCGCCGGCGGCGGCCATATCGGCAAGCGGGTCGCCCAGGCGCTGGAAAACCGCTACCAGGTCAAGGTGATCGAACGCGATCCCAAACGCGCGGCCAAGATCGCCGGAGATTTGACCAACACCGTGGTGCTGCTCGGCGACGCCACCGACAAGGAACTCCTGATCAGCGAGAACATCGAGAACACCGACGTCTTCTGCGCCATCACCAACGCCGATGAAGCCAATATCCTGTCGGCGATGCTGGCGAGGCGGCTCGGCGCCCGCCGGGTCATCAGTCTGATCAACAAGACGGCCTACGCGGACATCATCGGCAACAATCTCGTCGATCTGGTGATCTCGCCGCAGCAGTCGACGATCGGCGCGCTGTTGCGGCATATCCGGCGCTGCGATGCGGTGCGTGTGTACTCGCTGCGCCACGGTGCGGCTGAGGCGATCGAAGCGATCGCCCATGGCACACCGGGTAATTCTCGGATCGTCGGAATCCCGATCGACCGGATCAAGATGCCTCCCGGTGTCGTGATGGGGGCCTTGGTGCGCGGTGACGAGGTGATCCAGGTCCACCACGACACGGTGATTCAGGAAGGCGACCATGTGATCATGTTTCTGCTGGACAAGAAGTTGATTCCGGTGATCGAACAGATGTTTCAAACCGATAACGGCGCGATGCTGGCGCGCAATGCATGATCGCCCACGGGGACGATCATGGCCGGGCGGATTCGCCCGACGCGCCGTTGCCTCGCGCGGTACTCGCGGACAACAGCCACCTGCTGCCGGCTTCCGGGCTCGCGTTGGAACTGGCCTGCGGTCGCGGCGGCAACGCCTTGTTGCTGGCGCGGCGCGGACTGACTGTCACGGCACGAGATGTTTCCCCGATCGCGGTCGAGCGCCTGCAGCAGCGTGCGGATGCCGAGGGGTTGTCGTTGACCGCCGAAGTGGCCGACATCGAACGACTTCCCTGGCCGCGGCAGCAGTACGACGTGATCGTGGTGTCCCGCTATCTGCAGCGGGCTCTGGCGGGGCCCATCCTGGCCAGCCTGAAGCCGGGAGGCCTGCTGTTCTACCAGACCTTCACGGCGACCAAGCCGGCGGGCATCGGCCCGAGCAACCCGGACTATTTGCTCGGCGAGAATGAGTTGCTGCATTTGTTTCGAGGACTGAAACTGCGCTTTTATCGGGAAGACGGCCGTTGTGGAGATCCCGCGGCGGGCCGCAGGAACGAAGCCTATTACGTCGGCCAGAAAGGTGGGTCGGCCGCAGACGAAGAGGTCAGCTCATGAGCGAGATCGTTCAATTGAAACCCAAGGATGCCTGGCAGCGGATGCGCGATCAGCCCGATGCCGTGCTGATCGACGTTCGCGATCCGGTGGAGTTCAGCTTCGTCGGTCACCCGCAGGGATCGGTGAACATCCCGTGGAAGCTGGCGCCGGACTGGCGGTCCAACCCGGATTTCCTGCAGCGAGTCCGCAATGCCGTGCCGGAAGCCGATCGGCCGATTTATCTGATCTGTCGCAGCGGGCAGCGCTCGCTGGACGCCGCCAAAGCCCTGGCCGCCGGCGGTTACGTCAACCTGACGAATGTCGAGGAAGGTTTCGAGGGGCCGCTGGACGCCGAGCGCCATCGCGGAACCTTGGGCGGCTGGCGCCGCCACGGCCTTCCCTGGGAACAAAGCTGATGCGGATTCGCCGCAAGCCGTGGCGAATCCTTCCACGGGGCCGGCGGTCCAGCAAGCTACCGGTCCTGTAACAATTCGGTGCTAAGGTGCCGGTGGATCGTCGCCACCAGAGCCGCCGTCACTGATGATTCGCGCAGACATCACCGTCATCGTTCCGACCCGTAACGAAGAAGGAAACATCGAAACCTTCCTCCGCTCGCTGCCGCCCGCGATACCGCTGATCGTGGTCGATGCGAGCACCGACCGCACGGCCGAACTGATCATGCGGTGGCGTCCGGAGCGCACCCAGGTGATCCGCAGCCGAAGCACGATTCCCGAAGCCCGGCAACTCGGCGCCGAAGCGGCCCGGACCGAGTGGCTGCTGTTCACGGATGCCGATGTGGTCTTTCCGCCCGACTATTTCACCCGCATCGAGACCCATCTGGGGCAGGACTGCGTTTACGGCAGCAAGCTGTCCCGCGACCGCTTCAACCGCTATTACCGCTGGTTCAGTTACGGACAGCAATTTTGCCACCGGCTGGGTATCCCGGCCGCGACCGGTTCCAATCTGGCGGTGCGCCGGCGGGTGCTGATGGATGTCGCCGGGTTCGATCCTGAACTGATCTGCAATGAAGATTCCGAGCTGGTCTGGCGGGTCAAGCGGGCCGGCTTTCGGGTCCGTTTCGCGTCCGACATGCCGGTGTATGCGACCGACCATCGCCGGTTGGAGCGAGGCTTGCTGCGCAAGACCGCCCACACGTTGGCGCGCTGTCTGCTTCTTTACACCGACGTGGCGCCTTCCCGCTGGCGCGCCGGCGACTGGGGCTACTGGTCCAAGCCCCGCCGGCAGGAGGAAGAAGGCGGCTGAACGATGTCGCGCGCTGCCGCAGTCGGGATGCGGCCGCAGGGCCGCAATCGGCGGCGTGCCGGGTCAGCGCAGGTACGGCCCGTCTTCGCCGATCTTGCCCGGTCCGTCCAGCACGTAGACGCCGGCCGAATTTCCCTTCACGTCGAACGCCATAGTGCCGTCGCTGACCCGGATCTCGCGGCCGCTGACGGCATCGCGGTAGAGCCCGTTGCGCACGCCGGTCACGGTCACCGATTGGTCGCCACCGATGGCGAGACCGACCGCCACATAACTGTTTTCAGCCGGCCAGTCGCGGACGAAGCTCATGCCGCTGCCCCACTCGCTGACCTGGCTCATCGGCGCTTTTTGCAGGGCGGGGACCGCGCGGCGAATCTGGTTGAGACGCTGGATATGCCGGTACAGCGGATGCGCCTGGGTGGTGCCGATGCGCTGATCGGTCAGATGATCGCCGAAGTAGGCGCGGCCGGTCTGGCTCAGGGTGTCCTTCTCGCCTTCCACGTCCTGCGGCGCGCCCTTCATGAACTCGATCTCCTCGCCGTAATACAGGCACGGAATGCCGCGAGCGGTCCAGATCAGGTTATAAGCGGCGGCCGCCATCCACTGCTCTCCCTTGAAGCGGTACTTGAAGTCGTTGTCGGGGCCGACGTCGTGGTTTTGCAGGAAGGTCACCATTTGCGTCACGTCACCGTAGATCCAGTCCATCGACAGGATCTGTGCCGTGCCGGCATAGGTGCCCTTGCTGACGGTGTCGCGGAAAGTCGAAAACAGGCCGAAATCGAGCTGCGGGAAGCCGGAATCACCGCCGGAATCGGGATTCCGGGGATCGTGGCCGAGCCGGGTGTACCACCACGGCCGGATTTGCGACGGCCCGTTGTCGCCGCCGCCCAGATCGCCCCAGCCGTAGCCTTTGACCAGATTTTCGCCGAACACGAACAGGCCGGGCTTATGCGCTTTCCAGGCGTTGACGTACTCGAGTAGGTTATCGCGTTCGATGTGCTTGACGGTATCGATCCGGAGCGCGTCGACACCCATGTCCAGGTAGCGTTCAATCGCACCAATAATGTAGTCCTTGACGTTCTGCCGTTCGGTTGCCAGATCGATGCAATCGCCGGCCAAGTGCTTGTGCTGCAGCGGATGCGCGCTTTCCCAATCGCCGCCGCAGATGAAGCCTTGCTGGTGATACCACTCCGGGTCCAGCGTACCGGGATTGACACCAAAGAAGCGGCCCGGATCGTAGCCCGGCTTCGGCACGGTCTGTCCGGTCTTCGGGTCGACCAGCGGTTCGTCGCCCTCGGGGTCTCTCCCGTGGCGCTCCCGGTACCAGGCCGGTGCCAACGGGTTGTCGATGTCGTCGCGGTTCGGCCAGGCATAGTTGCCCAGATTGCGCTGGTACGGGCCGTGGTCGATGCGGCCGGGTTCGGAACCCTGCGGGACGTAGTACTTGATCGGCAAATGATCGATATGGACTTTGTCGCGGATGCCGAACTGGCACGAGTGGTTGATCACGACATCCTGGATGATCTTCAGGCCGCGGGCGTGTGCGGCATCGATCAAGTCCTGGTAGGTCGCGCCGGGGGATTCGAGCCGTGGGTCGATCCGCGTCCAGTCGTATGCGTGGTAGCCGTGGTAATCCAGGCCCGAGCGGTTTTCGACCGGCGGCGTGATCCAGATCGCCGTGAATCCGAGATCCCTGATGTAATCCAGGCGTTCGATCAAGCCCTTGAAATCGCCGCGCCAGTGCGGATCTTCGGCTTGTCCGGTCTGCGGATTGAACTGGATCCGGTCACGGCAAAAGAAATTGTTCGACGGGTCGCCGTCGAAGAAACGCGTGGTGATCAGGAAATAGATGGTCTCTTCACGAAAATCCGCCCGCTCGTCGATGGGAGCCGGCCCGACGGCCCGGGAAGGGACCGGCGATCGATTCCCGGATCGGCCGGCGTTCCGTCGCTTGTCGCCCGCTGCCGAGATCGGTGGTCGATCATGCCAACGTCCGTGCGCGTCGTACCAGCCCTCGACGAGCCGATGCAGGTCTGCCGTTTGCCGGCCGCGTCCATCGTTGATCACGAAATGGAGATCCGGATCCGGCAAATGGTAGCGGTACCAGTGGCCGGCTTCTCGTTCCATCGGCACGCCGGGCCAGTGGCTCGCCGGTCCATCGGCGTGCGGTCGCCAGGTATGGATGTGGATCGTGTCCGACCAGGCGGACGGCTTTTCGAAATGAATCAGGATCGAGGTCATGTCGGCGGTGGCGGTTGTGGGATGAGCGTCACCGACGCTCGCTGAAGTTGCTCCGTTCACGGCATCGACACGCGCCGAGGCCTGTCGCGGACGGCGATTCCGACGTCTCGACGGAAAGGTCTTACGCCAGTCAGGTCCGCCATCAATCAGGCCCGTCAATGTCCTGCTGGAATTTCCGGTCGCCGCGCCGTGGCATTCCTGCCCCGGATCCACCCGGCCTATTGCTGAGCCCGGTCGATAGTATCGCACCGACCCCGGATCGTACGGAATAGCGGAATTCCTGCGCGCGGCATTCGCTGCGAGGGCCTGCCCTGCCGCCGGATGGATCTCGCACCGGCCGCAAACTTTCCGGGGGAATCCCGGCATCAGCGGGTCTTGTTTCGATTCGAAAGTGCCGCTAAAGTACGGCGATTGTTTCGATGCGAAATGTAAGTTCGAGATCATGACTTCCGTGGCTCCCATTCCAGGCCAGCCGCGTCGGCGCCGCAGCGCGGTACCGGTGGCGAACGGGCGCCGCCCGTGAACCGCTTGCTTGCCGTCACCGAGCGAGCGGTTCCAGTGCTGGCGTGCCTGGTGCTTTTGCAGGCGCAAATGCCGATGGTGGACGCGGCGGCGCTATCCGGGCTTGCGGCGCGCACTGTTCCGGTACTTCCTGCTGCGCCGGACCCGGAGCTGCGCCGGCTAAGCGCGTTCGTGCATACGCTTTATGCCGAAGGCGCGGTCGAGAAGCTCGAGCCGTGCCGCCGATGGGACGCGTGTGTGAGTGTCACCGCAATGTTCCAGTCCTTCCCCGAGTGGGACAAGAAGGCGATTGCGCGGCTGATCCGTCGCTACTTCGAAACCTCGTCCGGTGGCAGCGCCGTTCTATCGGTCCGATTTCTGGACGCGCGCAGCGGGCGGGAACTCGGTCGGTTTCATGAAGACCGGCTGCATTGGGCCGCGGGCTGAGTGCCGATGCCGCCCGACCGGTGGGCGGGCAGCGGGTGTCATCGCTCCGGCCGGCAGTTGACGCTGCCGTCGCCCCGCTCGAACAGTGCTTCTTCACCCTTGCTCCAGAAGACGACTTTGCCGTCCGCATAGCGCGCGCCGCTGCCGGACACCACCTGCGGCAGGGTCCATCGTTCGCCATCCCGCTCCAGCCTGACTGACGCCGGCTGTCGCCGAACGAAGGTCGCGACGATCTCGCGGTGGTCGTCGCAGCGATACCGGATGGCGTTGGCCGGGTCGTCGGCGGCCGAGTGGGAGTCTTCGTTCAGTGATTCCTCGAGCCGCGCGTTGCGCTGGGTGTAATGCTCGAGTACACAGCGACGGCGCGGCTCGGATCGTTTCGCGCAGTCATTCCGGTTCTTGATCCACCCGCGTTGCTCCGACAGCAGTTCCTGCCGTCTCGAGCCCGTGGTCAGCCGCATCGCATCGCCGAACAACTCGGCCATCTGGGTGTCCAGCGCGGACAGCTTGGCGTCCGAGCAAATCAGTTTTTCGATGGCATGGCTGGCGCGTCGGCAATCGAAGCTCGGAGCGGCCGAAACCATCAGCGGCGCCGCCAGAGCGGTGCCCAGCAACAGAGTGAATCCAAACCGAATGCGGCATCGTGGCACGGGAAGATCCTTGTGGTGATTGGCGCGCCCGGAGGGCGAAGCGGTGAAGCGGTGCCAGATTAGTGACTCGGGCCGTTCCCGGCAAGCGCCCACCATACGACGAGTGAAAGCTCGTGAAGAAACCCCGCGACGAACCTCCGACCGGCGGCAAGGTCAGCGCCTACATGCAGCAGAGCGCAACGCGGAATGGAATGCCTAGGGTATCGAGCGCGCGCCGTGTGGTTCACTTGACGGAACATCAGCGAGAAGTCATGGCAGGCGGCCTGCCGAAGGTTCGCCGTGGCCCGGATGTACCTATTCGGGTCCGCTCTCCGCGAGGATTTCCGGCCCGGGGACAGCGACATCGATGCGTGCCGCGCGGCACACGATACGACGTTTCTTGGCCTCAGCCCTCGTCGGGCGCGGCTGCCGGTTCGGCATCCTCTAACAACGCGGCCAGCGGTGCCGTGAAGCCGACGCTCGCGAATTCGACCGTATCGCTGCCGGCAAACGGATACAGCACCCAGTGGCCGGTGTGATCGCGCCGGAAGCAGTCGAGCGTGAACCGCGCCGGGTCGATCAGCGCGTATTCCTGCAGGCTGTCCAGTTCGCGGTAGAGCGCGAACTTCTCGCCCCGGTCGTAGGCCGCCGTGCTGTCTGACAGCACTTCGACGATCAGGCTGGGGTAGCGCTTGCACAATTCGTCGGCGCGGTCACGCGCGTCGCAGGTCACGAACACGTCGGGATAAAAGTAAGCGTTCGCCGCGTCGACGCGTAGCTTCATGTCGCTGATGTAGACCCGGCACGGACCGCCGCGCAGATGCGACTTGAGCAGACTGGCCAGATTCAAGGCCACCGTCACATGCGCGTCGCGCGCGCCGACCATCGCATGGACCGGATAGACCAGGCCGTCGAGATACTCGTGCTTCTCGGTCTGGGTCAGCTCCCATTCCAGAAACGCTTCGGCAGTCATCGACGATGCGGTTTGCGGCGTACTCATGATTGCTCCCGGTTGACCAGCGACCGTACCGCCAAAGCTTACCATTCCCGACGGGTGATCCGTGGGCGGCAGCCCGGGTGAGCCTCTGTGCCGCGGGGCGGAAGAACGCGACGACCGCGACCGGTCGCCCTGCTCCGCCTCGCGGTCACGGACCCTCGCCATGAGCCGCTCAAACCTGGTCCGATCGCCGCGGCTGGCCCGATGCTCCAGGTATTCCGCCGTCATCAAGGCGGCCATTTCCTCGGCCAACGCGGTCGTGATGATTTGATTGATCGAATTTTCATCCGCCTTGGCCAGTTTCCGTACCTTTTTGTGCAGAGAGTCGGGCAGACGCCGACTGATCGTACTCATGGTTCGTCCCCCGAGTTCTGTCGGAAATTCGCGCGGCGTATCCCCACCGGCAAACACCTTGGGGTTGCTGGTTGGATAGGCATATGCCGCTTTGGCCAGGGCCTGCACGCGCGCCTTGGCATCCAGCGCAATGTTGTACTGCGCCAGCCACGGCGCGGGGCTGGGCTGAAAGCCAAAAGCCAGCACCAAACGATCCGCCGGAATCCATGTTTTGCGGCTATCCGGATGATTTGCGAGGAGCGGTGGCCGCCTACCCTTTTGCCAAGTCAAGTCGACTTGTCGTACCCTTCATCCTGGTACCGCCGGAGGTGCGGGTCCACGGAAGGGCAGGGCCTACCAACGCTTCGTCGGTCCGATTCCTGGACTGAGAGGTTGTGAAGAAATCGACTGTGCGAACCGATTGCTGCATTTCGCGGTGTGTGGTGCGCGGTGCTCGGACGAATCCGCCGGGAGCGGATTTGGCCATGTGAAGCACGGGTCGTAGCCCGAGCGGCGAGCAATCCTCATCGACTCCGTGTACACTCCGGTTCCCGCTCTCCGGGCGCCTAGCCTCGTGCCGCTCGCGACGGTTTCTTCACAACCTCATGAGCGCATTGCAAGATGAACACCCATTCATGAGGTTTCGCTAGGGTGCAAATTTCCATTGCCATCTGCACCTGGAATCGGGCCGCTTCGCTAGCGATAACGCTCGAGACGCTCCATGCCGCCTGTCGCGCGACGCGGTCGGTCTCGGAAGTGCTCATCGTGAACAACAATTCGACCGATCGCACCGACGCGGTGATCGAGTCCTATACGGCAAAATTGCCGATACGCCGGGTATTCGAACCGCGGCCGGGAATCTCGTATGCCCGCAATGCGGCCATCGAAGCCGCCGTCGGCGATTATGTCGTCTGGACCGATGATGACGTGCTGGTGGATCGCGGCTGGGTTTCGGCCTATGTGGCGGCATTCCGGGCGCATCCGGATGCGGGCCTATTCGGCGGTGCGATCATCCCGTTGTTCGAGGGCGAGACGCCGCGATGGCTCGCGAGTGCCTGGAACAGCGTCGGCACGGCTTACGGGTTTCGTGACTTCGGGCAGCGACCCCTGCCGTTGCACCGCGACCGGCTGCCTTACGGCGCCAACTTCGCGGTGCGCAGGCATGAACTGAACTCCGTGCGGTGCAATCCGCGGCTGGGCCGGCGGCCCGGCAATTATTGGCTGGTTGGCGAAGAGACCCAGTTGTTTGCGAAGCTGTTGGCACAAGGCGTCCAGGGCTGGTGGGTGCCCGCGGCGAAAGTGCGGCACCGCATCCCGCCGCACCGCCAGACCGTCGGCTATCTTCGCCAGTATTTCATCGGTTGCGGCAAGACCGAGATGCTGCTGTGGGATCAACCGCCGAATCGGCTGATACATTGGGGCCGGCGCCTGCGCTTGTGTCGCGACTGGGTGAAGGCGGAACTGCGCCATCGCTGGCTACGAACCACCCATGGACCGGACCTCTGGGTTCCGGCGCTCGCGGAAGTCTCACTGGCATGGGGTCGGTTGCGGGCGTCGCGCCGTGCGGATGCTTCGCGGTGAACGAGCGGCTTTCACGGTGATGCGCGAGCGGGTCGACGCTGCGTCGATGCGTCGCGCCCGACCCGGCGATCGATGGCCGTGAGGCTCCGCTGGCTCGGACGATGGACGGTCCGTCTGACCCTGCTGCTCGCCGTTGTTGCCGCCATCCGGATGGGATCCGGCATTCCGGACGTGCGTTGGTTGCGAACGACCAATCCGGAACAGACGAATCTGATGCGGTACCGGGCCGAGCAACAACGCGTTGCCGGTTCTCCCGCTCCGGTCCGCGAAAACTGGGTGGCCCTATCGGACATCTCGCCGAACCTGATTCGGGCCGTCGTAGTCGCCGAGGATTACAACTTTTTCGATCACCACGGCTTCGACTGGGAAAGCCTGTGGAATGCACTCCTGCTGGATCTTCGACATGGCCGGGTGATCAAGGGCGGATCGGGAATCACGCAGCAACTGGCGAAGAACCTCTTCCTGGAACCTGCTCGCAGCTTGTTCCGAAAAACCCGGGAAGCGCTGATCACCTACCGTTTGGAGCGCGAGTTGGGGAAGATGCGGATCCTGGAACTCTATCTGAACCTGATCGAGCTGGGTCCTGGCCTCTATGGCGCCGAAGCGGCAGCTCTCGCTTACTATCACAAGCCCGCATCGGAGCTGGATCTGTCCGAGGCGATTGCTCTGGCTTCGATCCTGCCGAACCCGACGCTGGCAGCTTTGATTCAACCCGGCCCAGCATTGGTCCAGCGGCAGAGGGAGATCGCCGATGCCCTGCACAAGAAGGGATGGATCAGCGCAGCCCAGCATGATCAGGCGTTGCAGGACCTTGGGCGGCGTCTCCGGCGGCCGCCAGAGCACTCGCCGACCGTCGCGGCATCCATCGAACCTCAGGAGAAGTATCGACGACCCGACTATTGGATCTCGCAGCTTGTCGAACCGGACAGGGAGCTGATGACCCAGAGTGACATCCGCGAGTTCAACGAGCGCGCCCTGATCATCGGTGGCGGAATCGATCATCTGAATCTGCCCGTTTCGGTTCCACGGAAGGACGTGCTGAACAAGATTTTCGAAGTCGCGGGTCTCTCGCCGGTCTGGTCCGCGTTGAATTGCCACGTGGAACCCTCCCTGATCCGTTATCTGGGCAATCACCTGCTGGTGCCTCCTTCGGACGGCGGAACGGTCGAGACTCGGGCGAGATATGATCGAAACAATCGGGAACTGACCAGGTACTACTACTGCCGGCTACTGCGCAAGCTGAACCTACGGGGAATCGGAGAACCCGTGACGATCCGATACGCCTTGGTGGCGAGGCGATCCGATGTTCTGGCCTGGCCGGTGGACGATCTGATCATGGGAAAGCCCGACGATCATGAGTTCAACGTTCTGCAGCAAAGCTCCGTTCAGGTAGGGGCGCCTGTGGCTGCATTGCATACCTCGGAGGACGGTCACTGGGTGTTCATCCGGAGTGCCTACTTCGACGGATGGATCAGAGAACGAGATCTGGCATGGACGACTCGGCGGATGGCGGCGCATTTCCCCGGTCCCGACTTCCTGGTCGTCACAGCGGCGTCGCTCGCGACCGGCATCGGTGTCGATCTGTCGATGGGGATGCAGATTCCTTTGGTGAGGCATGCCGATCACGGATTCGTGGCCCGAATCCCGGCGCGTGGAGAAAAAGGAAAGCTGGAATTTGCGGATGCTGTGCTGCCGGATGATGGGGTCACCGAGGGCTTCGTACCGTACACTCGAAGCCGGGTCATTGTGCAGGCGTTCAAGCTGTTGGGGCAGTCCTACGGTTGGGGTGGCAGCCGGTCGGGCCTGGATTGCTCGGGATTCATGCAGGATGTATTCAATGTTTTCGGCATCAGGCTGCCGCGGAATTCGGCCGCGCAGACGGAGGTCGGCAGGGAAGTGATCGATGACCGTACGCTGGCGGACCGCAGGTCCGCGACGGTGGACCGGTGGGAGCCGGCCGTGACGCTGCTGGGTCTGCCGGGGCATGTCATGCTTTACCTGGGTCGAGCCGACGGCAAGCCGCATGTGATTCATGCGTTGTGGGGGGTGAAGGACAAGGCCGAGAATCTGGTGAAGATCGATCGGGTTGCGGTGACCGATCTGGATCTCGGTGCGGGTAGCCGGAAGGGCTCGCTGTTCGAGCGAATATCGGCCGTGAGTGTCGTGGATCTGCGGCGGACCGACCTGCCGGCGGTGATCGGGAGCTTCACCGAATGGCTGTTGTCGCGCCGCACGCTGGTCTGGTCTCTTGCGCTGGTGACGGTCACGTCCGTCTCGTTGGTCGCTTTGGGCTTCGCGCTGAGGAGGGCGGCGACGGCCAGGAGATGACCGGACTCCTGCGACGCGATAAGAGAGTTCGCGCAGTACGGAGCGTGAATCGGCTGGCGGATGACGCGGTGGCCGTCGCGCGGTTGCGCCGCCGCCAATGTTTTTTTCTTTGGACTGCGGAGGGGTGCAGTGAACGAGACGCGAAAGGAGAGCTTTCGACACCAGGCGGAACAGAACATCGAGGCCGCCGCGCTGCAGATGGCACGCCGCGTCCAGACGCCGGGACAAACCAAGGAGCAGACCCGGTTGATCGCGCAAGGAATCACGAAAGGCATCGCGCTGTACAAACGCCAGCAGAGCGAGAAGGCGCGCGAGCGCGAGAAGGCCCGCAAGAAGTTGTCGAAGCAGCGCATGCTCACCGCCGGTGCGGAGCACGAAGCTCCCTGCGCGGCGCGCACGGACAGACCATCCTCGCTCCGGGCCGCGACCTGGAGTGCCGGCGTATGGCTCGGAGCGGTCGCGATCATCCTGCTGGGGTCGGTCGTTGCCGGCGTGACGGTCGTAGTCGGGACCCGGACCGTTCCGGCCGGCTGGTTGCTGGTGGTCGGGGTGGTCAGCGGCGCTCTGGCGGTCTGGCTGTTTCTCGTGGGTTTGCGCGGAGGGTCCGGCGACCCCGATCGCGTGCCGCGGCGACCGTGACCCGCGACACCGGAAGCGCCGCGCCGAAGGCTTTTGCGGTACCCTAATCGCCGCCGATCCGACCACGAGTATCGAGAATGAGGACCCGTTTATGTACGCACTTTCGATCGATCCGCTGACCCGGGCCAGCTTCGCCCGAGTGGCGAACACTTTCGTCGGGCCCCATCTCCGCGGACGTTCGGCGCTGCTGCTCTCACTGCTGGTCGCGCTGCTGCTGGGAATCAACGGGCTGAATGTGGTCGGCAGCTATATCGGCCGGGACTTCATGACGTCGATCGAGAGCCGAAGCATGGCGGATTTTCTGCGCAACGGCGCACTGTACGTAGTACTGTTCGCCGCCGCGACCGGCGTCGCGGTGTTCTGCCGCTATACCGAAGAGAAGCTCGGCTTGCATTGGCGTGAGCAACTGACCCGAAGTCTCGTCACTACCTACCTGGCCGACCGGACGTATTACAACCTGAAGGCGAACGGGGAGATCAAGAATCCCGATGAACGCATCGCCGAGGACGTACGCGCGTTCACGGTCACCACCCTCTCGTTCCTGTTGATGACGATGAACGGCCTGCTGACCGTGGTGGCTTTTTCGGGTGTGATGTGGTCGATCAGTCCGCTCCTGTTCTTCGTCGCGGTGGCGTATGCCACCGGCGGCACCTTCATGGCGGTGCTGTTGGGGCGGCCGCTGGTCGGCATGGTCTCGATGCAACTCGACAAGGAGGCAAACTTTCGCTCCGACCTGATCTATGTCCGTGAGAACGCCGAGCCGGTCGCACTGTCCCGTCGCGAGGGCCGCCTTCGTTCCCGGCTGGCGCGCGGCATCGACGAATGGTCTGAGAATTTTCTGCGGATCATCAAGGTGAACCGGAATCTCGGCTTTTTCACGACCGGATACAACTACATGGTTCAGATCATTCCGGCGCTGGTGGTGGCGCCGCTGTTCATCAGCGGGAAGATCGAGTTCGGCGTGATCACGCAGTCGGCCATTGCCTTCGCCCAATTGATCGGGGCGTTCTCGCTGATCGTGACCCAGTTCCAGTCCATTGCCTCCTTCACCGCGGTGGTGTCGAGGCTCGATGCCTTGTCACAGGCGATGCAGCAGACCAAGGCCGCCGAGTTGCCGACCATCGAAGTGGTCGAGGACCAGGGTCGGATCGCCTACGAACGCGTCACGCTGATGTCACCGGACGATGGCCGACCGTTGCTAAAGGACCTCACACTATCAGTGCCGCTCGGTACCCGATTGCTAATCCTGGGTCCGAACAAGGCCGCCAAAGTCGCCCTGTTTCGCGCTACGGCCGGCATCTGGGACGCCGGCGAGGGGCGCATCGTGCGTCCCGGTTTCGACCAGATCCGCTTCCTGCCCGAGCGGCCTTATCTCTATCCGGGAACGCTGCGGGAATTGCTGGTCAGAAGCGGTGACGAGCACCAGGTTCCCGACGAGCGCATCGTGGCGGTACTGAAGTCACTCCAGCTCGATTCGGTCCTGGAACGGGCCGGCGGACTGGACGTGGAGCAGGATTGGGCGAGCATCCTGTCGCTCGACGAGGAACAGTTGCTGGCATTCTCGCGGCTGGTGCTGGCGGAGCCGCAATTCGCATTCCTGGACCGGGTTTGTACCGCGCTCAGTGCCGAGCAGGTCGCCAAGATCCAACGGATGCTTTCCGCCCATTCGATCACCTATGTGACGATCGGGGAACCCGATGACCCGCTCGAGCACTACGACGCGGTGCTCGAGATTAGTAGTGACGGCGGTTGGACCTGGAAGTGGATCGATGCGGGAAAAATCGTCGACGCGACCCCTCGGCCGGATGGTGAGCCGGCGATGGCAATCTCGCCGGCCTACTAACCTGACTTTTCCGGAGATCTGACATGCGTATCGCAGATGACATCACGGCTCTGATCGGCAACACCCCGCTGGTCCGGATCCGCCGGCTGACGGCCGCAGCAACCGCCGACGTTGTTGCCAAGCTCGAGTTCTACAATCCAGCTCACAGCGTCAAGGACCGGATCGGCCTGGCGATGATCGAGGCGGCCGAGCGATCCGGGCGGATCGGTCCGGACACGATCGTTCTGGAGCCGACCAGCGGTAACACCGGCATCGCGCTGGCGATGGTGTGTGCGGCGCGCGGCTACCGTTGCACGCTGGTGATGCCCGAGACGATGAGCCGTGAGCGCCGGCTGGTGCTGAGGGCCTACGGTGCCGATCTGATTCTGACGCCCGGCAGCGAGGGCATGGGGGGTGCGATCCGAAAGGCCGAGGAATTGGCGGCCAGCGATTCCCGCTACTTCATCCCGCAGCAATT
>CAZXXC010000029.1:0-26378 GCA_964644665.1 uncultured Methylococcaceae bacterium
AGCAATTCTGGAGAAAGTCAAAAAAGCTAAAGAAATGTTGGGGACGTTACACTAGGAGTGCCAACCATCTCAGCAGAGACGAGGCGGTAAGGCGTCTGCTTGCTGCGGAAGGCGAGATCCGAGCCCTTGGCGTTCGGTGGCTCGCGTTGATCGGGTCGGTTCTCAGAAACGAGGCTGGGCCAGACAGTGATGTCGATTTGCTCGTCCAGTTTGCCCCGGGTGCCAAGACCTACGCGCACTTCCTGGCTCTTTCCGAACTACTCGAAGAGCGTCTCGGACGAGTGGAGCTCGTGACAACGGAAGCGCTCTCACCGTTCATCGGACCACGCATCTTGGCGGAAGCTCAGGATGTCCTGCGAGCCGCATGATGATCTCCGCCATATCTTGGTAGAGGCGGAAAACTGCTTCCCATGCCGGCGAGAGATTCATATCGAGAAGCAGCTTCATGCATGTTCGATTGCGGCCTCACATTCTTCGGCTCGCCAGGCGGCATAGCAGAGGGCCTGTCGGATGTCTTCCGCTTCGAGGTAGGGATAGAGGCGAAGGATTTCCGCCTGATCGTGGCCGCTGGCGATCAGGCCGACGATCATGCCGACGGTGACCCGCATTCCCCGCAAGCAAGGCTTCCCTCCCATAACCCGGGGCTCAAAGCTAATCCGGTCGAGTTGTCTGAGTTCCATCCTGCATTCCTCGCTGGAGTAAAGATGCTGTGCAGTTTACGCCGTTCGAGGTCCAGGTGGCATTACGCCGATGATCGCTCGGGGGCGGGGCGCGCGCCGGCGATCAGCCCGTCGCCGCCATTCCACGGTGCGACCTTGAACAGCAGCAGCATGCCGGGCAGCGCCGCGGCGAAGCAGAACCAGTAGAAGCGTTCCCAGCCCAAGGCTTCCAGATGGAACAAGGTCAGCCCGCCCAGCGTGACATCGCCGCCTTCGACCAGGAAACCGGTGAACGCGTTGGCCAGCGTGCGCGGCGTGGCCGCGAGACTGGTGAACAGCGCGAATTGCGTGGCGGTGTAGGCCGGATGCGTGGCGTTGGCGATATAGGCGACGAACGCGGCGGTGCCGAGGCCGACGCCGAAGGCTTCCGCGCCGATCACCGCGGCAAGACTCAGCAGGCTGTGACCGGCCGTGACCAGCCAGGCAAAGCCCAGGATGACCAAAGCCTGCAGCACCCCGAACACCCATAGTGCGCGCGTGGTGCCGAGGTAGACGATCCAGACGCCGCCGAGCAACCCGCCGATCACGTTGGGCCAAAGCCCGGCGTGCTTGGCCACCATGCCGATCTCGGTCTTGCTGTAGCCGAGGTCCAGGTAGAACGGTGTCGCCAACGCCGTCGCCATGCTGTCGCCGAGCTTGTAAAAGAAGATGAACGACAGCACCGTCAGTGCTCCGGCCCAGCCCTTGCGGCCGATGAATTCCCGGAACGGCTCGACGACCGCGCCGCGCAGCGTGGACGGCGCCCGCCGCGAATAGGTCGGTTCGCGCACGAACAAGGTCATCACGAGGCCCGGCAGCATGAACAGCGCGGTGACCAGATAGACAATCTGCCAGGACAGATGATCGGCCAGAATCAGCGACAGCGAACCCGGCACCAGGCCCGCGACTTTATAGGCGTTCACATGCACCACGTTGCCGAGTCCCTGCTCCTCGTCGCGCAGCATCTCGCGCCGGAACGCATCGATCGCGATGTCCTGGGTTGCCGACAGAAACGCCACCAGCACCGCCAGCCATCGGATCAGGCTCAGGTCGCTGGCCGGCGTGAGCCAGCCGAAACCGGGTATCGCCAGCAGCAGCGCGATCTGGGTCAGCAGCATCCAGGTGCGGCGCCGGCCCAGAAACAAGGCGTAGCGGTCGCACAACGGTGCCCACAGGAATTTCCAGATGTAGGGGAACTGCACCAGCGCCAACAGGCCGATCGCCTTCAGGTCGACACCGCCTTCGCGCAGCCAGGCGGAGATCAGACTGATCAGCACGAACAGCGGCAGACCGGACGAGAAGCCGGTCAGGATGCACAGCAGGATGCGGGGATTCAGCAGCCGCTCAAGGCGGGAACGGGTAGTCATAATCGATGGTCAGCGGGGCATGGTCGGAAAAACGCTGGTCCTTGTAGATGGCTGCGCCGCGAACGCACGGGGCGAGCGCGGGACTGACGATCTGGTAGTCGATGCGCCACCCGACGTTCTTGGCCCAGGCCTGGCCGCGGTTGGACCACCAGGTGTACTGGTCGGACTCCGTGTTGACGATCCGGAATGCATCGACCCAACCGGCCTGCTCCAGCACCTGATCCATCCAGGCCCGTTCCTCCGGCAGAAACCCGGAGTTCTTCTGGTTGGAGCGCCAGTTCTTCAGGTCGATCGCTTTGTGCGCGATGTTCCAGTCGCCGCAAAACACATAGTGTCGCCCCGAGGCCGCGCACTGCTCCAGGTAGGGAAAAAAGCGGTCCAGAAAGCTGAACTTGACAGCCTGCCGCTCTTCGCTGGACGAGCCGGAAGGCAGATACAGCGAGACCACGCTGAGCGATCCGAAACGCGCCTCCAGGTAACGCCCTTCGCGGTCCATGTCCTCCCAGCCGAGGCCCTGGATCACGTCGTCCGGTTCGACTTTCGCATAAAGCGCGACGCCGCTGTAGCCCTTCTTCTCGGCCTCCAGGTAATAACAGGCGTAGCCTTTGGGCCAGAACTGCGGGTCTTCGAGCTGATGGTTCTGCCCTTTGATCTCCTGCAGGCAGACCACATCGGCCTGCTGCGGCGGCAGCCAGTCGAAAAAGCCCTTCTTGGCCGCCGAGCGGATGCCGTTGACGTTCAGCGTGATGATGCGCATGCCGGGGATGACGAATATCCGTACAAACGTGGCTGATGCCGAACGGCGATCGACGGTTGCCGGCGCATGAGCGGCGCAGCTCGGCCTTTCAGTCCAAATGCCGGCAATGGTAGACTTCGCATACCGGGCTGCGCCGTTCGTTTCTTTCCCGTCACCGTAAAAGCATCGCGTGGCGACGCCTTCCCGCACATTCGGAAGGTGCTCGGGACGGCGGCAGTCCGATGCATCTCAGAATCGCCCCGGTAGCTCAGTAGGATAGAGCGTCCCCCTCCTAAGGGGAAGGTCGTACGTTCGAATCGTATCCGGGGCGCCATACACCGAACCTGCTGCATCGCGCAGTGGGGCCGCGGCTCAGGAGGCAGGACCCAGGAATGCGCCCAGCGCGATCAGCGCAGGCGTGGCCACACTGGCCGCGACGTTCAGTCCCAGGCTCGGCAACAAGTCCTCGGCCCAACCGTCGCGCCGGGCAATGTGCCGGCACACCGGGACCGCGGCGGCCAGGCCGGCCAGGCCGATCAGGCTGAATGCGGGCAGGTGGCCGAGCGCCACCGCCGTGGTCAGCGCCAGCAGCGCCAAGCAGAAGAACAACTGGTAAACCCGCGCGCTCCATTGCGGGCCGAGCAGGATCGGCAAGTTGCTGCGACCCACCTGGCGATCCGCCTCGACGTCCGGAAACTGATTCAGCAGCAGCAGGTTGTTGACCAGAAAGAACGGGACCAGCGAAGCGAGCAGTCCCGGCCAGGAATAGTGACCGGTCAGCGCGACTTCGGTACCCATCACCATGCATGGCCCGAATCCGAGGCCCGGGGCGATCAGGCACAGCCACGGCCGCCTGGTCAGCCAGGGCGTATAGACGAGCACCAACAGCAACCCCAGCAATCCCAGCGGCAGCAGCGCCAAGCCGCGCCCGGCGACGAAATACAGCCCGATGAATACGACCAACGATGCACCGCCGATTCCCATCGCCAACGCGGCCGGTGCAAGTTCCGGATGGGCCGGAAGCGTGCCGCTGCCGCCGCTGAACGGCGTCCGCCGGGTATGCGAATCGAGCCCGCTGCGGAAATCGAAGTACTCGTTCAGCGCGTTGACCGCTGCGTGTGCCGCAACAGCCCCGATCAGCACGAGTGCGGCCGGCAACAGGCCGATTTCGGCGCCGCTTCTCGCGGTGACGGCCAATCCCAAGGCGACGCAGGCCGGCGTCAGAATCAGAAACGGAGGGCGGATCGGTCCGAGCATCGGTTTCCAGGGAGGCATTGCGATCATGATGTCGAAGCAGGAGGCAGCAGGGTGGGGACTTGGGCCGACGGCGCCGGGCCGCGTCGCCCATCAGCAAACATGAAAGCCGGGGCTGAACTCGTGTACCGCCTGGATCATCACGGCGGCCTTTTCGGGATCGACATCGGGCAGGATGCCGTGCCCCAGATTGAAGACATGCCCGCTGCCGGGCCCGAATTCTGTGAGTACGCGCCGCACCTCCTGCCGGATCACCTCCGCCGGTGCGTACAGCGTCATCGGATCCAGATTGCCCTGCAGCGCTACACGGTCGCCTACCAGGCCGCGTGCCTGCCCGATATCGGTGGTCCAGTCCAGACCCAGCGCATCGTAGCCGGCGTCGGCCATGGCCGGAAGCCACTGGCCGCCGCCTTTGGTGAAGAAGATGGCCGGGATGGGCCGATGTTGCCAGGGGCGTTGCAACTGTTCTCGCACACGGGCGGCGTAGGCCAGCGAAAACTCCCGATAATGATGATGCGCCAATGTCCCGCCCCAGGTGTCGAACACCATCACGGCATCCACTCCGGCGGCGATCTGGGCATTCAGGTAGAGTGCGACGGCGTCGGCCAGCTTGCTCAGCAGTTCGTGCAGCACGCGCGGCTGCTCGAACAGCATTCCCTTGATGCGCCGAAACTCGCGGCTGCTGCCGCCCTCGACCATATAGGTCGCGAGTGTCCACGGACTGCCGGCGAATCCGATCAGCGGTGCCCGGCCGGCCAGGTGCCGATGAATCAGGCGAACGGCCGCCGGTACGTAGGCCAACTCCCGCTCCGGGTCCGGGATCGGCAGGCGCCGGACATCGTCCGCGGTTCGCACCGGCTTGCCGAATCGGGGACCTTCGCCCTCCAGGAATTCCAGACCCAGGCCCATCGCATCCGGTACGGTCAGGATATCGGAGAACAGGATGGCGGCATCCAGCGGAAAGCGTTCCAGCGGCTGCAGCGTGACCTCGCAGGCCAGTTCGGGCGTGCGGCACAGGTTCATGAAGCTCCCCGCACGCTCGCGCACCCGGCGATATTCGGGCAGATAGCGCCCGGCCTGCCGCATCATCCAGACCGGGGTGCGGTGAGTGGGTTGCCGCAACAGCGCGCGCAGGAAGGTATCGTTCTGCGGGCAAGTCTCGCCGCGGATGCTGTCGGCGGTTCCGCTCAAGTCGTCAGACCTCATGCGATCCACGGAGGCTTCCGGACCCGGCGGGACGCCGACGAACGGGGCCCATGATGACGGCAGGCGCCCTCATGCTTCGGCAAGGTCCTGTTCCAGTGTCGCCCGCACCGGCTCGGCGGCGATTTCGGGCGGCAGCGTCGCGGCGCCGATCGCGCGCAGCAGGATCAGACGGAGACGGCCGTCGACGTTCTTCTTGTCGACCGCCATCAGGTCGAGCATCCGGGCGGTGGACAGCTCTCCATTCAGCCGGATCGGCAGCCGCGCCCGCTGCAGCAGGTTCCGGATGCGAGCGACCGATGAGGAATCCAGCCAGCCGAGCCGCATCGACAGGTCGGCGGCGATCGCGATGCCGATCGCAACCGCCTCGCCGTGCAGATAAGTGCCGTAGCCGGTCCCGGCTTCGATTGCGTGGCCGAACGTGTGGCCGAGATTCAGTGTCGCGCGCACGCCGGATTCCTGCTCGTCTTCGGCGACCACCTCGGCCTTGTTGCGGCACGACTGCTCGATCGCGTGGGCCAGTGCCTCCGTGTCGCGCCGTAGCAGTGCTTCGATCTGCGCCTCGATCCATTCGAAGAAATCCGGGTCGCGGATCAGCCCGTACTTGATGACCTCGGACAGGCCCGCGCCCAGTTCGCGGTCCGGCAGCGTCGCCAGCGTCGACGTGTCGGCGATCACGGCCCGCGGCTGGTGGAACGCTCCGATCATGTTCTTGCCCAGCGGGTGGTTCACGCCGGTCTTGCCGCCGACCGACGAATCGACCTGGGCCAACAGGGTCGTCGGCACCTGAATGAAAGCGATGCCGCGCTGGTAGCAGGCCGCGGCAAAGCCACCCATGTCCCCGATCACACCCCCTCCCAGTGCGATCAGGCTGGCATTGCGGCTGAAGCGCGCCTGGAGCAGTCGATCCCAGATTCGGTTCACCGACTCCAGGGTCTTGAATTGCTCGCCATCCGGCAGGATCACCGTCTCGACCGGTCGGCCGGACACGGCCGCCCGAATCGGCTCCAGATACAGCGGCGCGATGGTGTCGTTGGTCACTACGACGACCTGATTTCCGGTCAGGTGACGTGCCAAGAGTTCGCGGTCGTTCAGCAGCGCGTCGCCGATGTAGATCGGGTAACTGCGCGCGCCGAGGTCGACGGTCAGGGTCCTCATTCCGATTCCACCGCTGCGGCGGGAAGTTGTTGCAGTGCGGCGATGATCCGCTTGACTGCGGACTGGCCGGACAGCGTGCCGGTGTCGACGGTCAAATCGGCGATTTCCGAGTACAACGGGTCGCGCTCCGCGAACAGTTCCTGCAGCTTCTGCCGCGGATCGCCGGTCTGCAGCAGCGGCCGGTTGGTATCCTTGTGAGTGCGTTCCAGTTGCTTGTCCACGCTGCATTTCAGATAGACCACGAAGCCTCTGCGGCGCAGCAGTTCGCGGTTCTCCCGGATCGTCACGGCGCCGCCGCCGGTGGCGATGATCGCCGATTCCTGTTCGCTGAGCCGGGCCAGGACTTCCGACTCCCGGCGGCGAAAACCGGCTTCGCCTTCGTAGTCGAAGATCATCGGAATGCTGACGCCGGTGCGGCGCTCGATCTCTTTGTCGCTGTCGCAGAAGTCGCGGCCGAGGGTCTTTGCCAGCAGTTTGCCGATGGTCGACTTGCCGGCACCCATCGGGCCGATCAGAAAGATGTTCACGGACGACTGGTTCTCGGGCGGGTCGAACAAGTCCACATGATACCATGCCGGGCCGTCCGGGCCGCCGGTCGACTCGGGTCACCGGCTGCCCAGGGTCTGATCCAGCATCTTCGGAGTGATGAAGAACAGCAACTCCTTTTTCTTGTTGTCGACCAGGTCGCGGCGAAAAAAGAAGCCGATGCCGGGCAGGTCGCCGAAGAACGGCACTTTGTCGATGTTGTTGATGGTCTCGTCTTCGTAGACCCCGCCCAGTACGATCGTCTCGCCGTTGGCGACCTTGGCGGTGGTTTGCACTTCACGGGTATCGATTTCCTGATTGCCGTTGGGTGCCCGCTGACCGGGCTGGTCCTTCTTGATCAGCAGATCCATCAGGATGTTGTCATCGGGGGTGATATGGGGCGTGACGTTGAGTTCGAGCACCGCATCCTTGAACGTGACGTTCTGGACTGGAATGCCGCCGCCGGTTCCTTGCTGCGTGATCTGGATCGGGATCTGCACACCTTGTTTGATCGTGGCCTTGCTCGAATCGGCGGTGATCACGCGCGGATTCGACAGGGTTTCGCTGCGGCCGTTGCGCTGCGCCGCGGACAGTTCGAGATCGAGCAGATAATCGCCCGCCTTCAGCAACGTGAAACCGACCGACCCGCCGCTGGCGGCCGCTGCTGCGGCGCCCAGATCGACCAGCGCGTCGCCGTAGGTCGCTCCCTGGGTGGCGTTGACCGGCAGTACGCCTTCCGTCGGCACCAGGTAGCCCTGCGCCGTTTGCGGCATTCCCGGAATCTGACGATTCAGGCCCAGCTTCGCGCCCAACTCGCGCAGGAACGTGTTTTGGGCGATCACGATGCGGGATTCGATCAGGACCTGGCGGACCGGCTTGTCGAGCTGACGCACCAGTTCTCTCACCCGCTCGATGCTGCGTGCAATATCCTTGACGATCAGGATATTGGATCGTGGGTCGATGGTCGCGGAACCGCGCCGGGTCAGGATCGCTTCATCAGTGCCGGCCTTGCTCTGAACCTGCTCGGCGGTCGCGGTGCTGTACTCGGTGGCGCCCCCGGCCATCGTTCCACCCGAGGACACCTGCTCCTGCGATTCGGCGCTGGCGCTGTACTTCCCGACTAGCACCTGCAGGATATCCGAGGCCTTGGCGTAATTGATCTGGATCAGCTCGGTCTTCAGCGGCTCCAGTGCTTCAACCTGTTTCCGGGCCTTCAACTGCCGTTCCTCGAAGTCGCTGATCTCATCCACCGGTCCGACGCGAATGATGTTGCCGTCCTGCCGCTTGGCCAGGCCCTTCAGTTGCATCACGACGTCCAGTGCCTGGTCCCAGGGAACCTCGTTTAGCCGCAATGTCAAATTGCCCTGCACGCTGTCGCTGGCGACGATGTTGACGTTGGTAAAATCGGCCAGGATCTGCAGCACCGAGCGGACCGGGATGTCCTGAAAGTTCAGTGACAGCCGTTCTCCGCTGTATTTCAAGGCCTTGTCCTGGCGCGCCTGCTCCAGTTCGGCCCGGGTCAGCGGACGCAGTTCGACCGTCAACAAGCCTTCGCTCTGGTAGCTGGAATAGTCATAGGCCTGGGACGTCGGCGTGATCACCAGGCGGCTGCCGGCTCGTTCGTCGGTCTGCGCTTCGATCGTTCTGACCGGCGTACCGAAATCCAGCACGTCGTACTTTCGGGCGACCCGCGGGCCCAGTGCCACGCCTGGCAACTGCACCACGATTCTTTGTCCCTCGGTACGCACATCCACGACCGAGCGCGCATCGGTCAAGCTCACGATCACGCGGCCCTCACCATTTTCACCGCGCCGGAAGTCGATGGTCTCGACCCGGGGGGCGATCGCACCGCCGCTCGCGAGTGGTGCCGGCGGTCCGCGGCGCGCGGTCGGGATGTCGACGGGCTGCACCGCCGGGCGAGCAGGACGGCCGGACCCGACGGGGATCGGACGCGGAATTCCGGATGATGCCCCGATCGGGGCACTCGCGCCGGTCTGGGCGATCAGCACGAACCGGTTGCCCTTGATGCTTCCCGAGTACGGGACCATTCCGGCGAGATTCAGCACCGCGCGGGTACGCCCTCCCGCTTCCACGACCTGAATACTCTCGGCGCCACGCAATTTCACGGGGATGTTTTTCTGGGCCAGGCCGTTCCTGACCCCGGGGAAGTCGATCGCGATGCGCGGGGGACGGTCGGTCTGAAACATCCGCGGCTGCGTGATCGGTCCATCGAAAGTCATCTCGAAGCGCAGGTTGCCGCCTTCCGCGATGCCGAAATCGATCGACTTCAGCGTGACCCAGTCGGCCCGGGCACCCGATGCGAGCAGCAGTCCGATCAGTCCGATCAGAAGTGCTCGAAGTTGCGGCGATACGGTTCGCTCTGGTCTTGCGGCAGTGAACGGCCGGTTGCGGCGCTCACGCGCCGCCGAACGGACGGCGGTCCCGGCAGGGCGGTGGTCGATCGGTGTGCGCTGTACCTTCATGGCGGTGCTGGCTCGACGTTCTATTTTGATTCTCCGGGCTCGAGCAGATCCAGTGCGGCCTGGCGTTCTTCCCACACACAGGTACCCTGCTGCACCTGCTCGATCACTTCGATGCGATCCGGTTTCACGGCGACCACGCGACCCTGTCGGAGCCCGAGGTAATTGCCGGCCCGGACGCGGTGGATGGTGTTGTCCCGGGTCTGGATCAATCCCCAGAGTTCGCCGTGCAATCGAACCGTTCCAACCATGCGTAGGGCATCGAGTTCGTAGGACTCGAGTTCCTCTTTGGGTCGGGCCGGGTCGGGGTGATTGCCGCTGCATTTGGCCAGATCCTCCGGTTCCTCTTCGTGCTGAGCCCGCCGGAACGGATCCTGGACCTGATCGGGTCGGAACAGGAACGGTTCCACCGTTTTCAGTGCCGGCAGCGGCGGCACCGGTTCCTTCTTGCGCGATTTCACCTCGGTCACGTACTGTTGCAAATCGGCGAAATCATCCTCGCTGCAGGAAGCGAGGAAAGCCGCCAACATGCCCAGCACCGCAGCTCGCAGCGTCCGCAGGTGGTGGCGCGCCTTATCGGCGTGCACCGGGCCTGCTCCTGCTCCTGGGAATGCATTCACTTCGGTGCCGGCGCCTTGGATTTGGCGTCCGCAACGCCCTCCTCGAGATAGCGATAGGTTTTCACGGTCGCCTCCATGATCAGCGGGTCCCGGCCTCTGGCTCCTGCCTCGCCGCGCCGGGAGATCTTGACATTGTGTACGGTGACGATGCGGGGCAGCGACGCCAGGCCGCTCACGAACGTGCCGAATTTCAGGTAGTCGCCGACGACGCGAATCTGGATCGGCAGTTCCGCGTAGAATTCCTTGTTGATTTCGTCGCCGGGCTTGAACAACTCGAATTCAAGGCCGCTGGCAACGCCGGTCTGGGAGACATCCACCAGCAATTCCGGAACCTGAGTCCGGTCGGGAAGCTGCTTCAACAGATCCCCGAAGGTTTGCTCCATCTGCTCCAGTTGTTTCCGAAAGACATCCAGGTTGGCGGCCCTTTTCTGCTTGAACTCGAAAGCGGTTTTCAGCTCCTGCTCGCGATTCGTCTCGGTTTCGAGCTGGGTATGCTGGTCACGCGTATCGACGTAGTACCAGGCGCCGGAGACGATCAGACACATCACTGCGATCACCGCCGCCTTGACCGGCGTCGGCCAGGTGCCGGCCCGGTCCAGATCCCAGTTGATCTCGCTCAGGTTCACGATGCCGGTCCCGATTTCTCGGTTGCTTTGATCGCCTGCTCGACCAGGACCGTGAACGACAGACCTGCCGGCCGCTTCGGATCCCGGTCATTGGCAACCTGGATCACCTTGAGCACCGGCTTGGTCAGCCACGACGATGCCTCGAGGTTGTGGAGGAATCCGGAAACCCTTGCATTGGACTGTGCGACGCCGTTGATGACCAGGCGCCGGTCGGTCTGCACGATGTCCCCCAGATAGACGCCTTCCGGCACCGTCCGCGCGATTTCATCGAAGAGGTGAACCATCTCGGGGCGGCTGACCTGCAGTTGCTGGATCACTTCCATGCGCGCCAGAAGGTTCCGCTTCTTGACGTCCAGTGCCTGGATCTCCTTGATTTTCTCGTCGAGCGTACGGATCTCGGACTGGAGGTATTCGTTCCGCCGCCGTTGAATGTCGATCAGGCGGTCCATCTGCAAATGCACCGCACCCATCACCAGTGCACTGAGAAACATGAACAGCAGGACCCACGCAACGAAATCCTCGAGCTTTTTCTTCCGGAGTTGTTCGCGCCAGGGCAACAGGTTGATACGGGTCATTCGTCAAAGCTCCGGAGTGCCAAACCGCAGGCCACCATCATCGCGGGTGCCTCGCTGCGGACCGTCGCGGCCCGGACCCGGGGGGCGACGGTCATGCCGGCAAACGGGTCTGCGATCGCGGTCGGAACGTCCAGTACCGGTTCGGCGAATTCGCGAATGCCGCGAATCGAGGCGCAACCGCCGGCCAGGATCAATTGGTCGATATCACGGTGCACGCTGGACGAATGAAAAAACTGCAGCGCGATGTTGATCTGTTGCGCCATCGCCTGCCGGAAAGGATCCAGTACCTCCGCGACATAACCGTCCGGCAGGCTGCCGAGCTTCTTGGCCAAACCGGCCTCGGCAAACGACAGCCCGTACTTGCGCTGGATCGCGGCGGTGAGTTCCTTGCCGCCGAAGCCCTGCTCGCGGTTGTAGATGCAACGTCCGCCTTGGATCACATTCAGCGTCATCATCGTCGCGCCCACATCCGCGATCGCGATCGTGTGATTCGCATCGCTTTCCTCGCCTTGATCCAGCAGCAGGTTGAAGGCGTTCTCGATTGCATACGACTCGACGTCGACCACTGCAGCCTGCAGCCCCGCAAATTCCACGGCGGCGACGCGGTCCTCCACGTTCTCGCGGCGGGATGCGACCAAGAGCACGTTCATCGACTCCCTGTTTTTCTCGTTGGGACCCAGCACCTCGAAGTCGAGGCGGACTTCATCCAGCGGGTACGGAACGTAACGGTCGGCTTCCAACTCGACCTGAAATTCCAGTTCCTCGTCGGTCAGCGAGGCGGGCAGCGAAATGGTCTTGGTGATGACTGCGGAGGTGGGAACGGCGAGCGCGACGTGCTTGAGTCGGGTTCCGGATAGCTTGAGGACCGATTGGATCGCTTGCCCGATCAGCTCCACGTTGGCGAGCGTCTTGTCCACCACGGCACCCTCGCCCAGCGGCGAGACCGCCAGGCTTTCCACCCGGTAGCGGTTCCCGCCCCGACTCAGTTCGAGCAATTTTACCGCTGATGAGCTGATGTCGATGCCCAGCAACGCGGGCTTCTGGCGACGAAGTCCGAACATGGCCTGGCCTATCGCTCGGGGGTCGAAGGGGATCCCACATGATGTCGACGCTGCATCGGGCGAGCTCCGTCCGGTGACTGGAAAATGGCATCTCGACCCAAGGTCCGACAGATGCTGTAGTATATTACCGATAATTACCGGTCGGGTCGCTGTCACTCGGCAGGCCTGAACGCCGTGCGACGGCGGCACGTTTCCTCCATCACCCTATCTCGCTATTCGCTTGGCCAGACGCAAATCCCGGTCTCCTTCGCTTTCGCTCAAGCTGCTGCGCGGCCTTTTTGCGGTGGCGCTGTTCGGCCTGTTCTTCGGCGCGGTGACCGTGCTGGGGCTGTATTACTACGTGGAGCCGCAACTGCCCGACATCGACAGTCTGAACGACGTGCGTTATCAGGTGCCGATGAACGTGTACAGCAAGGAGGGCAAGCTGATGGCACAGTACGGCGAGAAGAAGCGCACGCCGGTCGCCATCGCCGATGTCCCGGAAGATCTGATTCACGCCTTTCTGGCGGCCGAGGACGACCGCTTCTTCGATCATCCCGGAGTCGACTATCAGGGCCTACTGCGGGCGACCTTCGCGTTTCTGAGCACCGGCGAGAAGCGGCAGGGCGGGAGCACCATCACGATGCAGGTGGCCCGGAACTTCTTCCTGAGCAGCGAGAAAACCCTGCTGCGCAAGGTCCGGGAAATCCTGTTGGCGGTCAAGATCGAATCGACGCTGACGAAACAGCAGATTCTTGAGCTTTACCTCAACAAGATCTATTTCGGCCATCACGCCTACGGTATCGTTGCCGCGGCGCAGATTTATTACGGCAAGCCGATCGCCGAGCTGGATCTGGCCGAAATGGCGATGATTGCGGGCCTGCCGAAGGCCCCGTCGCGTTTCAATCCGATCGCCGATCCGGATCGCGCGATCCTGCGTCGCGACTACGTGTTGCAGAGGATGTTCAAGCTGCATTACATCACTGCCGACCAGTACCGGGAGTCGGTGGCCAAGCTCAACACCGCCCAGCTACACACTCCGACGATCGAGGTCAATGCGCCGTATTTTGCCGAGATGGTCAGAAACGAGATGGTGCGGCGTTACGGTGAGGACGCCTATGTCAACGGCTATCAGGTCTACACGACGCTCGACAGCCGCTTGCAGATGACCGCGGAGCAGTCGGTTCGCCGGAGTCTGCACCGCTACGACCGGCAGCGGGGCTACCGGGGGCCGAAAAAAAGGATCGATCTCAGAAAGGCCAAGACGGATGCCGACTGGGAGGCCGTGCTGCGGGAAACCGCGGCCGGCGGCGACACGATCCCGGCACTCGTGATCTCGTTGAAGGAGCGGTCGGCGACGGTCTACATCGCCGGTACCGGTATGACGGAGTTGGGTTGGGAGGGCATGCGGTGGGCCCGGCGTCACGGCGCGGCACCGACCAGCCCCAAGGATGTGCTGCGGCCGGGCGATATCGTCCGCCTGCATCTGGACGAGGAGGGCACCTGGCAGTTGAGCCAAATTCCGGAGGTCGAGGGCGCACTGGTCGCCTTGAATCCGGACGATGGCGCGATTCTCGCTGCGGTCGGTGGCTACGACTTCGCCCTCAGCAGCTTCAACCGGGCGACTCAGTCGCAGCGTCAGCCGGGGTCGGGATTCAAGCCGTTCTTGTATGCCGCGGCCATGGAGAACGGCTACACACCGGCCAGCGTGGTCGTGGATGCGCCGATCGTGATCACGGACCGTTCGGTTCAGGGCGGTGCCTGGCGCCCGAAGAATTACAGCGGCCGCTTCTACGGTCCTACCCGCCTCCGGGTCGCACTGGCCCAGAGCCGCAATCTGGTATCCGTTAAATTGTTGAAGGACATCGGTTTCGACAAGACGATCGAAATGGCGATGCGATTCGGCTTCGTGAAGGACGAGTTGCCGCGTTCGATGTCCCTCGCGCTCGGCAGCGGCTACGCCAGCCCGCTGCGAATGGCACAGGGGTACGCGGCTTTCGCCAACGGCGGTTTTCGGGTGGATCCTTACTTCATTACCCGAATCGACATGCCCGACGGCAAGACCGCTTTTCAGGCGCGGCCGAAGATCGCCTGCCCCGATTGCTCCGCCGATGATGAGAATCCCAACGCCGATGCGGCGCCGCGCATCCTGTCCCCGCAGGTCCACTACATGATGAACTCCATGCTGCAGGACGTGATCCGGACCGGCACGGCCAAGGAAGCATTGCGGCTCGGCCGGCCCGATATCGCCGGCAAGACCGGAACGACCAACGATTACCGGGACGCCTGGTTCAACGGTTACACGCCGGCCATGGTCGCAGTGTGCTGGATGGGCTTCGATTCCTTCAAGTCGCTGGGAAAGAAAGAGACGGGCGGTGAACTGGCGCTGCCGATGTGGATCGACTTCATGCGAACGGCACTGGCGGATGTGTCGCCGAAATCCTTCAAGCAGCCGAGCGGACTGACCTCGGCGAAGATCGATCCGACCTCCGGTATGGCCGCAAGGTCGGACAACGGCGCGGCAGTGATGGAGCTGTTTCCGTCGGACAAGGTCCCGAAGAAGGCCCCGCCCCGCCCCAAACGCAAGCCGGCGACGGCGCAGGAGGACGGCGCACCGAGAGGCGATTCGGGTCGGTCGATGGAGTCTCTGTTTTGAACCCGAGCACGATAAGGGTGGCTCGAAGTGACGACGCGCGAAAAGATCCGGTCACGCATCGCTCAAGAAGCGGCCCGCCTGATGGTTGAGGAGGGCATCGAAGGCTATCATCGGGCCAAACTGAAGGCGATCGAGCGATTGTCGCTTCCCGCCGCCAAGCGCTGGCTGCCGCCGGATGAAACCGTGGACGATGCGCGGCGGGAGTATCTGCGGTTGTTCGAATGGTCGTCGCGGTCGAAAGAACTGGACGATCGGCGCGGGCTGGCGCTGGACGTCATGAACAAGCTGGAACGGTTCTCGCCGCGGTTGGTCGGCGGTGTCGCGGACGGCACCGCGGGGCGTCACAGCCCCATCATCATTCACGTCTTTCCCGACACGCCGGAAGAGGTGATCACCCGGCTGATCGATTTACGGATTCCGTATCGGGAGGGCCACCACGTCGCGCGACTGGGAAAGTCCTGCCCCCAGACTCTGCCGGCCGTCACGCTTCACCATCCGCGCTCGACGATCGACATTCTGTTTTTCCCGTACACATGCCTCGGGAAAATCGCGCCGACGAAAAAGGGATCTTCGGACCATGCGACGTGCCGGGATTTGCGGCGGATGCTGGACCTGAACTGAATCCTACCGGTCGAGATGCGCCGTTGCGAAACGCGACGGATTCAGCCGCCCCGATCGGCGAGCCGACGCGACTGTGGGCGACGGTTTGCGCGGTGTGCAGCAGTGTCGGGTGCAGTCGCCGCGGCCGATTCGATCGCAGACGATGGATTCAGGCGCGATTGTATTTGCGTCGGAACTTGTCCACACGACCCGCGGTGTCGACGATCTTCTGCTTGCCCGTATAGAATGGGTGACAGGCGGAGCATACTTCGACATGCAGTTCCTTGCCGAGGGTCGAGCGGGTCTCGAAGGTCGAGCCGCAACTGCATGTGACGGTGATCGTTTTGTAATCCGGATGGATGTCGGCTTTCATGTTCTGGACTCCTGCTTACACGCGCACGAAAAACACGACATGCTACTGAAGTCGGATCACTGCTGCAAGTCGGCCGCAAGCGCCGGGCGACTCCGTCACCGCCGGCCATTTGGAATCTTTCGCCGGAGCGTCCTCATCCCGCTGCTGGTCGCATCGCTCCCGGTTCATTCGGCCACTTATGTCGTTGCGCCGAACGGCAAGCCGGTTGCCGCCGGGACCGCCGAGTTCCCGCTGAACTCGATCAATGCGGCCGTGTCCCGCGCGAAAGCCGGTGACACCATCCTGGTCAGGGGAGGCACTTATCACGAGGCGGTGACCGTCAGGCAGTCCGGTACGCCGGCCGCACCGATCAAGCTCCAGGCTTTTCCGGGCGAATCGCCGGTCATCGACGGCGAAAACAAGCTCCCGGAGGATGACTGGTACGCGCTGATCTATCTGCAGGGAAATTACCTCGACGCGTCCGGTTTCGAGTTGCGGCATTCCGCGCAACGCGGCCTGGTGCTTTACGGGCATCACACGAGCGCTCGCCAGATGACGGTCCACCATACGCGGGAAAATGGCATTCTCGCGCAAGGGGACTACTCGCTGGTCGAGGACTGTCGGGTCTACCAGGCCGCGCTTTCGAACTATCAGGGTGCCGGCAACGGTATGTGGGCTGCCGGTCTGAGCGCGGCTCGCGATCCGGCCAACGGAATCACCGATGGTGCGACCCTGCGCCGCAACGTGGTCTACAACAACTGGGGCGAAGGATTGTCGACGTTCGAGGCGGACGGCACGCTGATCGAAGACAATGTCGTCTACGACAATATGCACGTCAATCTGTATCTTTCCGATGCCAGCCGTGCGTTGGTACAGCGCAACCTGGTTTATTCCACCGGGGACAGCGTCAGCCTGTTCGGCCGCGCGGCGCAGGGGATCGGGCTGGCCAATGAAACGGATCGAAACCCGCTCGATCGGGTGACCCTGGTGAATAACCTGGTATTCGGGACGGCCGCACCTTTCGTCTATTTCACCAGTACCGGCCCGAATACCCTCAGCCACGCCCTGATCGCCTACAACACATTCGTCAACGGCATCGCCGGCCCAGGCAGCGATGGTATCACGGCCGTTTTCACCGCGGGCGCTTTTACCGATGTGCGCTTCATCAACAATCTGGTATCGCAGGATGATTCGGCACCGGTGGTGTTCGTCGCGGACGGACAGACGGGCCTGGTCTTCAGCAGCAATTCCTGGTCGAAGCCGCCGTTGGATCAGGCGGCGGCTGCAACGGACGTGCGTGGAGATCCCTTGCTGGCGAAGACCGGATTGACGGTCTCCTCGGCGGTCCAGAACCAGGGCGGAAGTGGCGCAGCGGCTGTCATGGAGGCGAAACCAGGGATGCTGAAGCCCGATGCCTTCCGGCCGCGGAAGGGGTCGCCGGTCTTGGAGCGGGGGATGCCGTTGCCAGAGGTGACGACGGATTATTTCAAGGCGGCTCGCGGGCCAAAGCCGACCATCGGCGCAATCGGTTCGCCGGCGCCCTGACGGCGTCCGGGCCGGGGGCGACGCAAGCTGCCGGTGCCCGGTTCAGGCATCGGGAGGCGGGAGCAGGCCCTCGCCGGCCAGTTCCAATGCCCTGCGATAAAGCAGCTCGCGACGGAGCCCGGTAATCTGGGCCGCCAGGCGGCTGGCGGTTTTCACCGAACACTCCGCCAACAGTATTTGCAGTATCCGTTCCTGTTCCGCAGCCAACGTCTTCTCGGGCGGTGGTTCTGGCGCCCCCTCGACCAGCAGCACGAACTCACCCTTCGACATGTTCGGGTCATCGAACACGCGCGGGCCTTCGGCGAGTGGAACGTCGACAATCGTTTCGTAGAGTTTTGTCAGTTCCCGCGCGATGACGAGTCGTCGATCCTGGTCCAGGATGCTCGCCAAGTCGATCACGGTGTCGCGGACCCGGTGGCTGGACTCGTAGAAGATCAGGGTGCGGCGGTCATTCCGCAGGCTCTCGAACAGGCGGCGGCGCTGGACCGCGCGGCGCGGAGGAAATCCCTCGAACGAGAAACGGTCCACGGCGAGCCCAGATGCAGACAGCGCGGCGATCGCCGCGCAGGCTCCGGGGATCGGGACCACCCGGATGGCCTTCGCTCGGGCCCTGCGCACCAGCGGCAGCCCCGGATCGCTGATCAACGGGGTGCCCGCGTCGGAAATCAGGGCCACCGATTCGCCCGCGATCAGCCGGCGCAGCAGCGCATCCGAAGCGCGATCTTCATTGTGTTCGTGCAGCGACACCGCGGCGGTACCGATGCCGTAATGGGCCAGCAGCGCGCCCGAATGTCGGGTGTCCTCGGCCGCGATGATATCGACGGTCCGAAGCGTGTCGAGCGCGCGCCGGCCGATGTCGTCCAGATTGCCGATCGGCGTGGCGACTAGGTATAGTATGCCGGTACCGCCCGATGCGACCACGATGCTCGCGCCATCTTCGTTCATCCTATGATGCTGCAATTTTCCGGCCCCTTACGTGTGTTGATTCTGTCGCTGGCGGTGCTGAGCGGCTGCGCACATCTCGGTCGACATCGTCCCGCGGACGATCCCTGGGTGCGAAACGCGGAGGCGCGACTCGGTAGCGGCGATTTCGAGGGTGCGGCGCAAATTTTCGAAGAGCGGGCGATTCCCTCTGGTTATCCGGACTATTTCCGGCTGCGCGCGGCGGACGCCCACCTGCGTGCGGGCGACAGCGCCGCCGCACAAGCCCTGGTGTCGACGGTTGAGCCGACACAACTGGATGCGAGCGACCGCGTCGATTACTTTCTGTTGGCTGCACGGGTCAACCTGAATGTCGGCCGGGCCGCGCAGGCCACCAAATTTTTGGACAAGGCGGCGGCATCGCCGAGGGATCGGTCGCAAGACCTGCATTATCACCTACTCCGTGCGTCCGCGTACAACCAGCTGGGACAAATGCTGGACAGTGCCCGCGAACGCATACGGCTGGCACCGATGCTGACTGGTGCCGACGCCGTCGAAAAAAACAATGCCGCCATCTTTGATGCACTGAACCGTCTTCCCGACCGAGTGCTGGATCATCCCGGTGTTCCGGCGTCCGATCCGCTGGCCGGCTGGGCGGCATTGACGCGCATTCTGCGCACCGATTCGAACGCGGATCTCGCGATCCAACTCAGCCAGTGGCGGGCCGTTTACCCGAATCATCCGGCGGACGGCGCATTTCTGGAACAGGCCTTGCGGGAAAGCGGCCGACAGGTCGAGGTCGGCCGTCTGGCGAAGCCGGAATCCCGCCCGGCGGGTGCCTCGCCCGCAGCCGCCGGAGTCGTACCGGAATCCCGGTTCGTCGGCGTGATGCTGCCGCTGACCGGCGCCTATGCGCCGGCCGGTGAAGCGATCCGCGCCGGCATGTTGGCCGCTTTCTACAGTGATTCGGCGGCGGACAAGCTGTCGTTGCGTTTCGTCGACAGTCGGGCATCGGACGTCGGTGGTCTGTACCGCGATTTCGTTGCGCAGGGCGCAGTTCTGGCGGTCGGCCCGCTGTTGAAGGAGGATGTGGCCAAGGTGTTGCAGATCCCCGACCTGCCCATTCCGGTGTTGGCGTTGAATCAGGTCCCCGGTCCGGGGGCCGGGACCGTTGTACAGTTCGGGCTGACGCCGGAGCAGGAAGTCGAGCAGGCCGCCGGCGCCGCGTGGTTCGACGGCCATCACCAAGCGGTGCTGTTGGCACCGGCGTCCGCGTTCGGCCAGCGCCTGACAAATCATTTCTCTTCCTATTGGAGGAGTCTCGGTGGGCGTGTTGTCGCGATGAAGACGTATGCGCCGAACAGTGCCGACCATTCCGAACCGGTCAAAGCCGTAGCGGCGGCTCTTGGCATCGGGCCAGAGGCGACCGGCGCCGCTCCGGTGACCCAGCCGGCCGCAGACTTCGTTTTCCTGATCGCGAATGCCCAGGACGGGCGATTGATCAAGCCGCAGTTCGATCTTCAGCGCTTGTCGGGAGTGCCGGTCTATGCCACGTCGCATGTGTTTACCGGGCGCCCCGACCCTCGCCAGGATCGCGATCTGGACGGGGTGTATTTTTGCGACATCCCTTGGCTGCTGCACTCTTCGGATACCGGCCCGTTGTCGGCGGCTTCGCTGCATGCGGAAGTCGACAAGACCGCGCCGGATTTCGTCAAGCTGATCGCGTTGGGCATCGATGCCTATCGGCTCGGCAAAGACATGGTGCCTTTTGGCAGTTTCCGAGGCCAGCTTTTTGACGGTGCGACCGGACTTCTGACGCTGCAAAGCGGCAACCGCGTTCAGCGCCAGTTGGAGTGTGCGCAGTTCGCCGGCGGTATTCCGCAGCCGCGCGGTCTTGCGCCAATTCTTCGTCCGGCCGAACCGGAACGACCTTGACGACGTTGGCGGATGCGCACACAGCCGGACATCTGAAGAAGGGTCGGGACGCGGAAGATCGCGCGTTATCGTATCTGGAACGGCATGGCCTGCGCTATGTAACGCGGAATTTCCGTACCCGGTATGGCGAGATCGACCTTGTGATGGACGAGCGGGGCACACTCGTGTTCGTCGAAGTGCGATACCGCGGTCATGGTACTTACGGCGGATCGCTCGCTAGCATCGATGCGCGAAAACGGGCGCGGCTGAAGGCGGCGGCCGGTTGGTACCTTTGCAGCCGGGGAATCGACAGCCCTGTTCGGTTCGATGTGGTCGGTGTCGAGCCGCAGCCCGGCGGCTGCTTGAATTTCATCTGGATCAAGGACGCGATTCAGGACGATTAGTGCGGTGAAGGCTCAGGAACGCATCGAACATCACATCAGGACCAGTCTGTCGACGGTGCAGGGGTTGTACGACTACCTGTCAGCAAGTATCGAGGCAGCCGCGGTCAAACTGACCGACTGCCTACTTCGCGACGGCAAGATTGTCGCCTGCGGCAACGCCGGTTCGGCAGCTCATTCGCTGCATTTTGCAGCGCTGATGCTGAATGGTTTCGATCAGGAGCGACCCGGTCTGCCGGCGATTGCGTTGAGCACCGATACCTCCACGCTGACGGCCATTGCTCAGGATCACCGCTTCGACGAGGTCTTTGCCAAGCAGATTCGGGCACTGGGTCAACCCGGGGACATCTTGCTTATCTACTCGATTTGCGGACAGTCGCCCAACATTTTGGCCGCTGCGAACGCGGCGCGGGATCGGGAGATGGCGATCGTGGCGTTGACGGGTCGTGATGGTGGTGCCCTGGCAGCGCTGCTGACCGAGTCGGATGCGGAACTGCGCGTGCCTTCGGAATCCGCAGCGCGGATTCAGGAAGCGCACCTGCTGATCACCCACTGCCTTTGCGACCTGATCGATCAACGTTTGTTTGGTTCGTAGCCGGTGTCGATCGGGAGCCATCCGGTACCGGCTGCGGGGACGGGTTCCGAGGAGTCCAGGCGGATGTGGCCGGCCGTCGCGCGGAAATCGAATTCTGACCTAGACTTCAGTGTGACCGCATTTTGATAATCGGTCCTGCCCCGCGCCTGGCTCTTGCCCCCCGGTCAGGAGGCGGGGTTTTCTTTCGGTGGCCCGCAGGAAGCCTCGCGGTAAGTGCAAAGGCCGCAGCACCGCGCTCATTGGGGCCTGGCGCTTTGACGGTATCAACCGGGTCGACGTGCGTAGACGCGGTCAAATTCGGCTTCGAGCCTCGGGTGCACGCCGCGCAGACCGTCGACGACCGCCTTGGCCCAGTCGAAGTATTCCTGCCGGCGTGCCAACGGCCACCCGGCCGGCGGTGCATCGGCCATATCACGCAGGTTGCAGATCTTGTCGGCAAGCTTGACCAGTTTCGCGCGCGGTGACAACTCCGAGGAACCATCGATCTGTAGCTGCTTTCGTTCCGATTTGCTCAGGCTCTTGTCGTCGGTGACCTCCAGCACGGTTCGGCAGATCGCGGGGCCAAATCGCCGCTCGATTTCTTCCGCTGTCGTCGCGGTGTCTTCGATCGTATCGTGCAGCAATGCCGCGCAAATGACGACCGGGTCGGCGATGTCCCCGTCACGGATCAACAGATGAGCCAGCGCGATCGGGTGATTGATGTACGGGTGTGCGGCAACATTTTTGCGCCGCTGATCCCGGTGCCGCTCCGCAGCGAAAGTCAGCGCATCGAAAATCAGCCCGAGGTGCCTATGCAGCGTCGACATGTCGGCCGAGTGGGTCATGATCGCGAACATTACCGCATAATCCCCGGCAGCGCGAATCGGCTCCCCGATCCGCGCGATGTCCCTTGCATCGACAGTTCCGATTCGAGATGTGAAGATTACCGTACCCTCAACACCTGAACCCTGCAGCGAGCCTCGGGTGATGCGAGCGCAATGTTTCGGAGATCCACTGGAATGCGGCCGGGCGCCGCCTGCACTTTCCTTCGCCTCCCGACCGGCGCCGCGGCGCCGGGCAACAGTCCGTCGCGAATCTTGGTTGGCAGTTCGGCGGTTGCTGCTGGCCGCCTGGATGTTGTTGCCGGCTCCGGTACACGCGGCGCTGGGTGCTTGTAACGATGATGGGGCCACGACGATTTGGTTCTCGCCGCAGTCGCCGCAATCGGGCGAATCCATTCGGGTCCTGGCGGTAGCCACCGACGCGCCGCCGGAACGACTTTGGCTGATCGTCAGAGAGACGGAACCTCGCGCACTGTCCGCAGAGGCGCGCGGTGGACCGCCGTGGAGCTTGGAGACCGAAGTCACGGTGCCGTCGGCCGGCCGGACGCGGATCGAAGTCCGGCGCGGCGGGGAAACCGTCGCATGCCGAGAAATCGCGGCCGGCAATCGGCCCGTCGGCGGTTGGGACCGGCCGACCGAGGCGCTGTATTCGGCCTGGATCGAAAAGCTGTTTGACGCGCCGCCCGAGGAGAGTATGAGCTTTCCGTCGCTGGAGCCGGTACTGCGCGACAGTGACCGAAATTTTCTGCACGGCCATCTCGGGTTGGAGGAGGACCGGCGGCTTCCGGCAACGCCGGACTGCGCCGACTTACCGTACTTTCTGCGGACCTATTTCGCTTGGAAGATCGGCTTGCCAGCGGTCTTTCGTGCCTGCAGCCGAGGTTCCTCCGCGGCGCCGCCCCGTTGCGGTACCCCGGTGATCGAGCAGGGCTTCGTCGGTCGCATCGCGGGTCCCGACGCCTTTCGCGGCGTTGCCCGGCGGCTGGTTGACACCGTGCACTCGGGTAGTGCCCGCACCGGGTTGGCCGATCAGCAGACCGACTTTTATCCGATCGCTCTGGAGCGCGACGCTCTCTGGCCCGGCACCGTCTACGCGGACCCCTATGGTCACGTGCTGGTGCTCGCGAAATGGGTCCCGCAGAGCGGCGGCCGCAGCGGTCAACTCTTGGCGGTCGATGCCCAGCCCGACAATTCCGTGACCCGCAAGCGATTCTGGGAGGGTACCTTTCTCTTTGCCGGGGACATCCGCAGTGCTGGACCCGGATTCAAGGCGTTCCGCCCGTTCGCCCGTTCGCAGCATGGTGACGGCCCGCTGCACCTACTGTCGAACGATGCCCTGATCGACGATCCCCGCTTCGCCCCCTTTTCGCTGGAGCAGGCTCGGCTCGATACGGATGAGTTCTATGTCCGCATCGGCCGACTGATGAATCCCCGCGGTCTGGATCCCGAGCAGGCGTATCTCGCGACGCTGGACGCCCTTGTGGAACAGTTGACCACTCGCGTGGAGTCGGTGAACAACGGTGAGAGCTACTTCCGTCGGAATCCGCGTGGGGTGATTCCGATGCCGGTCGGTGCGGCGATCTTTGAGACCATCGGACCTTGGGAAGATTACGCCACCCCGTCGCGCGACATGCGCCTGTTGATTGCGATGAAGGTGCTCGCGGCCATGCCGGATCGCATTGTGCTGAATCCCGAGCTGTTCCTGCTGGCCGGCCGCTCACCCGATGTGGTGCGGGAGGACATTGCCGAGTTGCATCGGCGGAGCATTCGGCAGCGCGAGATCACCTATATCCGCAGCGACGGCAGGCCGCAGCGACTGACGGTCGCAGAGATTCTTGACCGTCAACCGGCCTTCGAGGTTGGCTACAATCCCAACGACTGTGTCGAAGTGCGCTGGGGTGCTCCACCGGACAGCCCCGAGTATTCGAGCTGTCGCCGGCATGCCCCGCTGGACCAGCGCACCCGCATGGAAAGCTACCGCAGTTGGTTCCGGGAAACACGGAGACCACCGCGTGGGTGATCCTTGGTGAGGAGTTTGCTGGACGTATTCGCATGCTGTTCCGGGTGGCCAAGCAAGGATTCGTTATGTGGAAGATCGTCGGGATCGTGATGTGTGCCTGCCTTGCGCTGACCGCCTGCGGGGGATCAGGCAAGAAAGCGGTCAAGGTCCCCCCGCCGGCCGGTGCACAGCCGATAGCCGAGCCTGCCGAAAAGGTGCGGCCTTTGTCGCCGATGACTCGGGGTATTGTTGCGGTGGCCAAGCGGGAGTGGGAGTACTTCGGCAAGCAGTTGGTCGTGTATCAGGGGGACGAGGAGAGCATCCCCCATGTCGGGTACTGGGAAGACGATGACAGTCACGCTTACCGGGTAGGAACCTATTGGAGCGCGGTCAATATGCCGGGACTGGATGGATATGACTGCAAGCAGCCGTGGTCGGCGGCCTTCATCAGCTATGTGATGCAGGGTGCCGGCGTGCCGGCGTATCTGTTTCCGCCGTCCCGCGCTCACTGGGTTTACCTGAAATATGTCATCGCGGACTCGGCTGGCCCGGCCCGCAGCCTCGTTCCGCACGGCATCAGGGAGTACAAGCCGATGCCCGGGGACTTGATCTGCGCCACTCGCGAGCACTTCGGTGCGCCGATGATTCGCGGGGCTTCGGATGCCATTTTCCTGGAGAATAACAAGTTGCACTGCGACATCGTGGTCGCGCGGCAGGGCAGCACGCTCGAGGCGATCGGAGGCAATGTCCGGAACTCGGTCTCGAAGAGCCTATTGACACTGGATTCCAAGGGATACTTGCAGCCGATCAAACGTCGGCCCTGGTTTCTGGTAATCGAGAATCGGCTTTGAATCGGCGAGTCGGTCGAGGCGTCGCGCTGAGCCGCGAAGGCGAAGGCACGCGCAGCGGCTCGGAACGGGTGGAACTGGAACGTGGGCTGGGATGGCTGTCCGCCGGTGCGCTGTTGGCGGGAACCGTGATCGGGACCGGTATCTTCCTGGTTCCTTCCACGATCGCCCGTGAGATCGGATCGGTTCACGGCGCACTTCTGGTCTGGGTATTCGGGGGGCTGCTGTCATTGGCAGGCGCTTTTTGTTATGCGGAGTTGGGCGCTGCCTTTCCGGAAGCTGGCGGCGAGTACGTGTATCTGCGTCGCGCCTACGGCCCGCTATGGGGTTTCCTGTTCGGCTGGCAGCAGATCGTGATCGGCAAGACCGGTTCGATCGCCAGCATCGCTACCGCATTTGCGATGTTTCTGAGTTTCTTCGTCGGCGAGTTGCAGCAGCCGTTCTCGGCATTGCCCATCGGTACCGGCATCGTACAGGTCAATGGCATCCAATTGGTCGCATGGAGCATCGTGTTGGCGCTGACGGTGCTGAATTACCTGGGTGTCGTGGTGGGCGGCCGGGTTCAGACGGTATTGACCCTGCTGAAGGTCGGCGCGATTCTGACGCTGGCGCTGCTGGTGTTCGACAGCGGCAAGGGGTCGTGGCGGCATTTCGCCGCGGGGGCGCCGGTGGTCGGCTTCGGCGGATTTTCCGCCGCACTGGCGGCGGTGCTGTGGGCCTACGACGGCTGGAACAATCTGACCATGGTCGCCGGCGAGATTCGAAGCCCACAGCGGGTGATTCCCAAGGTGTTAATTCTGGGGCTAGCCGTAGTGATGGCGGTGTATCTGCTCGCGAATCTGGCGTATTTCTATGCGCTGCCGATCGAGGCCCTACAGCATTCGGATCGCGTGGCGCAGGATGTCGCGGAGGTCGTGTTTGGCGACGCCGGAGCGGCGGTGATCACCATCGCGGCGCTGGTCTCGACCCTGGCAGCCCTGAACGGCGCAATTCTGAGCGGCGGCCGGGTGTATTACGCGATGGCCCGCGATGGGCTCTTCTTTCGGCACATGGCCGATCTGAATCCGGCTCATCGAACTCCCGGCAAGGCACTGCTGCTGCAAGCCTTGCTCGCCTGTGTGTTGATTCTGATTTTCGGGCGCGACCGCCTCGCCTTCGAGCACCTGTTCAATTATTCGATTTTCGGCATTTGGGGTTTCTATGGCATCACGGCACTGGCGGTGCTTGTACTGCGTCGTAGGCATCCCGAACTGGACCGTCCGTACCGAGCGTTCGGCTATCCGTGGATTCCGTTCGTATTTCTGGTGGTGTCCGCCGCATTCTGTCTGAATATGCTGATCGGCAGGCCCGCAGAGACGACGCTGGGGTTGGCGTTCTTGCTGGCGGGATTGCCTTTTTATGCCTTCTGGCGCGCCGCCGGAGCCGGGTCCCCGGCGACTCGCCG
>CAZXXC010000029.1:26388-38221 GCA_964644665.1 uncultured Methylococcaceae bacterium
ATGGCCCGGTTTTTGGCGTGGCGGCCGCTCGTTCGGCCCGCGATGTCGGATCTTGCGGAGGCGCTCAGCGGCGGCCCGTCCCCGATTTCCGCGCGAAACGTTCACGTCACCGAAATGCCGCCCGAGTGCCCGTGCCGTGCCCGGAGGGTGATCGAATCGTTTCAGCGTGCCGGACGATGGGGACGGCATCCGGCATGAACACCTTGATGATCAGGAGGAAACCACCATGGCGCGTAGCATTCTGTTGCGCAAGCTGATCCTGAGCTTGCAGTCGGCGCGGCGGGATTACCTGGAACGGGCGGGCCGGCCGGAACCCCTCGCCGATCGATCAGCCGGATGGACGCGCAGGCGGTTCGTCAAGACCACGGCCTCTGCCGGTCTGGCCGGGCTTTGCGGCAACTTTTTGTCGCTGCCGGCGGCAGCCTTCGAGCGTAGTGGACGAGCGCCGCGGATCGCCATCGTCGGAGCGGGACTGGCCGGGCTCAACGCCGCTTGGCAATTGAAAAAGAGGGCTGGCATCGAGGCGACGGTGTACGAAGCGCGCAACCGTATTGGGGGGCGAGTGCTCTCGGTCGTCGGTGCAGTCGGCCCTGGCCTGGTTACGGATCTAGGGGCCGAGCTGATCAACACCGATCATGCGGACATGCTCGATTTGGTCAGGGATTTCGAGATCGAGTTGTTCGATCGGCTGCAGGACGCCGGATCGGCGGTGGATGCCAACGGTGATCCGCTGCCGAAGGAAGCCTTCTTGTTCGGCGGGGTCGCCTACACGGAGGCTCGGCTGGCGAGCGATCTCGGCCCGCTGGCCGGGCAGATCGCCGAGGATTCCTCGTTGCTCGATCAGGATTGGGACCGCCATGCACCGCGCCTGGATCGGATGTCGGTCGCGGATTATCTGGATCGGCACGCCGACAAGATTCGAGAGCCTTACCTGCGGACGCTGCTGGAACAAGCCGTGCGCACCGAGTACGGCGTGGAACCATGGGAGTCCTCTTCGCTGCAGTTGATTTTCTTGTTGCCGACCGTGAGCGGCCAGGCGGTGGATTTGTTGAGATACAGCGATGAGACCTACGCAGTGGTCGGGGGCACGGCGCAGATCACCGACGCCTTGGGCGCGGCGCTTCGGGATCAGATCCGGCTCGGCATGCGCGTGCAGGAGATCACAAATTCGGCGGGCAGCTACCGTCTGGTTTTCGCCGACCGCTCCGCCGTAGAGGCCGATCTCGTGATCGTCGCAATACCGTTTCCGGTGCTGCGCCAAGTGCAGCTCCGCATTCCCTTGCCGCAGGGGCTGAGACGATTCATCGACGAGGCCGGGTTGGGAGCCAACGAGAAGCTGCTCGCCGGTTTCGAACGACGGTTCTGGCGGGAGCAAGGGGCCTTCAGCCTGGCAGCCTGGGGTGACATGGGATTTTCCGAGGCTTGGGATGAAACTCAGCGCCAGTCCGATCGATCCGATGTTGCGCTGAACTTCTACCTGGGCGGCGATTCGGCGCGCCGCCTGGGGTCGGTTCGTGACCCGGCCAGTGTCGGGAGGGCCTTCGTGGCTGCCATCGACCGTTACATCGATGGTGCCGAACAAGCCGCGACGGGCCGCTTCGTGAAGTCGGGCTGGACCCGTAACCCCTACACGCTGGGGGGCTATGCCAGCTACCGACCGGGTCAGTTGACTCGGTTTGGTCACCTGTTCTGGGTGGATTCGCCCGATCCGGCCGAGCGGCAGTCGGTCACCGCCGGGCATGTCCTTTTCATCGGAGAGCACCTCAGCGATGCTTACTACGGCTTCATGAACGGTGCAGCCGAAACCGGCCGTCTGGCGGCGGAGTTGGTGTTGGCTCGATTGACGGCAAGCCGGCCATAAGCGGATCTCACTGCGCGATTCGGTTTGGTCGGAGCGGACCGGTGGGGTATGCTTTGAGCATGAATATCAGAACCCGCATCTTGACACTCGATCCGTCGCGGCCGGATCCTGAAAAAATTGCACTCGCAACTCACGCGATTGCGGCCGGACAACTCGTGGCGTTTCCGACCGAAACCGTTTACGGGCTCGGTGCCGACGCATTCAACCCGCAGGCGGTGGACCGCATTTTTGCCGCGAAGCAGCGGCCGTTTAGCGACCCGTTGATCGTTCATCTCGCTCACGCCGACGAACTCGACCGGGTAGCGATCGACATCCCGGCGGGGGCGCGACGGCTGGCCGATCACTTCTGGCCCGGGCCGTTGACCCTGGTACTGCGTCGAGCGGGCAGAGTCGCGCCGAATGTCGCTGCCGGCCGCAATACGGTCGCGGTACGGGTTCCGTCCCATCCGATCGCCCATGCTCTACTGCAGGAATGTGGTCGGCCGATTGCGGCGCCCAGCGCGAATCTCTTCAGCCGGCCCAGTCCGACCACCGCCCGGGATGTGATCGAGGACCTCGGTGGTCGGATCGAGATGGTGCTCGATGGCGGCCCGACCGTGATCGGTCTCGAATCGACCGTGCTGGACATGACGCCTGAACGGCCACGGCTGCTAAGGCCGGGTGGTGTGGCGCTGGAACATCTGCGCGAACTGGTGCCGGACCTGTGCGTCGCTGCGGCGCCGGTTGTGGCCGATCTGAATTCTCCACAGCAGTCGCCGGGGACGCTGCTGAAGCACTATGCGCCGCGCGTTCCGATGATCCTGCTTCGCGGTCGTCTGGATACCGCGGCGGCGACCATGCACCGGGTGGTGAACTTCCTGAAGCGGGAGGGGGTGCATCCCGGGTTGCTGGTCACGGATGAAGAGGTTCCTCTGTATGCCGATCTTTGCGTCGAGACAGTTTCCCTCGGCCCCGGTGTCGACTGCGAACGGCTCGGCCGCTCTCTGTTCTCGCACCTGCGAGAGTTGGATCGCCTTGATGTCGATGTGATCATTGCGCGTGAAGTGGAGCCGGTCGGCATAGGCGTCGCGATCAACGACCGATTGTTTCGCGCAGCCGCCGGGCAAGTGCTCGATGGCGCGGATGCGCGGTCGCTGGAGCGCTTTTTCGAGCGCTTCGACGCCCGGAACGAGCCGTTTGCCGATTGCGCGTGATACGGCACCGGCCGGACGGGATCGAAATGAAGTCCGCCCAACCGGTTTTCGGCGGGAAAAGTCTAGCGGAGCTGATCCCCGAAGAATGGGAGAGCTTGTGCGACGGTTGCGGCAAGTGTTGTCTGCACAAGCTGGAAGACGAAGATACCGGAGAAATCCTGTTCACCCGAGTGGCATGCCGGCTGTTGGACATCTCCCGCTGCCGGTGCACCGATTATCTCCATCGGAGCGAGCGAGTGCCGGATTGTCTGAACGTGCGAGAGCTGTTGGACAGGCCGCACTGGCTGCCATCGACCTGTGCGTACCGACTATTGGCGGAAGGCCGCGAGTTGCCATTTTGGCACCCGCTGCTGTCGGGCGATCCGTCGGCGGTGCACCGCGCCGGCGTGTCCGTGCGCGCCTATGCGCTATCGGAAGAGCAGGTCGACTGCATCGAGGATCATGTGGTCGAAGGACTGAATTGACCGGCGCCATACCGGCTCCGTTACCGTAATTGACGATGCCGCACCCCCATCTGTTGATTTCACAGTATCGCCAGCGTCTGGAGATGGCGCTGATTCAGCACCTCGGCGCGCGCGGGGAAACGCTGTCGGCGAAGGTCGACCGGGTGGCAGCCCTCGTCCCGCCGGAATTGGGTGGCCTGCTGGATGAACTCGCGACACCCCCCGAAGATGGGGGGCCGGACATGGATGCCGCGGTTATCGATTATGCCTTCCGCTGCGGCCGGGCGATCGAGCGGATCGAAGCCTTGGCCAGGCTTCGTGCCGCGGAAGACCTGATCTATACCGATGAGGCCGGCAACCCGCTGATGGACCCTGCTCACGCCGATCTGGACCGTTTGTCCAGCTTTCGTATTGCGCGCGATCGATGGCTCCGGAAGGCCGCAGATTTCTCGTTGAAGCTGTTGGCAGCGACCGTGCTGCTGCTCATCTTGGGTTTCGCGATCGGGGTGATCTGAGACCGCAGGCGTGGCCCAGATCGGTCGTTCCTTGGATGCCCGGGTTGTGACTCGGAACCGGCCGCACGGGTGACGCCACGGGCCATCCGAGCCGCCGCGGCCAGTCAGGGATCGCAGCATGCTGCGCAATTCCGGACTAGACCACCTTCGACGCCGGCTTCGTGTCCTGGTTCGATACGCTCGCTGCCGTCGGAACAAACGGTTGCATCAGGTCGACGATCGGCCGCCCCGGCATCAACGGCTCAGTACCGCGGCGAGCAATATCCCGCCGAGCACGTTACCGACGATGCTGACGGCCAGTTCGCGCGTGAAGAATGCAGCCGGCGGCATTTTCCCCAGCCGGGGATTCTTGTGCTTGGCTGAAAATTCAATTTGCCCTGCGGCGATTTGCTGAGCGATCCGGGAGACCAGCCGCACGACATCCGCTTCGCTGTGCAGGCCGGGATGATACTTGACCAGCAGCGTCGCGGTCGTGATGTTCGGTTCCGCGTGATACACGCCCTTGCCCGCGGGGTCTTTCAGCACGTTCTGTTTCAGCAGTTCGGCAAAAGTCGCCCGATTCTTGATGATCGGAACCAGAAACCGGATTCGGTTAGGGGTCCGATTGTGAACGATCGACACGGTGTTGTGCGATGCCTGCGTCATGCTGGCGAGCATAGACGATTCCGAGGAGGTTTACAAAAGTCGTCGGTGCCGCGCGCGAATCCGCGCCGGCGGACGGCGAGACCGGAATCCTATCGGAGTGGGGCGACGGCACCCGTTTCCCGATAGCGACGGTAGTCGGCCAGCACCACCGGATGGTCGAACGCCAAAGGCGAAGGCAAGGTATCCAGCGTGACCACGCGCAAATTCTTGGCATCATCCGCCGCTTTCGGGGTTCCGCTGGCTCGGGCCACGTAAACTGCAGTGACCGTGTGGCCGCGCGGGTCGCGAGTCGGCTTGGAATAGATGCCGAGCAACACCGTCAATTGCACGTCCAGGCCGGTTTCTTCCTTGGCTTCGCGGACCGCCGCCTGCTCCAAGGTTTCGCCGAGGTCGACGAACCCGCCTGGTATGGCCCAACCCGCGGGCGGGTAGCGTCGTTCGATCAGCACGATCGGTTGGTTCGGGAGTTCGCCGAGTTCAATGATGGTATCTGCAGCGAGCAACGGGGTGACGGGTTTTCCCACACAGTCCTCTGGGGTTGAAGGGAACGTGACGGTCCAGTCTGCGACGCTCGCCCGATCGGGCCGGCTAGAACGCTCGAATTCCGGGGGGCTGCCGATTTAGCCGCGCTCGGCCCGGTTAGGGCGTGCGATTTTCGCTCGCTCGAACTTATCGAAAGCGGTCTGCAGGGTTTCGACCCGTGAATTGAACTCCCAGTCCGATGCGCTTTCCGGGGAGCGGATTCCGGTCAGCGTCGTCTCGCCGGTCTGCAGGAATTGTTGCACGATCATGCTGAGACCTTCGTGGAACGGGAGACTGATCACGCGGCTGGTCCACGCCATGCGTTCTTCCTGGGTCATGATGGAGTCCTCCAGTTGTCATGTTCGGGTCAGTCCGGCCATAAGCCGTTGCCTTCGCGCCGACGTTCATTGCGGAACGACAAAGGCGTTCCGGGAGCGGCGAAGGCGGTCAACCCGACTTCGGTGAACCCTGACGGTAGTACTCTGAAGTCTAGACCCGTTCATACACCTCTTCTTGGCAAAATGCAACAATATGTTTGCGTATCGCAACAGAAATGCGATGACGGAGACTGAATTCCGGGTGGCAGCAGGCGCTCTGGCGAAGCGTGCCGGAAACCTGATTGCCGGATCACGGCGATGCAACAACGATGCGTTCGGCGTTATCATGGCGATGCCAAGGCGCTGCGACGCATCGGCGTAATGCCAAATGTGGTCCGGAGGAGTGGGCAGTTGTTCGCCGATCCTGGCGGAAGGAGCCGGCGTCGGCTTCCGATCCGCTACCGCCGATGTTGCGGCTTCACGGGAAATCCTGCCGTTCGCCACCCGATCGATCCAACATATCCCTGATGAAAACCAGAATCTGCAGTCTGCTGTTCGCATTCGCAGCGATGCTCTCGAACACCGTTCTCGCCGAGGCGGACCACCCCGGACTCTCTGCCGCCGATCAGGCCTACTCCGCAGAGAATTATGAGGCCGCGGCTCGCTTGTACCGCCGGGACGGAGAGCTTGGCAACGTCGCTGCACAGGTCAATCTCGCCTTCATGTATCTCGATGGCCTGGGTGTTGCGCAGGACTTCGGGCAGGCGGCGCACTGGTTTCGGCGGGCTGCGGAAACGGGCAACGCGGAGGCGCAGCAGAATCTCGGCATGCTCTATCGCGAGGGCAAGGGTGTCGAGCGGAATGCCGTGGAGGCTGCCAAGTGGTTTCGGATCGCCGGTGCCCAGGCCGATGCGGCGGAAGTGGAAAAGGGGATGACGCCGGACCAGGTCGCCGAGGCTGGTCGGCAGGCCGAGGCGTGGCTGTCCGAACACGGCAAGTCCGTACGACATTGAGCCGGCGATGACCAACGAGCGCTGTCCATGGGCTTCTGTCGGCGATAACGATATGTACCGGCGCTACCATGATGAAGAGTGGGGGGTGCCGATCCACGATGACCGCCGACAGTTCGAGTTCCTGATTCTGGAGGGGGCCCAAGCGGGACTCAGTTGGGCGACCATCCTGAACAAGCGGGAAGGTTATCGGGAGGCTTTCGCAGGCTTCGACATCGAACGGGTCGCCGATTATACCGACGCCGATGTCGAGCGTTTGTTAAGGTTTCCGGGCATCGTCCGAAACCGGTTGAAAATTCAAGCGGCGGTCAACAACGCGCGACAGGTGCGGGAGATGCAGCACCGGTTCGGTAGCTTCGATGACTATCTGTGGTCGTTCGTCGACGGCTACCCGATCGTCAACCGATGGACCCTGATGTCCGAGGTGCCGGCGACCTCGCCGATTTCCGACGCGCTCAGCAGGGATCTGAAGCGGAAGGGCTTCAAGTTTGTCGGCAGCACCATCATCTACGCACATATGCAGGCAGTCGGCATGGTGAACGATCACCTGGTGAGCTGTTTCCGGCACGCTGAATGTGCGGTAGTCACGGCGGCTGGGACTCGGTCGCGTTGACCGGCCAATGCCATGTGACGGTGCCGCAAACCGCCGTCGTAGCGGGTTTGTGCCGCGCATGGTTCGGGGAAGGGCACGGGTATGGCACGACATCCCGGGAGATCGATCGCCCCGGGTCCCGATCGGCCGGATCGTGTCGTCTTGAGTGCGCGCCGACAGGCATCGGGGTGACGGCCCCGCGTCGGGTCTTGGTGACGTCACCCGGAGCCGCTAAACTGCGTCGATGAAATCCGGCCGAATCGTGATGCTAGCCTGGCTGTTGCTGGCCGCCGTGGTGGCGAGCGCAGCGGCGTACGTTGCACCGCGTTCCGCATCACCGCCGACTATCTCGCTGACCGGTCAGTGTCTGGTGGCCAGCCGTCGCGTGGCCGAGCCGACGTTTGCGCAAAGCGTGATCCTCATGGTGGCGCACAACGAGGACGGGGCGATGGGCTTGATGATCAACCGGGTTCTCGGTACGGTGGCTATGCAGGATCTGGTATTGCCTTACGGCATTCGGACACGCAACCGAAAGCCGGTGGAAGTCTACCTGGGTGGCCCGGTGGATCTCGGTCGCGGATTCGTGCTGCACTCGAACGACTATGTCGGAGCCGGTACGCAGAAGCTGCAGCGTGGGCTGTCGCTGTCCGCCGGGCTCGATGTGATGCAGGCCATCGCCAGGGGGCGAGGGCCCAAGCAAAGTCTGTTCTTGCTCGGCTATGCAGGTTGGGGGCCGGGGCAGGTCGACCGGGAACTGGCACGCGGCGACTGGCTGCTCGCTCCGGCCGACGAGACCCTGATTTTTTCCGACGATCCGAAGACGGTCTGGCAGCGGGCGTTACGGCATGCCGGCATTCCGTTGTAAGGTGCAGCGGGGCCACCCGTTTCCACGTTCCGGCATCGATGTCGTCTGGTGCGACATCGATCGCGGACACCCCAGCCATTTGCCGGTCCGTAACGGTCCTCCGGCGCTTCCACCATCGCACCGAATATGAAATGGCTTTCCTGGTTATCTCGGCGTAAGGCCGACACCGGCGGCGACGAGTTGCTGGCCCGCTACCGACAGCTGCGCGAGGCCGGACGGGCACTGAATCTTGCGCTGGCCCGCCAGCTTCCGGGTTCTGCGGCGGGCGAATGTGGCAAGAAGCTGGGAATGCTTCAGTCCGGGACGCTTGTGCTGAACCATGACGATGAAATGGCCGTCCTGTACGACTACTGCATCCATCACTATCGGCGAGGCGGCAAGAATGCGATCGATCGCTATCTGGAGCGGACGCGATTGCCTGCCGATTCGGTCGAGGCGGCGCTGCTGCAGGCCATGCAGAATGCTTATTTCTCCCTGTTTCGGGTCGAGGAGATCCTGCCGCACCGGGGTGCGAGGCTGCGCGACCTGGTCACCGAGAGCCCCTTGGATCTCCTGGACCTGGGGCTCAGCGCAACCGGCCTGCCGGGTGTCATCCTGGCGGGGAGGGTGCTGCCGCTAGCGGATTTGTCGATTTCCTCGGGGACGATGATACCTGTGCCGGAGTGGGTCTTTGACGCACGGCTCCGTCCCGTCATCCAGACGTTCACGAGACACAAGCCGGCCGGTGCCGACCGGCGGCTCACACCGGCGCAGGAGGCATCGTTTGCGGCGCAGGTGCTGCGGATCGCGCTGCGCGCAGGCGGGGAGGACAATGCGTTCTACACGGACATGGACATTGGATAGTAGGATCGAGTCGTCGCGTTCATCGCGCGTCGGAAGTCGGCGAAGCAAGCGCGGCATCACACCCTGCCGTCGCGCCGGCCGCGGGAATCATCAGGTGCCGCGATAAAGTTCGGAAAGATCGGCATAGATGCGGTATTCCACGATCAGCGCAGATGCGAGTCGAAAGATGTTCGCGAACGGCACACGCAAAGTGGTGGCGTCGTGACGCGTGTAAGTCACGTGGCCATGGCAGACCACGATCTGTCCCTGTTCCCAACGATCGGCCAGTTCGTGGCGGATGGACTGGATGCTGTCGAAGAATCCCTGAACGGCCGTGGCGGTAGCCGGCCTGCCGCGGAGCGGCGATGCATTGCCGAACTGAAACAGCACGTTCTCATCGAGAAAGCCGACGAAGGCTTCGGTGTCTTTCGCATCGATCCGCTCAAACAGTTCATCTACCCAGGATCGTTCGGTCATCTTGTTCGCTGTTCCGCCGCTCGGATGCCGTATTGTTCAATGAGCCGGGGAAGCCAGGCAACTCGCCGATGACCAGACATCCCGTTGCTGTCGGGGCTCGGTCGCTCGTGCATGACCGCGGGATCAGAAGAAGTTCGATTTGTTGTTGAACATGTCTATCAACTTTCCTAGAATAATGCGCGCTGTCACAGGGGGCTCTCCTGTAGACGGCGTCCCGCGGGTGCTGGATGCGGCGTACGCAAGGGGCCGTGTCCGGTGAATAGCGTTAAGTTCTGTTGAGGTATGATGATGGAAAACGAAAAAGACAATTTCTGGCTCTACATTGGCGGCATCATCGCTACGGCCGTTGTGCTCGTGCTGCTCCTCAAGAATCGTGAAACGGAAAGCGTTCCGTACAAGGCTTACGAGGAGACGAAGCAAGAGGTCGAGAAGCAGATCCAAAGGGCGAAGGGCAACTGATCGTCCTTGTTTTTCGCTAGACCAGAAATAATAAGAAAAACAAAATAATAACAAGAAGAATGAGCCGCGATAGAGCCCAGCGCGTTGTCCTGGCGGCGTGGCTTGAGGAGGTCCGTTCAGGAGGAGCAGTTTTAGCTTTGTTGCATGGGTCGATCGGTCCTCGCATGAGGACTCGAAGACCCATGCAATAGAGCTTTGTCATCACCGCCAGGCAGGCGAACCGCCTGCAGTCGATTAGCGCGTGACGTCGCGCGTGGACGGCAACCGTCCTATCACTCGGTACCCGAGTCATTTCCGAAATCCAGTTCTCTGATCCATTCCAAAGCCAGGTCGTCAACGTTGCAGCAACGCGGGCTTGCTCGGCATCACGAGCCGTGACTGACCGGCAAGGGTCCGCAACGGGACGGTGCCGCCGATTCACGGCCTTGGACGTGATTGCATCATCGAGTCCGGAGCGGCATGGGAGTGTTCCATGTTGAGCAATGTCGAGATTGACGAGACGGCGGCTCAGTCGCACGTATCGACCGGGAGCTTGCCGTCCGACGAGACCGTGGCGGCTCTGATCGCGACTGCGTACGAGCGCTACCGCTTCGCGGACGAGGGTGCGGCTGCGGACTACATTCCGGCGCTTGCCCGGGCGCCACGGGACTTGTTCGGCATCTGTGTGGTCGGGATCAACGGACGCGTTTTTGCGACCGGCGACGCGGTACATGAATTCTCGATCCAGAGCGTGTCGAAACCATTCGTCTTCGCCTTGCTCTGTCAGGCGGTGGGGACTGAGGAAGCACGCCGGAAGATCGGTGTCAACGCGACAGGTCTACCGTTCAACTCGGTGATGGCGATCGAGTTGAATGAGGCGCGCACGATGAATCCGATGGTGAATGCCGGGGCCATCGCGACGACCAGCCTGGTTCCGGGCGATACGCCGGAGGAAAAATGGCGGTTCATTCAGCAAGGACTGTCCCGCTTCGCGGGTCGTGAGTTGTCGGTCGATTCGGAGGTTTACGCCTCGGAAGCCGCCACCAACCTGCGAAACTGCGGGATTGCCAAGCTGCTGGAAGGCTATGGGCGGTTGTACTTCGACGCGCTGCAGGCCACCGACGTTTATACCCGGCAGTGTTCGCTGAACGTGACGGTCAAGGACCTCGCCGTGATGGGAGCCACGCTGGCCGATGGGGGCGTGAACCCCATCACCGGGGAGCGCGTGGTGGATGCCACGGTGGCGAAGCGAGTGCTGGCGGTGCTGGCGACGGCAGGGCTTTACGAGCGTTCCGGCGAGTGGCTCTACGAGGTCGGTATGCCGGGCAAAAGCGGTGTCAGCGGGGGGATCGTGACCATCTCCCCTGGCAAAGGCGGACTTGGAACCTTCTCTCCGCTGCTCGACCATGCCGGCAACAGCATCAAGGGGCAGCGGGTGACGAAGTTCCTGTCGGAACAACTGGGGCTGAATCTGTTTGCATCGAAAGCCGCGGTGTAGTCCGGCAAGCGCTTGGCGGTGTTTGCCCCCCCTGCGTCGGAAGCGCTTGCCCTTTGCCGATCAGGATCGGTAAAGTGGCGGCAAAAAATTTCTCACTCGCAATCCCCCGGAGGACATGATGATCAACCGTGTCGACCATCGGAGCGCCTTACGTCGCGCGCTGCTCGCAATCGCTGCTGTGTCGCTGAGCGGCTGCGGCGACGACGCCAAGCCACCGACCCGAACCGAGGCCGCAGCACCATCCGTTTCCGCATCTCCAAGTGCAGACGGCGCGCCGCCGCCGGCGACTGCCGAGGGACCGGTGCCGTCATCGCATACCCCGGTCACGGCCAGCGAACACCAGACGTTTGAAAAACTCTATACGGAACAATGCATCAAATCGCAGCAAGGGAGCCCGGATACGGTGCTCGAGAGCGATCAGCAATTGGGTGCCGTGTGTGACTGCATGGCCAAGGAAATCTCGCGGCGCATCAGCAAAGCGGATGCGGTGCATTTCAATGTGAAGAAGGAATTCCCGATCGATGTCGTCATGATGACCGAGGCGGCTGCCAATCTCTGTATGGGACGACAGCCTTAGCACCTTGTTGGACGGAGCCGCTACGCGGAGAAAGGTGGGACCTGGACCCATAGAATGT
>CAZXXC010000030.1:0-36364 GCA_964644665.1 uncultured Methylococcaceae bacterium
CCTAGCAGGCAGACCGCGATGGCTTCGGAACTCAGCGTGGAATGGATCACCGCGGAAAAATGGTCCGGAGCAACGACCGACAGTGGGTCGTGCATCCGGAAATCGACACAAGCCGTGACTGCCGACATGATGGAGGAGCCCCCGCAACTCGATAGATGCCTTGCGCCCGACGGTCCCTCTCGGGTGTCGGTCGTAGCTAAGTCTAGGTGATCCCCCGGCCGGCGGCCGTTGCCGCAAGCTCGGCGAATGCGTCGGCGATGCGATCAGCCGCGGCGTCTCGCCAGAAACAGCACGTTCGCGAACGGTGTGCCCTGGCTCATCGGCAAGGTGTCCACGCGGAATCCCAGCGAGTCGAGCCGCTGGCTCCACGACTGCAAGCCGCGGTAATGGTAGCGGGTGCGCCAATCGCCGCGTCCCCAGGCGCATAGCCGCTCCGCCCATTTCGTGATCAGAAAGCGCCCGCCGCCTTCGGCGTCGGCTTCACGCATCATCAGCACACCTTCCGGCTGCAGTGATTCGGCGATGCGCTGCAACAGCCGATCCTGGTGGTGCGGCGGCAGGTACAACAAGACATCGACGGCCAGTACCGCGTTGCAACGGGGCAACGTCGCATGCCGGATGTCGGCCCATCGAATGTCCGCCGCGGTTCCCAGTGCCGCCCGGGCGACCGCCGCGTCGCGTTCGCGCTGCTCGATGCCGACCATCCGGAGTGTCGTGTGTTCCGCGGGGTGTCGCCGGGCATGCACCGCACGCGCAGTCGCCATCAGCGCCAGGGCGATCCCGCGGCCGCACCCGAGATCCAGAAGCGTCCCGTTGCCGAGCGCCAGCCCCTGATCCAGCAGCGCCCGGTAGACCGGGTCGTGCTTCAGTTTCCCGCGGACGAAACCCTGCACAAAGTGTCCTGCTGCGCGATAGCGCTCGGCGGTCTGTTCGACCAAATCCAAGAAATTGCCCGTCGTCGCGGGGGACGGGGTGGGGTCGTCGATGATCGGCATGATGGTGTGGTCGGGTGGCCGGCATTTCGGCATCACGGCTGCCGCGGGCGCTTCATGCCGACCAGTTTACCGTCTCGAAGCGATATCCTCGCGCGGCGGTTGGCGCGCGCCGCACATCCCGTGATCGGCGGTTGGTTCTTGTCACGGAAGGGTCGAGCGAAGACAATACCGCGCAGCCTGTCCCGGGGCGGCCCGTGGGCGAAACTCCTGGAACCTGCCCGAACGCACCACTGTCCGCATGCTCTTCAATTCGCAGGAATTCATCCTGTTTTTCCTGCCGATCGTGTTCGGGTTGTTCCTGTTTCAGTGGCGACTCGGCTGGTCGCGCGGCGCCATCAACGGCCTGACACTGGCCTCGCTGTTTTTCTACGGCTGGTGGAATGTCGCTTATCTGCCGCTGATCATCGGTTCGATCGTCTCCAATTTCGCGATCGCTGCGGTGATGACGCGCCAGTTTCGCGGGGGAATTCAGCACCGCGGCATCCTGGTTTTCGGCATCGCGTTCAATCTGTTGTTGCTCGGCTACTTCAAGTACGCGAATTTCTTCGTCGACACGATCAACGCGGTGGTCGGTACCGATTTCCATCTGGCCAGGATCACGCTGCCGTTGGCGATTTCGTTCTTCACCTTTCAGCAGATTTCGTTCCTGGTCGACACCTGGAAGAAGAAGGGGCATCGCTACAGCTTCGAAAGCTATGCCGCCTACGTTACCTTTTTCCCACACGAAATCGCCGGTCCGATCATCCGGCATCACGAACTGATCCCGCAGTTCGCACTGGACCCGTGGCGCGACGGATTCTGGCAGCGGCTCGGCAGAGGAACGACGTTGTTCTCGATCGGCCTGGTCAAGAAAGTGTTCGTCGCCGACGCGATGGCCGGCATGGTAACCCCGATTTTCGCCGCCGCCGCTGAAAAGGGCGCGTTGAACGGCCTGGAGGCCTGGATCGGCGCCATCGGTTTCGCCTGGCAGATCTTCTTCGATTTCTCGGCCTACAGCGATATGGCGCTTGGAGTGGCTCTGCTGTTCGGATACAAGCTGCCGATCAATTTCGATTGCCCGTATCGCAGTACCTCGGTTCGTGAACTGTGGCAGCGATGGCACATGACCTTGTCTCGCTTCCTGCGAGATTACCTGTTCGTGCCGCTGGCGACCAGCAAATGGCTGCCGTACCCGCGATTCACCGGCATGGTGATCACGATGTTTCTGGCCGGCCTGTGGCACGGTGCATCGTGGAATTTCGCGGTCTGGGGCTTGGCGCAGGGACTTGCATTGGCCGGCTACACGCTGATCGATCGGCGCTTTCCGAAACGGTTGCCGGCGCTCCTCGGATGGTCGCTGACGATGTGGTTCTGGTTCGAGGGCGCCCCGCTGTTCCGGGGCGATAGTTTCGGCACCGCGCTGGTGTTCTATCGCGCGATGCACGGCGGTGGACTGCCGATCGAATCGGTCGATTGGCACAACCTAGGTCTGCTCGCCTTGGGCGGGTCCGTGTCGCTGCTGGGGCCCTCGAGCCAGGCCTTCGCGTTCGATCGGCTGCGGCCGGGCTGGCGTGAGGCCGTAGCGACCGGCTTTGCGGTATTTGCGGCCCTTTTCGTGATCGGGAGCGGGGTTGAGCAGGAATTCATCTACTTCCAGTTCTGAATCCCGCTGGCGACGCTACTTGCTGATGGCGCTGGCGGGCGCCGTGGTGCCGCCGGTCGTCCTGTATGCGTTGATCCTGATCATCGATCCTTACGACTCGGTGCCCTTTTCGCCAAACTGGGATCGCCATCCGGTCCGCGGGGATCATCGCCACTGGAATGCCAGGCTGCTGAAGCAGCCCGAATTCGACAGCGCGGTGATCGGGACCTCGTCGTCGATGTTGCTGAAGCCGGCTGAGCTGAATCAGGTTTTTGGCGGGTCGTTCGCCAACTTGTCGATGCCGGCGGCCACGCCGTTCGAACAGTTGCGCATCCTCGAGTTGTTCCATTATTACCATCCTCGGCCCGCCACCCTGGTGGTCGGGCTCGACACGCTGTGGTGCCATCCGGATGGTCAGCGTCAGTTCACCAACGACATCCTGCGGCGAGCCTTTCCGACCTGGCTGTACGACACGGATCCGTGGAACGACCTGCCACCGTTCAACAAGACGACGTTGAAAGCCGCCTATGATCAGGCCAGGGCCTTGATCGGCCTGTATGCTCCCTATGCGCGCTGGACCGACGGTTACGAAGACCTAACCCAGACGCTGCACAGGAACAACGATCCGGAAGCAATTCGAAAGCGCATCTACGAAGGTCCCCAGGGTGGCGTGCTGTGGCGCAATCCGGAGCACCCGCCGGAAATGATTTATCCGGACCTCGATCGTCTGGCCGACGCGCTGAATCGGCTGCCCGGGGGGACGCTGAAAATCCTGTTCTTCTCACCGTATCACCAGTTTCATCAGCCGCAACCGGGAACCGAGCAGGAGGTCATGTGGAATGGCTGTAAGGCGAAGGCGGCAAAGTTGGCCGAGCGTGTCACGAACATCGTGGTGGTCGATTTCATGCTGCGCTCCGCGATGACCCGCGGGGATTCGAACTACATCGACGGATACCATTACAACAAGGCGATTGCCACGCGGCTGGCACGCTGGTTACGCGAGGTCGTGGTGGGCTCGTCCACACGCAGCGAGGAATTTCGGATCCTGGCGCGCCGTCTGCTCTGACGACGTAAATCCGACCGGGCGAATCGCCCCGCCCGGTCAGAACGCGCGAGCAGCGCACGGATCAATGGCGTGAGGGAAATCGCTCAGGCGGCCAGCACCAGGCTGAGGTTGTTGGTCAGGACCCATCCATAGAAGGTGTCGGCAGATGCGAGAGTGGCGGTGATCCAATGGCTTTTCATCTTGTGCCGATCGAAAAACAGGAACGCGATGAACGCCAAACCGCAAATCTTCACGGCAGCAATTGCGCCCGCGAGCCCGAGAAGCCTCGCGACGGCATCGAGGACCGGATTGGCTTCAGCGAGCCCGAAGGTCCCCAGGCCCAGATAGGTGACGATGCCGTCGGCGATCTGCAGCAGCCCGAAAATCGCAATCAGCGATGCGGTCAACAGACAACTCGTCTGAGTCAGCGACATTTCATGCGGATGTGACAAATCTAGAACGGCGATCCCGCGTCTCAGGGAGATGCACCGGTTACCGGTGCCCGAGCGTTTCGCAGGGTATCGGAGGAAACAATGAGGTCGGGATCTGGTCGGCTGTTTCATAACACTGCTTTTTGAAGTGGCTTCCGAGGAAATTTAAGCAATTCCTGAGCCATTCCATGAAAGGCGTGATCGATCTGATCGAGCCTCGGGACTACCGAACTCGAGTCGCTTCATCCACCGATTGAGACGTCGCTCAGCTACAGGGTGATCCAAGATGGTGCGCGATCCGGTGTCAGACGGATACGCGCACCCTGCCGAAGGCGGCTGCGGCCCCCACTAGGGTCGGAATTGGGGGAGCAGGACGCTGTCGATCAGCCAGACGGTACCGTTGGTTGTCTGGATACCCTGACAATCGGCCTTGGACTGGTTCACTTTCGCGCCGTCCCGGTCGAAGTCGATGAAGACCGATTGCTTGTCGTACAGAGTTCGGCGTTCCTTGGCCTTCTTGAAAGCGCGCGGGTCGACGCTGCCCGGGGACACGTGGTAAGTCAGCACCGCAGTCAGCAGCCCCGGGTCTTCGGCGATCGCGTTCAACACGCTGGAAGGCACTTGGCTGAAGGCCTGGTCCGTCGGCGCGTAAACGGTCAATGGCCCCGGACCGCTCAGCGCCTCGGCCAGGCCCGCCTGGGTGACCAGGCTGGTCAACGTGCTGAGCTGCGGAGTCGCAACCGCCGCCTCGACGATGTTTCCGTCGAATTGGGCCAAGGGTTTGGCGTTGCAATCGAGATAGGCTTGGTCCAGGCTGACGGCGGAACTCCACGTGCTGGATGTAATTAGCGCCGCGGCAGCCGCGGTCCGGGCCAATGGATGACGAACGTTCATGGTACGATCTCCAGTAATGTAGAATCAGAGTTCATTCGGAACGCGAACTCCCGGACGGTCCGCAGTTGTTCCGCGGTGGAGGCAATCCGGAAAGCGCACGGTCATTCAACTCCCGCCGCCGAAAATGCCGCGTGATTCTGCCGTCAAGATTTTGTGAAGGTCCAAACCGCTGGACGAGGGCCCGGCGTTGCTGGCGAACGCGCATCTGCTGTTGATCGAAGATCACCGCGACATCGCGGAGATGCTGTATGCCTACTTCGCGCAGCGCGGCTATACCCTTGACTACGCCGCAGACGGCTTGACCGGATTGCATCTGGCCGTCAGCAACGCCTACGATCTGATCATTCTGGATGTGATGCTGCCGGGCCTCGAGGGCACCGAGGTGTGCCGGCGCCTGCGCCGGGAAGCGAAGTGTTCCACGCCGATCCTGATGCTGACTGCGCGTGATACGGTGCAGGACAAGATCGTCGGGCTGGATGCCGGCGCCGATGATTACCTGGTGAAGCCGTTCGACATCGAAGAACTGGATGCACGCATCCGGGCGCTGATCCGCCGGCATCGCGGGGAGATCAGTCCTGAAATCCTGCAGGTCGCCGATCTGACCTTGAATCTGGGAACTTGGCGGGCTCAGCGGGCAGGCCGCGGCCTCGATGTTTCGCCGACCGGCCTGAAGATTTTGCGGGTGCTGATGCGCGCTTCGCCTCTGCTGGTCACGCGCAGCGAGATCGAACGTGAGGTCTGGGGCGACGTCTTGCCCGACAGCGATACGCTCCGTACCCATCTCTACAATCTTCGCAAAGCCGTGGACAAACCGTTCGATCGGCCGCTGATCCATACGGTACAGACACTCGGCTACCGACTGACCGCTGCGGATGAGCCATAGGCGGCGAATCAGTCAGCGGCTGGCGCGTGTCTTTCTGCTACAGGTGGGATTCATCGCGCTGGCCGCCGGCGGTGGCGTCTACGCGACGAAAGTCCTGCTCGAGAGCAGTCTGATTCACCAAGCGCTTCGCGACGAAGCGGCACATTTCCGGTCGCGCCTGGCCGACGACCCTCGCGCCGCGCTGCCCGATACCAGGAACCTGAAGGGATATCTGCGTACGCCGGCGGACGCCGCTGCGCTGCCGGACGATCTGCGGACGCTGCAACCGGGTTTCCATGGCCTCGCGCAGCGTCCGGGATTTGCGGTGGCCTATGTGGAGCGTCTGGTCGATGCGGACCTGATTCTGCTGTTCGACGGCCAGCGGGTCGAAGAACTCGCGGTACTGTTTGGCATGGCGCCGTTGGCGGGCGTACTGACGTTGATCTACGTGTTCGCCTGGCTGGCGTACCGGCAGTCGGCAAAGGCCATTTCGCCCGTGGTGCAGTTGGCTCAGGAGGTCGCCGCAATGGATCCCGAGGCCCCGGAGAAGGTGCTGCCCGCGCTGACGCAGTTGGGCGCGAGCGGGGATCGCGAAGTCTACGCGCTGACCGACGCCTTGACCCGGCTGACCGACCGGATTCGGCGATTTGTCGAGCGGGAGCGAACATTCACGCGCGATGTCAGTCACGAACTGAGAAGTCCCACCACGGTCGTCAAGATGGCGGCCGACTTGCTGCTCGCCGCGCCCACCCTGCCCGCGGACGCGCGCGATCAGGTCGCGCGCATCAAACGGGCCGCGACCGACATGGAAGGCTTGATCGAAGCATTCCTGTTGCTCGCACGGGAATCCGAGGCCGGGTTGTCGAAGGCTCCGGTCTGCATCAACGACGTCGCCGCAGATCAGATGGAACTCGCGCGGCCGCTGGTCAAGGGCAAGCCGGTGATGATGACGTTGTCCGCACCCGGGCGGCTGTTGTTGACTGCATCGGAACGCGTCCTTGCCGTGTTGCTCGGCAATGTGATCAGGAACGCTTGTGCCTACACCGCCTCCGGGCACGTGCGGGTCTCCATCGAGCCGGGACGACTGCTGGTCGAAGACAGTGGTATCGGAATCGCGCACCACCAGGTCCAGCGACTCTTCGAGCCGTTCTTCCGGGGTTCCGAACTGGCCGGCGGACATGGCGTCGGCCTGACGATCGTGCGGCGGCTCTCCGACCGTTTCGGTTGGCCGCTGACAATCAGCAGCGAGCCCGGGGCCGGAACGCGCGTCACGCTGGCGTTTCCCGATGCGGAGTGGCAGCCCGGCGGCGCGGACGATTGAGCGGCCGTCCGGTTCCGCAGAGCCCTCCGACGGTGCTGCATGCGGGCTCTCCGGCAACGGGGGCCGTCGACATCCCGCGGCCGCCGCTCAACGTGAATAATTCACAGATTTCGCTGAGGGTCCCGAAGTATCTTGTCATCGACCGCAACAACCCGTGGTTCGTGATAGCTACTCGAGGGCGCCGGCGATGAACGTATCCGAACAGTCGATTGCACAGCATCAGAGCACAGATCCTGGTTCGCTGATTTCTTCCCGACGCGGCAGTACTGCGTTCCGTGACCGGGACCTGCGAGAGATCGGTAAGCAACTGGGCCAATTGACCGGAAGGCAGCGGGAGATCCTGGACAAGATCATCCAGGGTGTGCCGAACAAAGTGATCGCGATGGACCTGAACATCAGCCAGCGCACCGTGGAAAAGCATCGCGAGGGCATCATGCAAAGGATGCGGGTGCGTTCCGTGGCGTCGTTGGTCAGGACGATCGTGTTATATGAGGCCTTTGCCGGGGTGGAGTGGACCGAGACGCCCGCGATGGATTACGCCCCGTTGCATCAGTAGCGAGTTTGCGGCGGCAATCGCCCGCACATCGGCCGGTTGAGCGTCGTTGCGGTGCTCGCCAACCGGCCGAGGCCCGTCGTCAACCTTCGATGACGTTGACGGCGAGCCGCCGAGGGCCGCTTCCTTGTACCTGATTTTCATGTCCGCGCCCGTTTCGGGCATCGTCTCGATCACCTCGTCCAACGAAACGTAGTGCTTGCCGTCGCCGCGGAGGGCGATCTGCGCGGCATCGGTCGCCTTCACGGCATCCATCGCATCGCTATAACTACCCGATCGCGCCGAAAAGTTCGACGCGAATGCGGCGGCGGGTAACTTCGATCGGCCCTCGCCGCTCCAGTCGGCCGGTGAACTGGCGGGCCGCTCGCAAAGGGTCCCACAGTGTGTGCGCTGCTCGGGCCGATCCCGATCTGGAAGAGGTCGAATGTGCTGACCGCCATGAGCGCATTCAGGCAGAAAAAAGCCCGGAACGGAGATCACCGTCCGGGCCGACGTGCTTGCGTCTTCGGGCCTGCCGGCCAAGCTTTGGCGACCGGCCGCCGGGACATGCTGCGTGCGGCGTCAAAACCGACGGGTCGCCTCCAGATCGGCTTTCGCATGAGTGCCGGGAGCCGGCTGCAGCTGTCCTACTTCGTAGGCGATTGTCTGATAAAGCTCGGGAACCCAATCGGGCAAGTCCTCGGTCGCCACCCGCAACGGCCGTTCGCGCGGATCATGCGGCGCAATCACGACCTTGACGTTCTCTTTGCCGACATGGCTGACCAGCACGAATAAGTCTTCGATCGGGATATCGCCCATCGCCAGACAGCCGGCGGAGACCGCCTTGCCATGAATGAAAATGTCCCCGCCGAGGCGCTTGCGGCCCTCCATCTCCGCTTGAAAGCGGTCGAAACTATTGGGGTAATTGATCTTCATCGACAAGTGATAATCGCTGTTCGGATTCAACGAAATCAGTTTGTAGACACCCTCCGGGACTTGGCGATCGCCTTCCCGCAGTTTCGGACCCCGCACTCCGCTCGCTGCCTGAATGTCGTAGGTCCGGATCAGCTTGTTGACCCCACGCCGGTCCGGCGCCCAGACCTCCAGCCGCTTTTCGGCCTTCAGTCCCAGCAAGGTCACTTCCCGCGGCGGGTAATCGACGCCCGCGCGTTTGAAGTGCGGCGTGAGCCGCTCGACGGCCTCCGGCCCATAGATTCGGAGGACGTCCTCCACGGTGCGGGAACCCGAGAACGTGATCGGGATGTCGGGCACCGGAATGCGCGTCAGGTATTTCGGTTTGAACGATTTTTGCGGAATCGTAGCGGCCGCTACAGGTTGCTTCTGCGCCCGATGGGAGCTGCATCCCGCCAACACAGCCAACAACGTTGCGGTCAAGAACAGCACAAAGGGTCTGGTATTCATCGGAGGCCTTCCATCATCAGCGCCAAGTCAATCGTCGGGGGCTCCGTTTGGCGTCCACGGGGGCTCGCGCGCAATGGTAACGCGCTTTCACGCCAACGCAATAGGGAATTGGAGAAATTTGAAACTTTTTTTGCTATTACTGCCAATTGTGTTGCAGATAGGCAACTCCTGCGAGGTCATGTGATCGTTCTGGTAAAGTGTTCACGACGTAGTCAGGCTGTCTGAAGGAGCCGCGGTGAACCCTCCCCGTTTCGATGTCTACTACCGCTACGAGGATCTGCAGCGGCAGTTGCGGCATATTGCGGCGAGTTTTCCGGAACTGGTGCGGCTTCAGACGATCGGCAAGAGCCACGAGGGGCGGGACATCTGGCTGGCCGCCGTCACTCGCTTTGCGACCGGAGAAGACGTCGAGAAGCCCGCTCTGTACATCGACGGCAACATCCACGCGACGGAGGTCGCCAGTTCGATGGCCTGTCTGTATTTTCTACACCGGCTCGTCAGTGATTACGGGACGGATGCCGAGGTGACTCGCTGTCTGGACGGTCGCGCCTTCTATATCTGCCCGCGCCTGAATCCGGATGGAGCGGAATGGGCGCTGGCCGACGTGCCGCGATTCATCCGATCCAGCACCCGGCCCTATCCCGACCCGGAAGAACCGGTCGGCGGCCTGCACCGCGAGGACATCGACGGCGATGGGCGTGTGCTGACGATGCGGATCGCCGATCCCACCGGGCCGTGGAAAGTCAGCGAGCACGACCCGCGATTGATGGTCCGGCGCGAACCGGCGGAAACCGGCGGCCGCTATTTCCGTTTGCTGCCGGAAGGCGTGATCGAACACTACGATGGGATCATGCTGCATCTTAAACAGTGCCGTGAGCGGCTGGACTTGAACCGCAATTACCCGGCCAACTGGCGGCAGGAGCACGAACAGGTCGGCGCGGGACCGTTCCCGGCATCGGAACCCGAGGTCAGGGCAGCGGTGCAGTTCATCACCGATCATCCGAACGTCACCGGGGCGGTGACGTTCCACACCTACAGCGGCGTGCTGCTGCGGCCTTACTCCCATCGCGCCGACGATACTCTGGCGGCGGAAGATCTTTGGACTTACCGGAAGATCGGTGCCAAGGGGACCGATCTGACCGGCTATCCGAACGTCTCGGTGTTCCACGACTTCCGTTATCACCCGAAGCAGGTGATGACCGGTTCGTTCGATGACTGGGTGTTCGATCATCTCGGCTGCTTTGCCTGGACCGTGGAAATCTGGAGTCCGCAGCGGGAAGCCGGCATCACCGACTTCCACTTCATCGACTGGTACCGCGAGCACCCGATCGAGGACGATCTAAAACTGCTGCAGTGGAACGATGAGGTGTTGCGCGGGGAGGCGTTTGTGGACTGGTATCCGTATGAACATCCGCAGTTGGGTCCGGTCGAAATCGGCGGCTGGAACACCCTCTATTCGTGGATCAATCCTCCGTCGGAGATGCTGGAACGGGAGATCGCCAAATTTCCGCGGTGGCTACTGTGGCACCTGCTGATCTCACCGAAGCTGGAGCTGTATCAGGTGCGCGCGGAACGCCTGGGTGGCGATAGCTGGCGCATCGTTCTGGTGGTCGAGAATACCGGCTGGTTGCCGACCTATGTGTGCAAACGCGCGCTGGAGAACAACCTAGTGCGCGGTGTCGTTTGCGAGATCGCGCTTTCGCCGGGCGCGGAATTGGTCAGTGGGAAACTCCGCGAGGAGCGGCATCAACTCGAAGGCCGCGCCTACACACCGGCGACATCATCGAGCTGGGCCGGCTGGGGCGGCGATGTGACCGATCATCGGCTGAAGGTGGAATGGGTCGTCCGGGCCGCAGTCGGCGCCGTCATTCAGCTCTCTGCTCGCCATCAGCGGGCGGGCACCGTAAGGGCTCGCGTCCGCCTTTCCGAGTAGCACGCCGCACGCGATGAGGGCATGCCACCCGTTGCGGCAAGCGGCGGGCGGATGGGCTCAGTAGGAGACGATACGCGGCAGGGACTTGGCCTGCTGAATCCATGCCTCGACTTCCGTCAGCGCCGGCGTTCGACCGGTCAGCTTCCTTCGCTCGCGAAGTTCAATCAGTTGCTGGTGCAGATTGGCGGCGGCGCGCTGAGCCAATTCAGGGACCGAATCGACTCCGGCCGCTTCCAATAGCTCTGCATACTGCGGTCCGATGCCGCTGATGCGGAACAGGTCGGCGTGGTTGACCCAACGCAGCAGCAATTGATCGCTGATGCCGGTATTGTCCGCCAGCGCTTTGCGTCCCGCGGCCGAAGCCCCACGTTCCAGCAATCCTTTGCAGGTCGTGATTCCGGCCTGCGCCAGCTTGTGGGCATAGGCGGTTCCTATTCCTTCGATTTCTTCAATGGCGGCCATCGCGCTGAATGCCTCGGGTTGCCGTGCTGATTCGATCCGTTCGGGCTGCGGCCGGCCGGACCGGTTCGATTTACTTGTTGATCCGCGTGAATTCCGCCGCGAACGCCTGGATGCGTTGTTCCAGTCCCTTGGTCACCGATTCGGTCAGTGAGGATTGGCCGCCCGCTGCGGCCGCAATCAGATTGTTTTCCCAAAGTACCGCGTCGACGTGCTGAGGCACATCGAGTGGTCCCTTGCCGCCACCGGTGTCCTGACCAGGTGTCAATTCCGATGACCAGTTCACCGCATGGGCGTAATGGGCCAGCGCCTTGACCTTGCCGAAGATCGCCGCCGGCTGTGCATCCTGTGGCGTCGCCTCGAGTTCGACCACCAGAACCAGGCGTCCGGTCATATGCGGCAGGAAGTGTACATCGAACGCGTTCTTGGCAATCTGGAATTTGAGATTCGCCGCGGAAAACAGCTCGGTCGCCTTGGCATTCAGCGCCGTGCAGATGGACTTCACGTTGGCGTTGGAAGCCTCCTCCACCGGGCAGTAAAAGATGATGCCGGGCCACCCTCTGAGGCGCTCGAGATTCGTCTGCGCCATGTGGTCCAGAATCTTCTGCTTGACATGCGCCGGAATTGGGGTGGTGTCGGGAATCAGATCACGGGCCGGGGCGGGGATCTTCTCGACGCTCTCCATGGCGCCGGCCTGCACCGCGGCGAGCAGCAGAGCCGCCGAAACCGAACGGAGCCACACCATCTTCTTCATGTTCATAGCAACCTCCTTCCGAAATCCGATGATCAATCGCGGCCTCCATGACGGGTGCGCGCGTTGGGATGGCGCCATCCTATTACGACGTTGCGACAGAGTAAACGGCGAATCGGTAACGACGAAAAAACCTCGCGCGAACAAGGGGAACGGCCACGGCGTGTCGGGTGCGCCGGCGCATCTCAGGCGTCGCCGGTCAGGAACTCGCCGATCGCGGCATTCACTGTATCGGCGCGCTCCCGATGAACCCAGTGAGTCGCATCCTCGATCATCACCAGCCGACCGTTCTTGCAGCGCTCGATGCTCGGCGCCGCCATGCGCCGGCCCAGAAAGCGGTCCTTCGTTCCCCAGATCATCAAGGTGGGAGCCGTGATGGTCTCGGCATCCGCAAAGGGTGGGGGCATTCGCAGCAACGCGCGGTACCAGTTGAGCATTGCAGTCCAGGCACCCGGCCGGGACCAGGCGAGACGATAGTGCCGCAGTTCACTTTCCGGGAAAGCGTCCGGCAAACTGCTGCGGCGGAGCACCGATGCCGGCACTGCGCCATTCCGCAGCCGCAATAGTATTTCCGGCAACCGGGGGATTTGAAAAAACAGCATGTACCCGCTGCGCAGCCATTGCAGCGGATGGCATCGGATCTCACGACGAAACACCGCCGGGTGCGGGCAATTGATCACCACCGTGCGCCGCAGCAGCTCCGGCCGGCGCGCGGCCAGCCACCAGGCGACGGCTCCACCCCAGTCGTGCCCGACCAGGTTGACGGGCCTGTTGCCGACTGCCTCAATCAGCCCGATGATGTCGCCGGCCAGTATCTCCAGGCGGTAGGCATTGACACCCACCGGTTTATCGCTCAGGTTATAGCCCCGCTGATCCGGAGCCAGGACGCGATAGCCGGCCTCCGCCAGGCTGGTGATCTGATGTCTCCAGCCGTACCAGTATTCCGGAAATCCGTGCAGCAGCAACACGGTCTGGCCGTGCTCCGGACCGGCCTGCGCCACGTTCAGGCAGATGCCATGGACGGCGAACCGGGTCTGCTCGATGGTCACAGGGTCCATTCGCGGGTGATGCCGTGAGAGTCCGTAATCGCTGCTCGACGCAGCGCGACGCCTCGCGGGCTTGATCCTGATCGATTGATCCGCAGTCCTGCGGGAGACACGGCCCGTATCCAGCGAATACCAGCGATGATCACGGCAATCTCGAAAATCACTCGTCGCCTGCGGGGACAGACACCACCGGCCCCCGGTCCCGTTCGTCCGTCCCGCTCCCGCGGCAGTTCCAGGGCCAAACGGCCTTCGGGCACAGGCGGCCGTGCACGGCTGCGACCATGGCTGATTCGGCTTCCATGGAAGCCCGTGCTGATCCTGCTCGCGGAAACCGCCGCTCTGGCTGGCAGTGCCGTGGTTGCGGTGATGGCCGTGCTGGGCCATACCGCCCAACGGTTCAGCGGTACCGGTCTGGTCTCGAACCTGCTGCCGTTCGCCGTGGCCGTTTTAGCGCTCGCGCTGTGCAGTGCGTTGTTACTGATCAGTTGGCTGCGTCTCCGCGTTTGGCTGCGCCGGCTCAAGCCGTTCCTACCGGCGGCGGGCGCCGTGCTTGTGGGACTCTGGGCCGCCTGGTTCGCCTCTCAGGATGCATTCTATCGGGAGCTGCGGAATTTTCGTACGCTGGTCGGCGGCACCCAGGAAGCGGAGCGTCAGACGATCGCCCATCAGGTGTTTGCCGCATACCGTAGGGCCGATCTCGCCCAGTTCCAGCGGATGATGCTTCGGGCGCGGGCATTCCTTCCGATCATTGACGAGGCGGCCCGGGCGTATCGCGTGGATGCCGACGTTCTGGTCGGCGTCGCGGCCGCGGAGTCGTCGTTCCTGCCGCGCGACAGCAAGGACGGCGGAAGGGGATTGTTCCAGATCACCGCTCCGCCGAACGTCGCCGCGGAGACGGCGCGGAAGGACCTGGATGTCAAGCGGCTGAATCTGAACGATGCGCGCCACAATGCCTTCGTCGCGGCGGCCACGCTCAAACATTACCTGGCCGAATTGAATGACGACCTGTTCCTCGGTCTGCTGGCCTACAACATCGGCCCCAAGAATGGCGGACTGTTGTCGATCATGAGCCAGTATGGGGCGCGCGACTTCGTGACCATTCAGCCGTATCTGCAGAACCTGCCTCGCGACTACCCGATCCGGGTGCTGACCGCAGCCCTCGTCTACCGTCTGTGGCGAATCGAGGGCCGACTGCCGCGCTACGAAGAAGGTCAAAACGCGATGCGGATCCAGAATCTCGGTATTCCCGGACTGCAGCGGGCCAGCCGGAGTTGAGAGTCCACGGTTGAAGAACCATGTGCCGGACTCGAATGCCGGTATTGTCCTCGGTCTCTCCCTCGCTTTTGACCGTAGCTGCAACTAATCGATCGGCCAGACGCACGAGCCGAACGGATCGAGGCCGCCGGCGGAACCAGTCGACCGCCCTCGAGTCTATCGGTTTGTTACAATCATTTGACACTCCCCGGCTGCAATTCCGCGTTCACGACTTCGGTCGCGCCGCGGTCTGCTGCCGTGCGATCCAGCGGCTCAATGCCGTGTTCACCAATTTGCGATGAGAGGAATAGATCAATGGTCAGCTCGGATTCATTCCTCATGACGCCACAGAAAGTAGCGCGCTTTCTGGGCTTTGTCGTTGCCGGATTGATCGTGGCCAATGTTGGAGGTCTGGTCGCGAAGTATCAGTTCGGGCATGGTTACCTGTTCGGTCTCGTCCCGCTGTTCGACATTGACGCTGAGGCCAATATTCCAAGCCTCTTTTCGACGGTGCTGATGTTGTTCTGTTCGGCGCTTCTCGTCATCATCTCGATCTTGGAGCGGACAAAAGGATGTAGACACCAACTCTGGCTGCTGCTTGCAATAATATTTGCCTTTCTGGCGGTCGACGAGCAAATTGGTCTGCATGAACGCATCGAGAAACCGCTTCGAGAGGCGTTGAATACGTCTGGCCTTCTGTACTTCGCCTGGGTTATTCCGTATAGCCTGTTCTTGGTCATCATCGCATCGTTATATGGTCGATTCATGCTACGAATGCCGCCGAAATTCCGGCGGTTGATGATTCTATCGGCTGTGATATATGTGACTGGTGCGATCGGCTTCGAATTGATCGGTGGATGGTATGTGGATGTTCATAACGATGTCGTCGATTTGCCCTACGGAATACTCGTGACAATTGAGGAGTCTCTGGAATTGATCGGCCTCGTGACTTTCATTTATGCGCTGCTGTTGTATATTTCGGAATTCCACTATGGCGTCACGATACATATTGGCGGGCGAGTCGGCGCGAGCGGAGGTGTGACCGAGCTTGAAAGGCCCGGCATGGGTTTCCGCGGCTCCGTCAAAGGCAAGGGGTAAAAAGTATAGACGGGGATGTGCAGCGGCGACGCCTGGGGTCTATCAGTCTCTTCCGTTGCAGCGACACCGATCGCTCTTGACAACGTGGCCCCTCGGGCGCAGGGTTTGGTGCGCTGAATCGCTGTACCCAATCACTTGAATTCCTTTGCTGTTCGGGAGAAATCATGCGCCAAGACCGTGTCCGGAATGTATTGCTGGCGATCATCGCCGCCCTGTTGTTGCTGAGTGTGGGCGACCGGCTGATTTCGCCGGCCCATGCCTTCATCACGAAGCGCTACCGCTGTGTCGAGGTGATGAATGCGCTGGAAGTGCAGAAGACGCTGGATCAGGCCGCGGCCGAGGGTTGGGAATACATGGGCTCGATCGACCATGTACTGATCTTCAAGAGATATTTTTTCTGAGTGATCGCCGGGTGGATCAGCCGGGAGCGGCTGATCGGCCGTGGGAGAATCGATGGAGCGCCCACAGCAACGCGGCGGACAGCAGATAGAGCATTGAGAATGGCGGGGCGGCATTCAGCCCGAAATGGTTCTGCACGCCGGTTTCGGTCAACCGGAATGCGTGGATGATGCCGAAGTAGGACAGCACCGCCGCCGCCAGACTCCAAGCCGCCGCCAGATCGAAACGCCGGTCGATCATGCCGGCCAGCATCGAGGCCAGAATGGTGGAGGTGAACACGAAGCCCTGGCTCAACGCGATCAATCCGTCGATGTAGAGATCCGGGCCGAAGCGGTCGGCCACCGCGTGCAGCGAACTGCCGGCGACACGGAGGCTGGTTTCGATCAATACCAATGCCCATGCGGCCAGCGATGGCATCATGCCGAGCGCGACCGCCAGCGCGTGCTGCGGTGGTGTTTCCCGGAATGCCTGGGCGGCGATGAACAGGCCGATCCAGAGCAGGATCCCGAGCGTCGCTTCCAGCGGAATCCAGGTCAATACCCAGCCATAGGCGCCGGTGAAGCACAGCAGACTCAGTACCGCGCCGTTCAATACCGAGTATCCGGTACCGGCTCCCATCGCCTTCCATGCCGGATGACCGATATAGATCGTGGTCGGGAAGGCACTGCCGAACGACGCGGCGACCAGACTGCCGACGCCGTTGGCGAACAGCGACGGGCGGGTTTCGTAACGGTCGCCGGCGGCCTCCGCGCTCTCCAGGTTCTGCAGGGAAGCGATGATGTTCAGCAGGCCCATCGGGAAGATCACCGCGAAGTATTTCCAGCCCAGCGGTGACGTCATCAGCGCCAGCATCGCGCCGACCGCGGGGTGCGGCAGATGCAGTCCCACCTGAACCGGCGGAACCGGAGCGATAGGGTCGGCGACCTCGAAGGCGCGAAGCAGCCAGGCGATCGCGGCACCCGCCAACACCGCGACCAGACCGCCGGGCAGTCCGAACGGCAGATGCGTCTTCGATGCATAGACCGCGAGGATGATCACCGCCGGAATCATCGCCAGAGTCGGGGTTGCGAAGACCTGGAACGCGAACCCCATGCCGATGAAAGTCAGCGCGATGCCGGCCAGTGCCGACAGCAGTGCGGCTCGCGGAGTGTTGCGGCGGAGCCAGTCGGCGCTAAATGCACCGACGATTTCCATCACCGCGTTGACGAAGCAGGCAAACAGGCCGACCTGCCAGGCGAGAGTCGGGTCCTGGGTGTCGCGAAAGACCGGTCCGATCACCAGGAACATGAAGGCCATGAGGCTGACCGTATTGATGCCATACGGCAACGCTGTGACATCGCGGCGGCCGGTTCCAGCAGCCAGCCGGCGGGCCTGCCAGGCGTAGAACAGATTGCCGAACAGCACCGAGAGTGCCGCACCCGGCAGGATGGATTCCGTCACCATGGCCGTCGTGAAACCGCAGATCACGGGTCCCAACAGCGCGATCAGCATCAGTTGCAGCAGATTGTCGACGAACAGGCCGAAGAAGCCGTCCAGATCCCCGCGTGTGAAATATCCGCTGGATGTCATGTCGTCCATTCAAACGTAGCCGTGTGGCGGGCAGCCGGGACGCGCCACGGGGAAAAATGATTGCCCGCGGTCATTCTGCCACAGGCGCGCACCGGCTTGGGTACCGCAGGCGACGGAAACGTGCGCAGCGCACTCGTTGACACCGGTCGCGGCTTCTCCTTATGCTCCAAACGCTCCGAGTGGAGCACGAGTAACGAAGTATCCAAAGAAGAATGGTCGATGAGGAGGGTTCCATGTTCGTTCTGCTGCGTTCGATGACCGTGTCCGCGCTGGCGGCCTGCTTGTTGGGCTTGCCGGCCGTCGTTGCCGCGGCCGATGTGGATGAGGCGATTGCACTGCTGAAGCAAACCCACGACGATCAGTGTGAGCAACAGAAGTTGCGTGGCCGCCTGCTGGTGGCCCATCAGTTCCATGACAGTGACACGCTCGAAGCGCTGACGCCGAAGCTCGAGGCCCTCAACGCGCGGATGAAGCCGTCGGCCGACAAGCTGAAGGAACTGACGGCGAGATTCAGCGAGAATTCGCAGGATCGGAACGCCTTCGAGAAGGCTCAGATCGAGATGGGAAGTTGCGACTGAGGTTTCCCGACTGGCCGGGATCGGCGCGCAGGTCGCCCGCATGGGCCGGGCGGCTGCAGGGCACCGCCATGGCGGTCGATGCGCGCTTCGCTAACGCGATCAAGCAAGCTGCGAGTCGCCTCCGCAAAGAGGCCCGTCACTGGCTGAGGCGGTAATGTGGTCGGGGCGCGTGCAGATCACGCCAACTGCGATCCGAAACCTGGCTGATGGTGCCGGTTTCCGGTCGTGTTTGGAAGCTCGCGGATTCAAGGAGACGGCGCCGGGGCCGGAAGCCTGCACTTTCGTGCATGCGGCTTGGTAGCGGTCGCATGCCGCCGGTGCTGGACGGGCGGCAAGCAAGCCACCCGTCCATGATTCGGATCAGTAGCCGCGTCGTCCGCCGCCGTCGCGTCCGCCGCCGAATCCGCGTCGCTGGCCACTGCCGCCGCCGCCACCCGCATTGTCACGCGGACGCGCTTCATTCACCGTGATGGAACGGCCGGCCAAATCCGTTTGGTTCAATTTGTCGATCGCTTCCTGGCCGCCGCGGCTGTCCATCATCACGAAACCGAAGCCTTTCGACTGGCCGGTGTAGCGGTCGGTGATCACATTCACAGACTGGACTTCGCCGTATTGAGAGAACAGCTTCCGAAGATCTTCCCCGGTGGTGCTGTACGACAAATTTCCTACGTAGAGATTCTTCATTAGTTCGATAACTCCCGTTCCAACAGGTCTGCGGAACTCAACAAGAACGATTCGGCACAGGTCGCCGACGATTCACCTACCGAGTTACTTCGCGGGCAGGAGCTCAAACTTCGGGAGCAGAGCGGAACGAACGCCAGATCCGGGAAGGATTCACCAAGTCCTTGGAAGAACAACGCCAGGCTAGGGCACTGTAGCAGTTTGATGTGGCTTTGCCCAGCACATTTTTCGCGCCCAAATCTGGCTCCGCACGCCGGAATCCAGCCGTCCGGCTCGTGGCCAACGAATCGTCGGGTGCCCTGCCCGGGGGGCGCTACGACGCCGCCGGTTCGGGGCGACGGTCGCCGTGTCGAACGAACAGGTCGCGCAAGGTCGTCTCCCGCTGGTCTCCGCCGGGAGCCGATTCCAGGACGGTGCGCATCACGTCGAAGGCGACGACGGCATCCGCGGACGATGCGACCGGCAGTGTGCGCACATCCCCGGTGGAACGGACCGCACTGAGGATGTCCTGCAAGCGGATCGCATCGGTATCCCGCGCCAACTGATAAGCGCTGTCATCACCGTTGGTCACCACCAGCAGATGGTGCTGGCACAGCGTGTCCAGTAGCGTGCCGACCGGTTCCCAGGGTAGATCGACTTCGTCGGCCAGGCGATGCAGCGTCAGCGCCTCTTCACCCCGGTAATGACGAAGCCCGATCAGATACATCAGGGTCAGACCGAGCTGCTCGACGCTCAGAAGGCTGAGACGGGGATGTCGGCTCGAGTAGTGCAAATAGCGGGGATACTGCAGGTGAAAGGCGATCGCGCCGCCCAGCAGCAGGATCAGCCAGCTCACGTACAGCCACAGCATGAAGAGGATCACCGCCGCGAAGCTGGAGTAGATGGCGCTGTAACTGGCCGAATTCGCGACGAAGGATGCAAACAGACTGCCGGTCAATCGCCAGAGGAGGCCGGCCGCAGCGCCCCCGCCCAGCGCCGCCGACCAGCGCACTCGCGTATTGGGGATGAAGGTGTACACGAACGCGAAGGCCAGGATGATGAACAGATACGGCAGCAGGCGCCCGACCAAAGCGTAGAGCAGGCCGAAGGGCTGTACGGCGAGCAGGCGCTGCGCCCACTCGCTGTGGGTGGTTGAGGCCATGATGCCGACGGCGGAAAACACCAGCACCGGGCCGATGAGGATCACGCTCAGGAAATCGCTGAAGCGGCGCGCGAGGGGGCGGGACTTGGACACGCGCCAGATATGGTTGAACGTGTGCTCGATCTTTTCCAGCAGCGACACGACCGTGTAGAACAAAGTCGCGAAGCCGATCACGCCCAATACCCCGACGCTGATACTTTCCACAAAGCCAATGATGGTCGCAGTGATCTCGCCGGACTTGTCGCCCAATGGGCTCAACACCTCGGCCAAGAACGGTTCGAGTTGGTTGTGCACGCCGAACGCCTTCAGCACCGAAAAGCTGACGGCCAGCAACGGAGCCAGTGACAGCAGCGTGGTATAGACCAGGCTGGTGGCGTGCAGGGCCAACCCACCTTCATCGTACTCGCGGCGCAGCGCCGCGATCCAGCGGCGCAGTGCCAACAGCCAGGGCTGCCAATGGTTTCGGATCACCGCGGGCAGGTTGTCGCCGCGGGCCGTCATCCTTGGACCTGCACCAAGTCGGGCGCGGGGGAGTGGCCAGGCACGGCGAGTGCCGGGTAGTCCTCGCGGTGGCACAGCCAGGTCGAAAAAGGTGCTGCGGCCGCATGCCGCGCAAACGCGCGATCGACCACCCCGTCCTCGCCCAGTCGCGCGAGCGTCGCGTCTTTCGGGGAACGGCGTACCGATTTCAACAGGATCAGCTCGGATGCCTCGAGCTTGGTAGCGGCCCATGCGGCCAGGCTGTCCGAGGTGACGTCCCAAGACGCCTCCACGCCGGAGAGTTCCGGATCGTCGGGGCCGGGTAACCAGACGGCGGTCAGTCCTCGCTGGGTCTGCGCTCGAAGGTCCGCCAGTGTGCCGGCCAGGCGGAGTCGTCCCTCGAGGCCGGCCAACATCCGGCCGAATTGGCACATCGCCAACAGCGCCATGCCGTGGGCGGTGGCCTGGTCGAAGCGCCAGCGGCTGTATGCGGTCCGCACCTGGTCGGCGAACGGGCCGCCGCCCGGCACGATCACGAGCCCCAACGGCACCAGGCAGGCCAGGCAGTGCGGCAGTCGATCCCAGTCGGCGAGGCTGCCGCCGAGCTTAACGACCCGCATGGTCGCGGCCGATCCGTCTCACTTCGAACTGTTCGAGCAGATGTAACAGCGCCGCCGCCTTGTCGAAGCATTCCTGATACTCGTGGTCCGGATCGGAATCGGCGACGATGCCGCCGCCGGCCCAAAAGCGGATGTTGTGGTTGGAATGGACCAGAGTGCGAATCGCGATGTTGGTGTCCATGTTGCCGTCGAATCCGACATAACCGAGCGCACCGCAATAAACACCGCGGCGATGCGGTTCCAGTTCCTCGATGATCTCCATCGCGCGGATCTTCGGTGCGCCGGTGATGGAGCCGCCGGGGAAGCAGCCACGCAGCAGATCGATCGCATGCTGGTCGGGCTTCAATCGTCCGGTGACGGTGCTGACCAGGTGGTGCACCGTCGCGTAGCTTTCGACGTCGAAGATCTTCGGAACCCGAACCGTGCCGGGGAGGCAGCTCTTGCCGAGATCATTCCGCAACAGATCGACGATCATCAGGTTCTCCGCGCGATCCTTGACGCTTTCCTGTAGCGCATGAATCTGGGCCAGGTCGTCCTGCCGCTTCGGCTGGCGCGGGCGCGTCCCCTTGATCGGCTTGGTTTCCACGGTGCGATCCGTCACTTTCAGGAATCGCTCCGGGGAGGAACTGAGGATTTGCACTTGCGGGAAGTTCATGTAGGCGCTGAACGGCGCCGGATTGATCTGGCGCAGCTGCTGATAGGCGACCCACGGGTTACCGCAGCATGGTGCGGCGAAACGCTGGGTCAGGTTGACCTGGTAGCAGTCGCCTTCCAGGATGTAGTTCTGAATCCGGGAGAATGCCGCACGGTAGGCGGCTCGGCTCATGTTGGCCTCGACCGGGCCCAGTACCGCAAAGCCGTTGCGCTGCCAGCCGAGGGTCTGGATCTGGCCGAAGCACCGCACCAGATGGGGCCAGCGTGCGGCGGTGGAAGGATCCTGTCGATGCGAGACCAGCCAGCTACGGCACTGCTGATGATCGACCACGACCGCCCAGTCGTAGAGACCCACCACCATGTCGGGTATCGCCTCGGCATCCTCGGCGGTCGCCGGCAGTTTCTCGATGCGCCGGCCCAGATCGTAGCCGAAATAACCCAGTGCACCGCCGCTGAACGGCAGGTCGAGGTCGTCGAACGGTCTTGCCGGCAAATGCTGCTTGACTAGCAGGAACGGATCTTCGTTTGACAGCCGGAGCTGCTGGCCGTGCCGGATCTCGGTCAGCGGTCCCCGGGTGACCAGCGTGCAATAGGGATCGCCGGCGATGACGTCATAGCGGCCGCGCCGGCTATAGGGATAACTGCTGTCGAGAAAAACCGCCCAGCGCCGGTCCGCCCAAGGCAAGAACAGCGCCGCGCTGTCTTCGAAATAGGGGAGTTCTTCGATCAGGGGCGTCGAGTCAGCCATGACAGCTCCTCGCCAGATTGCCGACCGCCGCAGCGGGCAGGCATTCGGCCGCGCAGAACGGCACATCACTGCGAGCGGCCGGAACGAGGTCGCCGGCATCGAGATACCGACATCCCAGTCTCCCGGCGAGATCACGCACCAGGAAACGGCCGATTCCTGCGCCGATCAATGGCGTCCGAGGAGCGGCTTCAGTGCGGCCGAGCTGCAACAGAACGACGTGTGAAATCCGTGACAACTGGCATTCCCGGAAGTAACGGGCCAGTCCGACCCAACGATCCGTGCCGGCCGAATCCGCATCACGCCCGATCATACGGGCCAGCCGACGGGCGCTGCCTGCACGGTCCTTGGGGCCGCCGTCGGCGGCCGCGAACTGATCGGCGTGTTCCGGCAGTTCGCCGGTGAGCCGGTACACGTCGGCCGCTGTTGCGAAATGCTCGTTCATCGGTGCGATCCAATGCCCCTCGAACGGGGCGCTGCCCGCGATCGTCATAACCGGTGTTCGCAGAATACCGAGATACACGAGTTCATCGTAACGCAAGCGGTCATAATCGGTATAGCCCCGAGTATGCACTTCGCCGTTCGCGAATAGGATCAGATCGGTGGTGGTGCTGCCGACATCGATCAGCAACCCTCGCTCGGATCGAGCGGCCGCAAACATGCCGCTGGCCAGCCAGTTTGCCGACGCAATCAGATCGAAATGCTCGCGACGGATCTGCGCCGGTTCCAACAGCCCTGCGGTTCCGGCAAACACGCGCAGGCGCGGAGCGAGCCGGCGCTGCATCACATCGATCAATGCCGCCACCCCGTCGCGGCGGCTGGTAAAGTGATCGGCGAGTTCACCGGTCATCGTCACGGCATGGAGCCTGGCTGCGGCCAGCGGGATCTCGGCGGCGACGTCGTCCAGCGCCTCGTGCAGGATCGCGAGCCCTTGCCACAGCGGGCAGGCGCGTTGCAGGACGTGAACCACCTGACCCTCGCGGTTCAGCGCTACGGCTTTCAGGTGGGCGCCCCCTACGTCCCAGCCGACTACATCAATCATCGTGTCGTCCCTCGACATTCACTCGGACACTACCGGTACCGACCGGGTGTGCATCGGGCAGATTCCCCCGGGCCCGAAGTTCGAGGACAGCCCGCGCCGGATTGATGCCCAGTGCCGGATTCAAGCCGGCATAGGACGTGGTCAATCGGGGATTGATTTCGAGCACCAGGCAGCCCCGTTCATTGCGGATGAGATCCACGCCGCCGTAGCCCCAGAGCTCGGGCATCGCAGCGGCGATCCGGTCGGCGAGATCCGCGAATTCTGCGCGGAGTTCCGGGAGTACGTTGACTTCGCAGGCAGCGAGCGCGAACCGGTCATCAATCAGGCGCACATGCTGACGATTGCAGCTCAACAGGTATGCGTAGCCGTGCCGGAACAGCACCGAAAGACTCAGCGCATCGCCGCTGACGAGCGGCTGCAGGACGTGCCGTCGGGGGGCCGCCAGGAGACGCCAACGGTTCCAGTCCGCGCCATTGCGCAGGATTCGGCTGCCGGCACAACCCACACCATCGATCGGCTTGACCACCGCGGGATAGGCGACTGCACCGGCGACGCTTGCGGCGAGCCGGGTCGGTACGGTTGCGATGCCGTGTGCCGCGAGCCGGTCCGCGGTCGCGAGTTTGTCGCCGGCAAGCCGGATGCCGTGCGCCGGACAGCCGAGCCAGGCGGCGCCGGATGCTTCGGCCTGTCGGGCGAGTCGTTCGAGCAGTCCCTCCGATTCCGGGGCAATCGCCCAGACGGCGTCGCACCGGTGCAGCCGTTCCCGCCACTCACGCCGGAACTGGGCTTCGGAACAGACACGGATCTCTTCCACTCGCGGATCATCGAGTGGGAGGAACCGCTCCGCGCGATGGTCCCGAAAGACGCTCAGTCGAATGTCGGGTATCGCTCGCAAGTCTCGAACCAGCGCCTCGACCATCACCGCCCCTTCCGCCAGCAACGAGCCCGGCGCCGGCTGTGACAGCAGGCCGCCGCCGGTGAGATACTCTAGGATCAGAATCCTCATGTGTTCGCATGCGCATCATACCCGTCCTCGATCTGAAGAACGGCAGCGTCGTCGCGGCCCGCGAGGGGCGGCGTGAATCTTACCCACCGCTGATCAGCCGGTTTACCGACCGGACCGATCCGGCGTCGGTGATCGACGCGTTGCGGGCGCTTCACGATTTCGAAACCTATTATCTGGCAGACCTGGACGCGCTGATGGGCGGTCCTACCCAGTGGCGGATCATCAGCCGGCTGGCGGATCGCTACCGCGATGTGGATTTCTGGTTGGATCAGGGAGTGCCGTCTCCGCAACGGCTGCGTGAGGTGCCCCGCAACATCGTGCCGGTGATCGGCACCGAATCGCTGGCGGCCGACACTCTGCGGCAGTGGGTGACACGCGGGGTCGAATTCATCCTGTCGCTGGATTTCCGCGGAGGGGAGCTGTTGGGCGATGCATCCACCGTGGATGATGCGAGCCTCTGGCCCGATCGGGTGATCGTGATGAGCCTGTCGCATGTCGGGAGTGGAAAGGGGCCGGACTTCGCCCGATTGCGGGAGCTTCGCCGGAGACATCCGGGGCGACGGCTGATCGCGGCCGGCGGTGTCCGGGACGCGGCGGATATTGCGGCTCTCGCGCACATGGGCCTGTATGCGGCGCTTGTTTCAAGCGCACTCCACAGCGGCGCCATCGACGCACAAAGCCTGAAATCGGACTGAACACGTCACGGCAGTTTTACAACAGGCGTTGCCCTGATGGCAGGGCAACGTTTCCTGCGAGCTCGTAGTGAAGCGGAGCGCTTACTTGTGAGCAGCGAACGGATGCTCGACCTGGCTCTTCTGGGCGACGACGTCCTTCGCCTGCGGTTCGCCGTTCACCGCGCGTTGAATGGCCAGCTTGGTGGCTTCGTAGTTGTAGTCCTGGATCTTCGCATCGTCCTCGGCCAGCCAATGGATGAACACGCCAACGCAGATGAAGATGTCGTCCGCCTCGTCGGCCGGGATCGTGCCGTCTTCCACGGAGTCCGCCACCGCCATTGCGACGCCGCGCTGCGCAGGCCCGAACATCTGGGTCGCCTGTTTGCCATTCTTGATCGTGACTTTGTTGAACATCACGGTGTTCGGCTTGGTGAGCAGGTTCGGCGCGACGACGGCCAGCAGGCTGGAGAACCCGTCCTTGTTGTTGGTCACACAGTTACAGAACGCCGTCTCCACGGCGCTGCCGCGCGGCCCCATGATCAGATCGATGTGGGCGATTTCGTTACCACCGCCGCACAGCGCTTCCCCGACCAGTACCTTGTTGACTTTGTTCATCTTCGTTGCAGCTTTGACCATCGAAATCCTCTTTAGCGTAAAAAATGGAGAAAATGACTATTCACCGGAGTTATACTCGTAACCTCGGCCAGTACGCCTCATCGTTGGGAACCTCTGACGTCCCCCTCGCGCCTGTTGCTTGCACGAGGCATGGCGCTCTCTGTTTACGTTGGCTCAGCAACGTCTCGAGGTGATCAGCCAACAGGCATGTCACCGTCAGATCGGCTGTGGTACCTGGATTGATTCCGTGTGATTTGAACTCGGCGTCGACCTGTCGAAACAGGCTCAGCACGTGCTCAGGCCTCACGGATCGAGAAAGGGCCTGTTCCAAGTCCGCCATCCTGGCGGCGACCATTGCGTTAAATCGCGTTCCGTACTTGCGCTCTAAGTGGCTGTCTGGAATGCGTTTCAGGGTCCTTACGTAGACTTCAGCCGCTGCCCATGCGTCATCGCCCCAGCGCAAACGGGCGCTATGATAACGTGGAATCGCAAAATCAAAAACATCCGCGTAGTCGTGCACATACTGATGGGCGACCCGGTCACGCTTCGAAGCGATCGCCATGGCCTGCTGCAGCGTGATTTCCGGCGTTTCGGAAACGTCGGCGGTGTCCGAGCGACCGAGTCCTCCCGGCGCCGCCAGCGCAATGGCCCGGTAGGCCCAGACGGCATCCTCCGTGGTGGTGCCCGCCAGCACCCTCCCGAGCGCCGTGCGGAGATTTTCGTCAGGCCCGATCGTCAGGACGGCATGCGTCAAAGGGGCGGCCAGCAGTACGATCCCGAGGTTCGTGTTGCAGCGCGCCGCCCGTCGGGTCGCCTCGATCGCCCGAAAAATCTTCTCGCCCAGGCCGAGTCCCCGATCCGCAAGAAACGGTGCGCTGGCCTCCGCGCTGCGGCTGAAATCGTCCACGGTCATGCCGTGGCCCGGAGCATAAACCGACACGTTGCCGGGTTTGAAGGCCTGCAGTTCCAACTCGCACACCGCGACGTAAGTGAGCGCGATCTCGTTTGCCGAAGGCACTGGGCGTCCTGTATTCAACGTGCGGTGACTTCCCGGTATCCCGGGTTCCCTTCGACGCCGAGAAAGTCGTCGACCAGCAGGTCGGCGATCTCGGCTTCGGTGACACCCTGCAGCCCTTTCCAGGCCGGAACGCCGTTGACCTCTAGCACCGTGTAGCGGCCGTGGCAATCACGAATGATGTCGACTCCGGCGTAGTTCATCCCGATCCGCCGGACGGCATCCTCCGCCAAGCGACATAGCAGCAAGTCATCGAGCCGCGCCGGTTCGCAGCGGGCACCCTGTGCGACGTTGTTCAGCCAGGTGACGCCGCATCGCCGCATCGCGGCGACGGCCTTGCCGCCGATCACGAACACCCGCCAGTCGTGCGATTCGCAAGGTCCGCAGTCGATGAACCGTTGCAGGTAGTAGACGCCGTTATCGGATTCCAGATCGTCCAGGTCCTCGAGCCGGGAATAGCGGCGCAGGCCCGCGCCCTGCGAGCCGAACAGCGGCTTGGAGACCACTTCGCGTCCGGCACACAGCTCGGCGTGGGCCACGGCCAATGCCTGCTCCGGGCGTCGCACGACCCAGGTCGGCGGCGTCGGAATGCCGGCCCGGCTGAGCAGAAAGCTGGTCATCGCCTTGTCGACGGTGCGTTCGATCGCACCGGCATCGTTGTAGACCGGGATGTCCAGCCATTTCAGCGCATGCAGGATGTCCAGATGGAAAATCACTTCCTCCAGGCTTCCGCCGGGGACGCCGCGCACGATGACACCATCCGGCAATCTCTGTTCGAAGCCGGGGATGCGCACGGGCAACCCGCCGTCGTACAGAGCCAGTTGGCACTGCGTCAGCGAGACGTAGGCGCCGGTAATGCACCGGCGCGCCAGCGCCTTTTTCAGCCGGGCGCCGTGCCAGCCCGGATCCTCGGTGACGATCGCGATTTGTTGCGACAACAATTATTCTCCGAACGAGCGGTCGAGCAGTTCCTCGTCGATGCGGCCGGCATGGAAGCTGCGTCCGCTGTCGATCGCCGTGACGATCACGCTCGCCGGGCTGAACAGCATCGGATCGACTTTGAAAAAGTCGTAGCCGTATTGCTTGAACACTTCGGCAAACGGCTTTCCGTAGTCCCGGGAGACCGAACTCGGCAGTTCATTCGCCAGGCGTTCCGCTCCTTCATCGCCGCCCTTCACGAACAGGTGCGCCTGCCCGCCGAACAGGATCGCGTCGTTGGTGCGGCCCATCGCCTTGATGAAATTCGGATGCGGCGGCGGTACCGGCGCCGAGGCGGCGCCGTCGACGATGTGGTGCAGAGGAAAATGCAAGGCGTGCGCCTTGTGCAGCGCGACTTCGAGCACGCGTCCCACCACCTGCATCGCACCGGCCAGGCTGCTGGTCGGGGTCAGAATCACCGTCAACGCAGTGGCGTCCACGTTGCATGCGCGAACCACCTTTTCGATCACTTCGATCGGCGGAATCTTGTCGACCTCCATCACCAGTGTGGTTTCCGTCGCGCGGTCGCGGTAATCCAGTTGTTGGAACAACTCCTCCACCGGTTCCTCGCGGCCGTCCTTGATCTTGGTCGCGAGTGCCCGGGCCGGTCCCGAGCCCAGCGCGTGAAAAGCCTCCTTACCTTCGCCGTGCGAGAGGCTCCACCCGGCATACTGGCTGCCGAGACAGGCGATCACCGGGTTGGTGCTGTGTACATGCACCGATAGCGGCCAGCGGCTGGTTGCAATGTTGTGACTCAAGGTCACGGTACCGAGGCCGCCCATGCAGATTTCGGTGATCAGGCGGCCGGCTTCGATTCCACCGGGTACGTGGATGCCGCCGTCGATCAGGGTGCTGCCGTTGGCCAGGCGCTCGACGCCGATCCGCAGCTTGGCGGCATTCGTGAGCATGTGTCTGACGATGGGAAGACTGTGCGCATTGACGCTGACGGTGTGTTGCATGGTCCTTCTCTGGTTGGAATTCGTTCGGTTGGCGCGACGGATGGCGGTGGTTCGCGGGGGCGGGGCTGCGCCCGCGATATTAAAACATCAACGAGGCGCGGATGGTCCGGGCTCGGGTAAAAAGTTGGGCCTCCAGACTTGCGCGGTCTGGGGCCTCGGCCCGCACGCTACACACCGGCCATCCCGGCGCGATCGGTGTGCCGGCTCTGGGGAGGTCGGCACACCACGGGGGCCAGCCGATACCGGCGGGGATTACGATCGGGCACCGCGCATAGAGGATCTGGAACGCGCGAAGCATCGCGGGCCTGCCGGTCGGCACGAGCGGCAGGCCCCGACTGACGTCGATGTGCCGCGCCAGCAGGCCCTGCGGGTAGTCGGAATCGTAGAGTGCCATCGTTGCGCTGGGTCGCGGATTGAGTTCCAGCACGCGGGCGGAGTCGCGATCGACCATGAAGTCCAGGCTGTTGATGCCCCGGAGTGAAAAAGTCCGAGTCAGTGCGCGCGTGTATTCCGCGATCTCGGAGCGCAGTCGTGCTCCCAGCGTGTCGTCGGTGCGGGCGCCGGCGAACAGAAACGGCTGATGCGGGCGATGATCCGAGACCACAAGCGTGTTGAAGCCGATGACGGCGGAGTCGACCCCGTTTGCGAGGAACAGCGCGGAACGCGGATCGCCGTCCACCCGCCTCTGGAAGTAAGAGGCGTCCGGACACTCCCGGCCGATCGATTCGCCGGAAAAGACGCCGGTGCCGCCTTCGCTGGATGCGCGTTTCAGCAGCCAGTCGCTATGCAGGTGCCTTTCTTCGGGCGGTGACCAGCGGGTCTCCGGATAGGGGATACCCAGACGATCCAGTTCCCGAAAGAAATTCCGCGGCGACTTGATCCGGCGCAGCGTTTCCGGTCGGTTGCCCAGCAGACAACGTCCCTGCGCCAGCCGGCTCAGCAAGTCCGGTGCGCCGTCGAAGCCGCCGCCGTAGATGAGCGCAGCACCGCTTCCGGCCGGGGCGAACCGCTCGGCCGCCCGAAGCAGTTCGTCCCCATCGAATCCGGTTCCGTCGGAAACACGCCGACAGATCGCGCTGCTGGCCGCGGTGTCGTCATCGGCAAACCAGTCGAGGCTGACCGGGCGAATACCGGCGCGGGCAGCGGACTGGGCCAACATGCGCACCGATACGCCGGCGAGCAGCAGGGTTGGCGTCATCGAGCGCGGAAAAGGGCTGCGTCGGAAATGGCTCAGCGAGCCGGCTGCGACAGCGGAGGACGTTCCGCTGCGCGTGATGTGGCGATGCGGACCGTCGCGCCGGTGTTGCGGGCGGTGACGACGCGTAATCTCAGGTGGGTGCGTGCAGCGAATCGCTCGCGTGCTGCGCGGGCCAAACGATTCGCGGTCTCCGAATTCTCCAACAGGCAGAATCCGGTCGGCCCCCAGGAGGTCTGGCCGATCCCCTGGGCGCCCTGGGCTTGCAACCAGGTCAGGCAGTCGGCCACGTCGCTGCTGGTGAAGCGGCCGCCCTGTGCCGGCGCGAAATAATCACCGACCGAGCTCTGGATTTCGGTAATGACGGCGCCGAATTCGGAAAGGTCCTGTTCGGCCAGCGCCGGAAGACCCCGCAGCAGTAACAGGTGACACAGCCTTGCGGCTTCGTGTTCCGGAAATGGTGGAAGGGTTCGAAACGCGGCGAGTTCGCGGTCGCCGTGCAGGCCCTGGCCGCGACTGTCGAACGCCAGGATGAACCGCCATGCGGCGGGAATGACGAACCGTGCCAGGCGCGGCGGCGTCACGGTTCTCGGTCCGCGGCCGCCGTCGACGACAAAGCCGCCCTGCTCGAACACCGCGATGCCGATGCCGGACCGCTTGCCTCGGCCGATCGCGCGGGCGATGTCGCGAACCGAACGAGCGGACCCGTGCAGACGCTCGAGTGCCACGCCGATTGCGAGTGCGAGCTGGGTGCCCGATCCGAGGCCGACGTGTTCCGGTATGGCGTCGCCGATGTCGATCGCGAGTCCTTCCGAGTAGCCGAGGCTCCGACAGATGCGTGCGGCGATCTCGGTACGATGGTCTCCGGGTAACGGCTCGAGGGATGCAGTCGCAGAACGCCTGATCGTGACCCGGGTTGCGATCTCGTTCAGGGCGACCCCGATGCTGCCGAACTCGCGCCCCAGCGACCCGGCGGGATCGAGAAAGCCCATGTGCAGCCGGGCCGGTGCGATCACGGTCACCGAATCGGCCGCCGCTTCAGCGCTTGTATCCATCATGTCGATCGGGTTGGCGACGACGGCCTCCTGACGGATTCGCCGCTGCCGGAAAATTCAAAGTGGGCTGGGCTCGAACAGCGTTGCAATGCTAGTGCATCGCCGGTCCGCTTGTCGACCGCGGCCAGTCGCGGCGGCGTAGGATCATGATCCGGCGTGTTGTTGAAAAGCGCCTGTCGTTTCCCTATCCTTGCCGCAGCTCTGAAACTGTCAGCAGTCGCGTCGCCGCCGGACTCGGCTGTGTGTCCACTCGACGAGTTCGAGCGGCGCCGGTGATCGAGCCCCCCAATTCCGTCGAGGATCGGACATGAGCGAGAGTAGCAAGGTGTTTGCGAATGTGCCGAGCCCGTTCTGCGGTATCGCTTCGGATGACCTGCAGATCGAGGTCACCGGAGATCGCGTCAAGGTTCTGGCCAACGGTGATGCGGTCACCGTCGCCGGCTTCGAGCAGCCGATCTCCGACCGTGCGCCCCGTATCGCCGGTCGTGAAGTGTCGCTGGATCAGGCCTGCTCGCGTTCGGCGGAGCTGTTGAGGGACAGCCGATGCCCGGTCTTCAGCGGTTTCGGAACCGATGTCGACGATACCCGGGCCGCCTTGTCGCTGATCGGTCGCTGCGGCGGGATCTTCGATCAGATGCGCGCCGAAGGCGGATTGCGAAACCTGTTAGTGCTGGCCGATTCGGGCTGGATCGCGACGACGTTGGGCGAAATGAAGAACCGCGCCGATGTGCTGTTGGTCTTCGGCAGCGATATCGAAGTGCCGTTTCCCCGTTTTTTCGAGCGCTTCGTCTGGTGCGACGAAACGCTGTTCGGCCAGGATCCCGGCCAGCGCGAAGTGATCTACATCGGGCCGGCACCGACCGGCCGTGCGGCGCATGCGCCGGATGGCCGCCCGCCGACCGTCCTGCCTTGTGCCAAAGAGAGTCTTCCTGAACTCGCTGCAGCACTCTCAGCGCTGGTTCAGGGCGCCAGGTTGCAGGTCGATCAGGTCGGGGGCGTCTCCGTCGAAAGTCTTAGACGGGTGGTTGAGCGGCTATCGAGCGCTCGCTACGGGGTCGTGACCTGGGTCGCCGGCCAGCTCGATTTTCCGCACGCCGAACTGGCCGTCCAGCAATTGTGCCAGGCGGTGGTGATGCTGAATCGGACCACGCGTTGCGCGATATTGCCGTTGGGCGGCCAGGACGGCGACCGCACCGCCAGCCAGGTGTGTGCGTGGCAGACCGGCTATCCGACTCGAGTCGGTTTCCAGCGCGGCTTTCCGGAATACGATCCGTATTTGTTCGGGACATCGCGGCTGCTGGAGAGCGGTGAGGCCGATCTGCTGGTCTGGGTATGCAGCTTGGCGAGCGTGCCTCCGCCGGTGACTTCGGTGCCGACCGTGGTACTGGGCCGGTCCGGGGTTGCGTTCGAGCGCGAGCCCGAGGTGTACGTGCCGGTCGGTGTTCCGGGCATCGATCATTCGGGGCACATGTACCGATGTGACAATGTCGTCGCGCTGCCGCTCCATCGATTGAGGAATTCGTCTCTGCCGAGCGCCCGGGACGTTTTGCGGAAGATCGAATCTCTGCTCGGCCCGCACTGAGGCACAGGACAGTGAACATGTTGACGAAACTGACCGGCGGCAAGGTCTTCGATCCCGCCCACGGCATCGATGGCGAAGTGCGGGACATTTACATTCGCGACGGTCGGATCGTGGAGGCGCCGGTCGACCGCCCGCCGGATCGGACCTACGACCTTCGCGGGAAGGTGGTCATGGCCGGTGCCATCGACATGCATACGCACATCGGCGGCGGCAAAGTAACGATCGCCCGCAATTTGCTGCCGGAAGACCACCGCGCCGATCCCTCACCGCGACATGGCCTGATGCAGGGCGGATGCGGCCATGCCGCGCCGTCGACGCTGACGACCGGTTACCGATATGCCGAGATGGGTTACACCGCAGGCTTCGAGCCGGCGGTGCTGCCGATCAACGCGCGTCAGGCGCACATGGAAATGGCCGATGTGCCGCTGATGGATGTCGGCGGGTACGCAATGTTGGGCAGCGATGACTTCTTCCTGCGATTGTTGTCATCGGGGGCGGATCAGAAGCTGATCAACGACTACGTCGCATGGACGATCCATGCCAGCCAGTGCATCGGCATCAAGGTCGTCAACCCGGGCGGCATCAGTGCCTTCAAGTTCAACCAGCGCCAGCTCGATCTGGACGAGCGGCATGCCTATTATGGCGTCACGCCACGGCAGATCCTGCAGTCGCTGGCTCGGGCCGTGCATGAACTGGGTGTGCCTCATCCGCTGCACGTTCATGGCTGCAATCTGGGCGTACCGGGCAACGTCGATACCACACTGAATACGATCACGGGTATCGAAGGCTTGCCGATGCATCTGACGCACATCCAGTTCCACAGCTATGGGACGGAAGGCGACCGCAAGTTTTCCTCGGGAGCGGCCCAGATTGCAGAAGCGATCAACCGGAACCGCAACATCACGGCCGACGTCGGCCAGATCCTATTCGGCCAAACGGTCACGGCATCCGGCGACTCGATGCGCCAGCATGCCAATGCCGGCCACGCCAATCCCAACAAATGGGTCTGTATGGACATCGAGTGCGATGCCGGTTGCGGCGTCGTGCCGTTTCGTTACCGTGACAAGAATTTCGTCAATGCGCTGCAGTGGTGCATCGGGCTGGAGATTTTTCTGCTGGTCGATGACCCGTGGCGGATTTTCCTGACCACCGATCATCCCAACGGCGCGCCGTTCACCAGCTATCCGCATCTGATTCGCCTGCTGATGGATCGCAGTTTCAGAAACGACATGCTGGCTCGGATCAGCCCGGACGCCGCGGCGGTCAGTCAACTCGGTTCGCTGGACCGGGAGTACACGCTGTATGAGATCGCGATCATGACACGGGCCGGGGCCGCGAAACTGCTCGGCCTGACGGATCGCGGTCACTTGGGGCCGGGTGCGGCGGCCGACATCACCGTCTACACCGAACAGCAGGACAGGGAACGCATGTTCGCTGCACCGGATTACGTGTTCAAGGACGGCGATCTGGTGGTCGAGAAGGGCGAAATCGTGAAAATCGTCTGGGGCAATGTCCATACCGTCAAGCCCGAATTCGACCGGGGGATCGAGCGAAGGCTCCGGACTTATTTCGATCGCTATCACACGATGAACCTGGACAACTTCGTGATTCGGGACTGGGAGATCGAGGCGGATGGCCGCAGCACGATCCTGACCCATCCCTGCCGGCCGAGGGGAACGGCATGAATATCAACGGCGTACAGATCGATGACACTTTCGCAGAAGCCTTTCCGATGAAGGGGACGCGGGTGATCATCACTGCGCAGAATCTGAAGTGGGCCTATCACGCCGCACAGGCGATGACCGGTTTCGCCACCTCGGTGATCGCCTGCGGGTGTGAAGCCGGTATCGAGCGCGAACTCGATCCGGCCGAAACGCCGGACGGTCGTCCGGGGCTCGCGGTGATAATCTTCGCGATGGGCGGAAAGAGTTTGGCGAAACAACTGGAAACGCGGGCCGGGCAGTGCGTGCTGACCTCGCCGACTTCCGCGTTGTTCGCGGGCATTACCGAAGGCGATCCGATCGCGTTGGGGAAGAATCTGCGCTTTTTCGGCGACGGTTTCCAGATCTCGAAAAAGATCGGAGGCCGGCGCTATTGGCGTGTGCCGGTGATGGACGGCGAGTTCCTGTGCGACGAGACGACCGGCATGGTGCCGGCCGTCGGCGGAGGGAATTTTCTCGTGCTGGCCGAATCGCAACCGCAGGCGCTAGCGGCCTGTGAAGCCGCCATCGACGCCATGCGAACCGTCCCCAACGTGATCATGCCGTTTCCCGGCGGCGTGGTGCGGTCGGGTTCCAAAGTCGGCTCCAAGTATAAGGCGCTCAATGCCTCGACCAATGATGCATTCTGCCCCACGTTGAAAGGGCAAACCGACACCCGGCTCTCTTCCGAGATCGAGTCGGTCATGGAGATCGTCATCGACGGGCTGTCCGAACACGACATCAAGCGTGCGATGCGTGCCGGTGTGGAGGCGGCGTGCCGCCTCGGCGCGCGCGGCGGGATCCGGCGCATCAGTGCCGGCAACTACGGCGGCAAGCTGGGCCCGTTCCTGTTCCACCTGCATGAAATTATGGGCGAACGACAATGACCCGATCGGACAGGACGACATCATGACGGCGATCGTATTAACCCTGAAAACCCGCCTACAGCAGCGTCTCGACGTGTCGCCGCTGACGCCGGAGAACCTCTCGGCGATGACGGTCGAGCAGATCGGCGGCATCGGCTTGCACTACGGCAATCGGATGCTGCCGGTTCGTGACTTCTTCGACCTGGAGTCGGTTCCGGACCGCGACGGCGTGCTGTTCAGCCGAGGAGACGAACGCCTGGACGGCCTAGGCCGCGGCATGACCGCCGGAATGATTCACGTGCGCGGCGATGCCGGTGCCTACGTCGGCATGCAGATGAAGGCGGGCTGCCTCACTGTCGAGGGCAATGCCGGGCCCTTTTGCGGCTGCGAAATGAGGGGCGGAGAGTTGCGGGTGCGCGGAGATGTCGGCGACTTTTCCGGTGGCGCCCTGCCAGGCGACAGGAAGGGGATGGCCGGTGGGCTGCTGGTCGTCGGTGGCCGCGCCGGCGACCGGGTCGGCGATCACATGCGACGAGGTTTGATCGTGATCGAGGGCGATGCCGGCGCCTATGTCGGTTCGCGCATGACGGCCGGCACCATTGCGGTCAACGGAAGGCTGGGTCCCCATGCCGGTTACGCGATGAAACGCGGCACTTTGCTGCTGGCCCGGGCACCCGAGGCCATGTCCGCCACGTTCAACGACTGCGGCACGCATACGTTGGGGTTTTTGCCGTTGCTGCTGCGCAGCCCGGAACTCGTGGGCACGTCGTTCGCCGACTATGCCAGCCAATCGGTGCGGGTCCGGCGCTACGCGGGTGACCAGGCGACACTCGGCAAAGGCGAAATCCTCGTGATCCTGTCCGCGAGTATCTGAGTCTTCCAGCACACACCCGCCTGGTGTGCTGCGCCTCCCCCTCGAACAGCATCTGCCCCCCGATCCACGATGTTCCATCGTGACCATCGCGTGCTACCGGGTTCGGTCGGACGTTGTGATCCAGTCACACTGATTTGGTCGTAGACAACAACATTCCCGCCGCCATTTTTCGTTACGGCCCCTCCTCCGGGCGATCCATTCGCTAATTTTTCCTCGTCAAATCAACGCGCTGATCGGGGTGCGACGAACTGTCGCAGTTTTTCTTGACAAGG
>CAZXXC010000031.1:0-34893 GCA_964644665.1 uncultured Methylococcaceae bacterium
CTACCGGGTGGTGGGGTGGCGTGGCCACCGTTCTATGATGTAATGCGTTCACTTGACCGCGGTCGGTCACGCCGTGACGGGATCCCGGGCAGCGGCGCGTCGGGGAGAGCCGGCAAACCGAGACCGTGGGGCCGGGCCGAGCAGCGGGGCGCCGCTGTTCTCGTTCGCCTGTCGCTCGATCTCGCGGTGATTCCTCGCGCCCTTCTCGGGTATCGAAGAATCGATGTCCCCGGCGGGCCGGCCAGTGCCAGAATACTGATCGGAGAGAACTCGATGGAAAATGTGCTGACGGCTTTGTCCCAGATCCCCATCTTTTCGGATGTCGCGCCGGAAGTGCTGAACGCGCTGGCGGAAAAGGCCATCCACCGCACCTATCCAAAGCACACCGTCATCATCAGCGAGGGTGACGAGGCGGGTCCTTTGTTCATCATACTGTCCGGAAGGGTGCGCGTATTCCTTGGGGATAGCTTGGGCAAGGAAGTCACGCTCTCGGTACAAGAGCAGGGGTCATACTTCGGGGAATTGTCACTGCTGGATGATGAAGCGCGTTCGGCGTCGGTGATGACGGTGGACAAGACCGTTTGCGGCGTCATCGCCAAAGCCGAATTTCGCAAGTGGCTCTCCGAGTACCCGGATGTCGCCCATTCGCTGCTTAGGGGGCTCACGCGGAGGATTCGGATCCTCACCGAAAGTGTCCGGGGGCTGGCGCTCTGTGACGTCTATGGGCGATTGAGCCGTTTGCTGTACTCGCTGGCGGAAGCGGGCACGGAGCCGCCGATCATCCGTGACCGGCCGAGTCATCAGGAACTCGCCAACCGCATCGGCTCGTCCCGCGAAATGGTCAGCAAGATCATGAAGGATTTGGTGAACGGCGGCTATCTCTCGGTCGAAGGACGATCGCTGACGATTCGCCGCAAATTGCCCGCATTTTGGTGAAATGTAGACGGGCGCGCATTCGGTGGTTTCGGCTGCCGCTCAGAGCAATCCAACCTTTAGCGCGAACTTTTCCACTCCGTAACAGACCACTCTCTCGAATCCGTGAGCCAGGGTCTGGCTGCGCCGGTAGCCCGCTGGAAACCGGGCAAGGAAACGATCCCGATCGACGCCGATGAACAGCTTCTGCAGGTAGTCGAACGAAACCATGTACATGCTGCCGCTCAGGTAGTACTCGGTCGGCGAAACGCTGAAAATGCGGCACGCCGCTTCGATCGCGCTGCGCTCGATCTGGAAGTTGGCGCTGGTTTCGTCTTCGTGAACCCACCACTTGCGGCTGCAGACCATCGCCAGGGTTTCATCCTGGAACTGCCGAGCCAGATCTGCATGGTGGTTCAGCAAGTCGCGATACAGGTCTTTTCTCCAGTTTTCGGCGGATTCCGCGCCGTGGTGAACGCTCTTCTTGGTGTGTAGTTTGGTCAAGGTCAGCGGATGCTCGTCGTGCCTCGAGAGCAGATCGAAAACGTACAGGAACGGGTAGATGTCCATCCCGCGATTGTCGACCACGATCGCCTGACAGTGCCGGCCGCCGAATTCCCGGTACAGCTCCGGAATGAAATGTGCATGGTTCGGCGGCAGCGTGACGTACAAGGGCGATAGAGGCCCGATCAGCGGTTTCAGGGCGATCCGGAACTCTTCCCACAGGTCGAGGTGAAACAAATGCAGGCAGATGACGTTCCGCCCGGGCCGTTCATGTGATACCGGGCTGTGCCGCGCGCCGACCGCGGCCTCTAGCGTGAAGGTCCAAGGCGGAAGAGAATCCGCGGGAGTGGTCGCTTGCCGCTCCAACGGGTGCCGGCGGCGCCAGGCCGTCAGTCGCCGCGAGACGGCGTTCACTGCACGGGACAGCAGCCGCAGCAGTCCGGTCGCCTCCCACGACTTTGAACGTAGCAGGTTCAACAGTAATACCGCACGCTGTTCCGGGTCCGCAGTCGGATCGATAGCCGGTTCCTGCGAGCGGCGTCGCAGCGGCCGGGTGTAGCGCCAGCAACGCGAGTCCAGCACCTCACCAATCGCCGTGCCGAGGACCTCGTTTGCCCGCTCGATCCGCTGCGCGGATTCGGCCTGCCGCTGTGCACAGCGCTCGAACCGTTCGCATTGTTCGAGATACAGGCGTAGCGGATAGCGGGTCGCACGAGGGTTTACGGTCACCGGGCATGCGACGGTGGAGGGAAGGGATGAGGCGGGAGGTTTGCGGGCGGGGCTCCGGTCCACCAGGGACCGGAAGAGTTCTTCATAAGCCGACGCCTGGGAATCGAGGTGGTGGTGCTCGGCGATTCTCGCCCGCGCTGCCAATCCCATGGCCGCCGCGCTATCCTCATGGGCCAACAGTTCGGCGATCGCCCTGCTCATCGCAGCGGTGTCGAATGGAGGAATCAGTCGCCCGTCGATGCGGTCATCGATCAGGTCGGGTACACCGCCGACGTCGAAGGCGACCGCCGGGGTGCCGCAGGCCATGGCCTCGAGCAACACATTCGGCAAATTGTCTTCGCGCGACGAGAGGATCACCAGGTCCGCTGCGCTATAAATCAGAGCCAGCCGGGAGTCGTTTCGTACGGCGCCGAGGTCTTGCAGCGGCACGCCCTCCGCTTGCAGCGTGTCGGCCCCTTCGCCGCAGACCAGCACCCGAATCCGCCGTTCCGCGATCAAGGTCGCGATGCGCGGGTCGCGTTCGAGGTGTCGCCATACCTCGGTCAGCAGGTCGAACCCTTTCCGCCGTTCCCGGTTGTCCGCAGCAGCGAACAGGAGCGTGCTGGCGTTCGGGTCGACGCCCAACAGGCTCTTTGCAAAAGGTTTCGCAGTCGGCCGGAAGATGTCCGTATCGAGAGCATTCGGGATCGTGTACACCCGATCCGGTCGGAACAAGCCGCTCGCGGCCGCGCAGTCGGCGAGCCAGCGGCTGGGGGCGATCGCTCCGAAATGGTCGGCCGCGCGGTACCGTCGCTTCTGTTCCAAGGTCCACCGTGTGAGTTCCAGCGGATCGTCCTGCAGTTGCGGGCACGGCGAGCATTGCTGCTGATAACGCCGGCAGCCTGCGGAATAGTGGCAACCGCCCGTGAATGCCGCCATGTCGTGCAGCGTGCAGAGCACCGGGCGGTCGGTACCGATCAGTTCAGCGAGTGTATGCGGAGCCAGCAGGTTCGCCGACCAGTGAACATTGAGCAGGTCGAACGGCTCCAGCAACGCGGGATCGGCAAGACTGTAACCCGCCACCTGGGCCGCAAAATAGGTGTTCGAGACGGTCGTGCGGCGCGGTGCAATGTAGTCGCGCTGCAACCATTCATTCGCGTGCAGCGCCAGGAATCGATCGCCGTCCATCGGATCTGACGACGTGATGCCGATGCCGTCCGCCGCGCGCTGCGCATTCAGCGAAATGATGCGCACATCGTGGCCGCGCCGCCTGAGGCCGTCCGCCAGGCGGCGAGTCGCACGCACCGCACCGCCCATCCCGCAGCCCTCGGTACTGATGATGCCAACTGTGAGCGGTGCCATGGCGGACGGAAGCGAACTCGGAATGGGGCGACAAAGACCGGCGCGGTGCGAATTGCTGTCGCCGACCTTACTATTATCCTGCAACGTACGCCGACTGTCTTTCCTGTTGCTGCCGCCATTGCAGCGGTCGCAGCCGCGCCGACCGGCTTTTGCGTTCGGGACGGGTTCTACCCCATGCCCGATATGCGCTCGCGGCTGGCAGCCGGGCACTGGTCATGGTTTAATCGCCCCGCTATGCGTCTACCGATTACCGTGATCGTTCCGACCCGGAATTGCCGGGCAGCGCTGGAACGGCATTTGGATGCCGTTCTGGACCCTTTGCAAACCGTGCAGCAGGTCATCGCGATCGACAGCGAGTCGACCGACGGGACGCGCGAACTGTTGGGACAGCGGCTGGCTGCGGTCGACGCTGCGATCGTGTCGCATCCGCCGGGTCTGTATCCGTCTTGGAATGCCGCGTGCGCGTTGGCCGAAGCGCCTTGGATCTATTTCTCGACGGTCGGCGACACCGTCGATGCCGGCGGCCTGGAGCAACTGTACCGGGTGGCCGAAAGCCTGGAGGCCGACGCGATCGTCTCTCCACCGCGTATGCTGCAGGAGGATGGTGCGACTCCGGCGGATACGCGCTGGCCGATCCATCGGATTTGCGACACTCTGGGAGAGGATTCCTCACCGCGGCTGCTGTCCCGGCTGGAGACGGTGATCGCGTTGTGCAGCTTTGGTTCCGCGTCGCTGCTCGGCAGCAGTGCCGCCAATCTGTACCGGAGCGACCTGCTGCGACGGCATCCGTTTCCGGTGGAGTTCGGCCATGCCGGCGACACCGCCTGGGCAATGCAGAATTGCGCGAGGCTTCGGCTCGCGCTGCTGCCGCGAGCGGTGTCGACCTTCAGCCTGGGATGGCAGTTCGAAGAGCGCGATCCGCGTCAACAGCGCGAACTGTTCCTGCGGTTGGCAGCCGAGGCGGAGCGGGCATTGGAGGCCGGCTCTGCCGATCCGGAACTGCGCTTTGCACTGGGTTGGCAGCGAGCCTTGGTGAGCCACCAGGCGGTGTTGTGGGACTGGCTGGCGAATCAGGCGCAGCTGGTCCAGGATCATGCCGATCTGCGAGCGTACCTGGACCAGGTCGAAGCACAGAAGGCCCGGACCTTACGCGCTCGGATCAAACGCCTGCTGGGGCGCTGATCCGCCGCGGCCGATGTCGCTCACTCGACGACCACGCCGCGGAGCCGCCTATAGCCCTTGATGATCGCGCGGCCGACGGCGTGCTTCGACCAGGATTCGACCAGGCAGTCGCTGAGGCAGTGGAGGAAGCCGTCACGCCGGTAACGCATCGGTGACAGTACCCAGCGACCGAGGTTGGTGCGCCAGGCTCCCATCCAGGCGCCTTCCAACGCGATACGCTCCCCGGCGAGAGTGGGCCTTGCGTCGCCGATGCGCCGCTTCACGGCGTCGAGCTCGGCCCAGTACTCGCTCATGTCGCTCGACAGCTGACCGCTGCGCCGCCGGTGGTAGGCCAATACCGCGCGCAGATTGATCAGGCGGGCATGCTCCGCCATCCGGCGCCATAGATCCCAGTCGCCCGCCAATCGCAGCGAGATGTCCAGGCCACCGACCCGTTGCCACAGATCCAGCGTCCAGAACGTACCCTCCTGCATGACCGGTGGCAGCCGCCGGCCGTCGTACTCGCCGCACGCGAGTCGCGCCCGGGCGTAGCCGCAATCCTCCAGGCGCAGATCGGCGATGCATCCATCTTCACGGATCAGGCATGGCAGGCCGGTGACCCAGGATTCTTCGTGATGATCGGTGAGGAATCGCGCGACGGTCAGAAATGCATTCGGTGTGAACAGATCGTCAGTGTTCAGCCAGCTCAAAATGATCCGATCGTCCGGATCGCGGGGAACCGTCGCCAGCAGGCGGTCGAAACCTTTCTGGATCGCGTCGTACATCGAGCGGTCGGGTTCGACGGCCCAGGAGAAAGCCAGGTGCTTCCGCGTAGGGTCCGTCGTCCCGCTGTGGGAGAGGCGCTGCTCCCAGGCGCGGATGACGTCCAGCGTCGCAGCGCCAGAGCCGCCGTCCTGGATGTGGTAATGCACGGCGAAGTCGCCATGCTGGCCGACGATGCTGGCGATCGTCTGATCCAGAAATTGCGGTGCGTTGAAGCTGGGAGTGACGATCAGGAATTTGACGGCGGCAGGCATGGGGCAATCGGGCTTGTTTCGGAGGCGTTTGAAGGCGATCAGCGGCGGCGCCGGGTCCATCGTTGGTACAGCACACGGGCCACAAAGATCGGCGAATCGAGGTTGCGCCGCCACAGGCGCCGGGGTTCCTGGACCAGCCGGTGCAGCCATTGCAGGCCGGCGCGCTGCATCCACAGCGGCGGCAGCTTGATGCGGCCGGTGTACCAGTCGAATGCGCCGCCGATCGGACCGATCAGCTTCACGCGAAGCCTGACGCGGTGTCGGTAGGCCCATTTCTCCTGTTTCGGTGCGCCGAGGCCCAGCCACAGCAGGTCGGTGTCGGTCTCGTTGACGGCGCCGATCATCTTGTTCAGGTCCTCGTCGGTGAACTCGGTTCGGTATGGCGGAGACAGCGTGCCGGCCACGGTCAGATTCGGATAGTCGGCCAGCATCCGTGCTCGGAGTTCCGCAAGATTCTCGGGACTCGATCCGAGAAAGAACAGCCGGGTACCGGGGTAGTAGCGGTTCAACTGCTCGCACAGGGCCGGCAGGATGTCCGGTCCGCAGACGCGCTCCGGAATCCGTCCGCCCAGCAGCCGGGAACCCAACACGATGCCGGCGCCGTCCGGCGTGACCCAGTCGGCCCGCATCAGTGCGTCGTGGAATTCCCGGTCCCTGCGCGCGATCTCCAGTGAATGAGGGTTCACGCAGGCGAAATAGCGTGGAATGCCGGACTCCGGAGCGGTTGTCGCCCAACGGGAGAATATCGTGATGGTTTCGGCGAATGTCGCGGTCGAGAACGGATATCCGGTGATCTCTTCGGCGTCCGGTAGAAACTCGTGTCGTGTCGCGAACTTAGTCATGCAACTTCCGCAGGCGGTGCTCCAACAGCAGACGGGGCAGGTCGTTGCGCGAGACCGGCCGCCGCGACCGGATCAGATGCCAACCGTCGCCGGCCAGGGACTGCGCGAGGACCGGGGTATCGGCCCATAGCAACAGGCGCAGCAATGCTTCACCGGGCTTGCCGAGGCGCGTGGCCAGTGTCCACCACCGCGGTGGTGCCGGCAGTTCGCGGCAGCGCTCCCGCACCTCGTCCCGATAGGCCGTGCCCTGACGCGAACGATTGTCCTGTCCGCGCACGCGAAACGCAGCGAGCGGCGTCGCGACAGTGGTCAATTCGGCGTGCCGGGCGAATCGCACCCACAAATCGAAATCGGCCGCCCAACGCCAGCGGAGGTGCAGACCGCCGGCACGTTGCCAGAGACCCCGACGCCAGAACGTGTTCTCCTGCATCAGGTAGCCCAGCAGCCCTTCGCGAAACCAGCCGTTGGCGAGGTAACGACGGGGATAGGATGCGGCGACCGGCGAAACCAGAAAGCACTCGGAAGCCGTGTTCAGGAAAGCCGGACTACCAGTGATCCAGTCGATGTCCGGAAACTCGCGGAAGATGCGGGTCACCAGTCGCAGCGTCCACGGCATCAGCACGTCGTCGCCGTTGATCCAACCCAACACGTCGCCGCTCGCACGATGCAGCCCTTTGGCGATGGCATGGTACTGGCCGTCGTCCGGTTCGCAGATGAAGCTGGCGAACTCGTTCCGCCGGCTGTCGAGATACTCGCGCGTGCCGTCGGTGGAGGCGCCGTCGATGACGATGTACTCGAGATCGGGACAACGCTGGGAAAGTACCGAGTCGACCGTCTCGGCGATCCACGGCATCGCGTTCCGGGTCGCGGTGACCAGCGAAATCTTCATCGCGCGCCGCTCTGTTCGAAAAGAGTTCGAGCACGCGCGTACAAGGCGTCGCACCGGTCGAACAGCGTGCGCAAGCGGAATTCCGCTTCGGCCAGCAAGGCCCAGACGGGATGGCTCCGGATCGGCTCGTCTCGCCACGCGAATGGTCCGAGTCGCCGTGAGTACCGCAAGGTGTCGACCAACAGCCGCCGGAACCGTCGTTCCACCCGCTCGGGATGGTCGGTGTAGGCGAGGGCGATCTTCCGCCATTCGCCGAGACAGCCCCACCGGTTCTGCGCGGAGAGTCCGCCGCCCAGGTACTGTGAGACGATCACCGGCTGGATGTGTACCCGTGCCCCCAAACGGCGCATCCGGTAGAGGAATTCGTGATCCGCGGCGAACCGGTACCCGAGGTCGTAGCGATGCTTGCGAATCAGGCCGACCCGGGTCAACAGCGCCTGGTGCCCGGGAATGCCGCTTAGCCAGGCACCGTCGGTCTGACCGGCCAGGAGCTGCCGGTAGGTTTTTTCGAAATCCACACAGCGGTGAATTTCCTCGATGCCTTCCGGCGACAGATAGACGTGATGAGCCGCCACGAAATCCGCATCTTCGGGTATACCGGCCAGCAGGCGGGCGAGGGCGTCCTCGTCGGCGAACGTGTCGCCGGCGTTGATGTAGATGATCCATCGGCCGCGAGCGAGATCCGCGGCCTGGTTCATCGCGTCATACGGACCTCGGTCGGGAGCCGACCGCCAATAGTCGATCGCCTCGCCATGTGACGCCAGAAGCGCCAGGGTTTCAGGATCCGAACCGCCGTCGATGACCAGCACCTCCCTCGGTCGATAGGTTTGCGCGATTACGCTGGGCAGCGTGATCGCCAGTTCCTTCGGCGCATTCCTTACGACCGTTGCGATCGTCACGGTCGGTTCCGCCGATGGGCGTTCCGGAGCGAACAAGCGTCTTCCGCCTTCGGCGGTCGCGACACCCGCCGCCGGTGCGGATTCGGGGCGAACGGGTCGCTTCGCCGCGCCGACGGCGACCGGGGCCAAACGGGCGTAATGGCGGACTTCTGGCCCCGCATCGGGCCGCGTCAGGAAGTCGATCAGCCGGTCGCGATCGGCGACCCAGCGTCGATGGCCCTGTTCCACCGACATGCGGGCACGGCGCCCCATTTCCATGGCGCGAGACCAGTCCGGCGGTTCCGGTCGGTCCAGCGAATACAGAAAACCGTTGGCGTGGTCGGCGATGTATTCGTTGTGTGTCGGCGTATCGGTGGCACACACCGCCATGCCCATCGCCATCGCTTCCAGAAATGACAATCCGATGCCTTCGTGGATGCGCGGTGCGAAGTAGACATTTGCTGACGCGAGCCTCTGCAGCAGTTCTGCGCGCTCGGGAAACCAGTGCGAAATCGCGATGCGCCATCGTTGCCGGTCGACCTCATCGGGTGTCGCCGGTTCCGACGTGTTCGGATCGGTGGCCAGATGCAGATGAAACGAGGTGAACTCCGATCCCAGCAGCTTTCGGATCTGCTTCCACGCCGGCCGCGGCTGGCGCTGCCAGAAAAAGCCCCGCAGCGAGGAAAAGTCCTCAGTCGGTCGATGGTTGTCCGGGTTCGGGAAGTACTGGAAGTATGCCGCCGACCGGCATCCGAACTGTTGCAGACGCTGATGCAGGGTGCTGGAAAAGTTCAGAATTTTCACGCCGTTCAGCGGTTGCCAGAAGCTTCGGCGCAGATCCCTGGCGGCATCGAACATCGGCACGTAGACCAGATTGGGATGCTTTAGAAGGGCCAGGCGCTTGATGTAAGCGACCGACTGCCAGACTACGATCAGGTCGGCGCTCTCGGCCATCCGGCGGGTATCGACGGGTTCGATGCCGCGCCAGGTTTCGTCCCACACGGTCTCGACTTCGCCGATCTGCTGCAACAGATCGACGAAGAATCGCGAAGACTGAGTGACCCGATGATGAGAATGACCGACAAAGCTAATGTTCATGCGCGCGCCGATGCAAGGCATGCGTATAAAGGATTCCGCCGAACAGCATGCTCAGGAAACGAAAGTCGGTATGCAGCAGGCGGAACTCGAAAAGCCCGAAAAACAGCACCGTGAACAGCACCACTCGACCGAAGTCATGGAAATCTGGCGGAATGATGCCGCGTTTCCGGTTCTCGATCATCGCCTGCCGAAAATAGAACAGGCCGCCGCCGAACAACAGCCCGCCGATGAGGCCGAAGCGGACCAGGATCTCCAGGTAGGCATTGTGCAAATGCGCGAAGTGTTCGATCACGGCCAGAAAGCCACTCGGGTCGGCGTCGAACTCGCGCTTCAGCAGATGCCTCGGAGCGTTCGCTCCCGGACCGTATCCGAACCACGGATGTTTCGATACCAGCCGCGCACCCCAGAGACCCAGATGGATTCTGGCGCCCCAGGGCGTGTAGGGCAGTCGTGTTTCGTCCAGGGTCAGGATCTGCGGCACGACATCCGCTTCACTCCTGATGCGCTCGGCGAGCCGGCCGCCGAACTGCCAGACGGCTCCCAATGCCATCACGCCGGCAACCAGCAGTGCAGCCATCAGTCCGGGGGGCCGGCTGGCGCCGGTACGGCGCCGCGAGACTGCCAGTCCGCTCACCAGCAGCAAGGCGGACGCAAGGCTCAGCCATGCACCACGCGACTGCGCGATCAGCAGTACGAACAGAAAGAACAGCAGCAGAGCGGCGATTCCGAACGCGACACCTGCGCGTGAGGCCGCCCGTTGCGCGCAGGCGAAAAAACGCGGCAGGAAGCTCAGCAAGCCGATCAGAATCACCAACGACAATAGCGAAATACCGAGAGACGTATAGCCGAATTCATAGCGCTCGCCCTGCAGCCAGCGCGGCAGGTCGGCCCACTGGCTTCTGCGGACGATACCCGCGATCAGACCAAGAGGGGCGAGCGCCATCACCAGTACCGTCCGATCCCAACGACCCTTCAGCCACCAGGCGATCGGAAACATCAGCCACAGACTGACCCACGGCCAGACCGAACTCCATTGCGCTTGTTCGGTCTCCGGCCAGCGATGGGCCGCCCAGCCGGCACCGATCAGCAGGTAGGCGACAAACAGCAGGAAAATTCGGGCGATCGGGTCATGCCGGAAAGCAGCAGACGCCGCACGGTAGTCCACGGCCATCAACAGCACCATCACCGCGAGCGCGCCATGTGCAACGCCGGTTCCGAGCCAGGCGAAAAAGGCGAAGACCAGCAGTGCGGCGAAGCCGATGCCGTCCCTGATTTCCGTCCAGCGGCAACGTCCCGCGTCACCCGCTGCGCGTGGCGGGCGAGCGCCGTCGGCGATACGCTGCGGGCCGCAGGCGGCCTGCCTATTTGAGGGTGCCGCTTGCGGCATTTGCGCTTGGCTTTGGAATCGTCTACTGGTCGGACGCCGGAAGGCCACTCCCGCATAGCGGCGGCTGATGGCCGCCTCGCACAGCACGCTTCGGCCATGGCGGCAGACCGGCGGCGTCGGCAGGCGAAGATTCTAGGCTATCGGCCCGGCGGCGTCCAAGCTTCGTTTCCGCGGCCTTTCTGGGGCGATGTTGGCCGCTGCTGCGGCGTGCCGGCAGTCCGGCTCGCTCGGGCGCGACGAAACGGCGCCGGATGTGGATAAGTGCTTGATTGTCGGCGAGCCGCGTTATCTTTTCCCGCCATCCAAGGCGTAGTGGGGTCCTTCGGCGGTCCACATCCTGGCGTGTTTCTGCGGCCCATGTCGTTGATTTATAAACGATCGGAAACGTGGCGTAGGGATGCGAAGCGGGCCGGGCGGCGGGAGGTAGGGTGGTACTCCGCCCCGGCTTTTCCACAGAATCTTTGGATAACTCGGTGGAAAAAGCGGTGGAGACAGCACCCCCACGCCCGTACCGCTGAGTCCCGTACGCGCTGGTCACATTTCAGTCACGAGCGGTGATTCGTGCGCGTCGAGGCGGTAAGCAACCGGGCTGCGTTGGCCGGCGGCAGGTTCCGGTGTGTGGTTCGAATCACTCGCCTTTGCAGGCGACGACCATCCCCGCGCGATGGGGTTCGGCGATACCATTCGGATGGTCGTGAAACTTTCGCTACCATCGCGTGCCAACTTGGTTGTTTTGGACGGCGGTCCTATCATTCACCGGCTACTGGGCCCATCAGGAGGAATCACTCGTCATGAGCGTAATGAATAGGGAGGCTGGCTATCGAGGCGTCGCCGTACTGCTGACGCTCGGTACGTTCGGTTTCGTGTGGTTGTATCCTAATCCCTTGGCGTGCGACATGCCGATGCACATCGCGGCTGCCAAGGCATTGTCCGTGCTGATCGACGGCCCCCCGCCGGCTGACTATCCGTACGTGCTGAATTTGCGGATCGCTCCGTATGCGTTGGCGGAAGTCTTGCTTGTGGCGCCGATCGGGTTATTCGGCGTCGTCACAGGCACGAAGCTCGCGCTGTCGATCTACGCTTTGGTATTTCCGCTGTCCCTCGGTTTCCTGGTCGCTCAGGTCAATCCGCAAAGTCGCTGGACGCGATTGATCGGTTTCCCCCTGACCCTCAATTATTTCTTTCATTACGGATTCTGGCCGTTCATCGTCGGCCTGTGCGGTGCCGTGTTGGCCATCGGATTATCGATCAAATGGGCTTCTCATCGCCACGCAGCGGTCGGGAATGCGCTCGCCAGACTGGTCACGTTTGCGCTGCATCCGGTCGCGGCGGTACCGCTTGCCATCTACGATTTTTCGGTCGTGATGTTGCCGCGGGGAAAACCTGGCGCTTGGTACGCGCCCGGAACCTGGGACTGGGGAGCTGTGTTGAAGCTCTGGAGCCTGGTATTCGCCTTTGTCGTGCTGGTGTTGGTGACGAACCAGGGGGGGTATGGCGGCGCGATGCAATGGGTCGACCCTTGGCATCAACTGACGCAGATTCTGAGGCCGCTGTTCATCACGAAGCACGCGGCGGAATTGGCGATCCCCGTTGTTCTCGGTCTCTGGATTTTCTACCGGGGGCGAGCGGAAATCGTTCGAAGCGAGCATCGACCGCTCCTGCGGGCGGGTCTCCTGATGATCGGGATCGGAACCCTGTTCCCGCGGTTGCAGTTTCTCGGTTCGTGGGAGCAAGGGGTGAGAGTCGTCTTCGTCGGCTGGATCGTGCTGTTGTCGCTTTGGTCATTCCTTGAGCCGGCGATGAAGAAACAGGTGGTCGCCTGGATTCTGCTCGTCTTCATCTCAAATCTCGGGGTCAGCCATGCCCTATGGATGAGGCATTCGCCTTCCTTTGAATCCGCGCTCGACGTCCTTCAACACGAGATCCCGGGAGCAAGAATATCGCTTCAGGAGGAAAGATTCACGCCGAGTTCTCCCAGCATTCCGATCGGTGCGCACGTGGATCTCTGGGCTTGGGCTCTCGGTTCGGCGGCCGACGCCTACAACTCGGCGGCGGCGTGGAACTTCGGTCCGGTGAAGTACGTGGGCCTGTCCACACCCGGTCCGATCGAGGCGATCGTCATCTACCATCCTTACGAACTCTGGCCGACGATTGCCGAACCGTTCCAACAGCGGTTTATGGCGGATGACGAAATCTATTCGATCTACCGGATGTGACCGATGGGTGAGGCGGTTTCCGCCGGATGATGGCATCGTTTCGCTGGAGCGAGTCGGCCGATATTCGGCTTCTCCGGGTTGTCGTGTAGCGATGAACTCGGCCCGACCTTGGGCCGGGTCAATCCGGGGCAGGGATGCCGCGGCGCGGCGACCGGAAATGCCAGGGAGGGAATTGACGTGCCTGGTTAATGGAAAACGGCCGCGTCGATGGCGGACTCCAGCCGTTTGCCGCAGTCCAGCAGATCCTCGTCGCCGTACCACCGGCCGATCAGTTGAATGCCGGCAGGCAGTTCGCCCAGAAAGCCAGCCGGCAGCACCAGGGATGGCAGCCCGGAAACGACCCAGGGCAGTTGCACCGCCGTGTCGTGATCGCCTCCGGAGTGGCGGGCCGTCGCGAAACATGGGCTGAGCCAAACGTCCAAGCGGTAACGGTCCATCGCCTGCTCCAGGTATCGCCGGAGTGCCAGGCGCAGGGCCCTCGCAGCTTCTTCGATGCCCCGCGGCACCCGTTTCCCGTGCTCGATCAGTTCCGCCGACTGCCGGCGGTAGCGGTCGCGATGCACGGAATACCAGCGTGCATGCGCTCGAGCGGCCTCGGTCGCCACCAGCGCGAGCGCTTGGGGGGCAAGATCGCCGAATTCCGCCGGCCACGACACGGTATGGACCGAGTGGCCGGCGCTACTCAGGCGGCCCAAGACCGATTGAACGTGTTCGGCGACGGCCGCCTCGACGGTGTCCCACGGCGGCGTCGCCAAGACGCCAATGGCCAGTGGCCGCTGGGCGCAAACCGCCTGCACGCTCGGTGCGAGCAGGCGGAATGCCAATGCGATGCTGGCGATGTCGGCGGCCAGCAGGCCGAATCGATCGAGGCTGGGTGCCAACGGTACCAGTCCGTCGGTCGCGATGCGTTGATAGCTGGGACTGAATCCGACGACTCCGCAGCGTCCGGCGGCAACACTCGCGGCCCCCAGCGCATCGATGCCAACGGCAAGCGGCGTCAGGCCTCCGGCCACCGCCGCGGCGGCGCCGGCGCTGGCCATCGCCAGCGGCTGCGCGGCATCTTGCGGATGGTGTGTGGGGCCGGCAGGTGCAAACCCGAACTCGGCCGTGGCGGTCTTGCCCAGTATCAGTGCGCCGGCGTTCCTCAGGCGGCGTACACAGGACCCTTCGGTGCCGCTCAACAGGGCGGGATCGAGAAGTGAGCCGGCCCGGGTGACGAATCCGTCCACCCGTACGGTGTCATCGATCGCAATCGGTACCGCAAACAGTGGCGGCCGCAGCGCCGGATCCGGGTAGCGTTCCCGCAGGGCGATGGCGTCTCGGTGCAACCGCTCGAATCGCCCGGGTTCGGAAACAAAGGCCTTCATCGCCGGTTCTCTCGCTTGGTACAGGGCCTGTAGCCGCTGCAGATAGTCGTGGTGGCGAAGATTGCCGGACCGGAGTCCGGATGCCAGGCTGACCAGGTCGCAAGTTTCGGGGAACGCGATCATTTGGGGTGCTTCCTGATGGTACGATTGGCGGGCTTTCGACGAAGCCGGCTCGGCCGACAGTGGCGCAGGATTCGCGGAGAGCTGTTCAGGTCCGGGCGAAAACCCGCATAATACGGCATACGGCATTGCCGTAACGGTGTCGCGCGGTGCGTTTTCGTTCCGCGTTCTCCGACGCGAGAAGCATCCGTTGTGGCAAACACGCTGTCATGTTCCCGGGCGGCCCAAGGGTCGCGACCGGCAAGGCGATTCGGGTAACCGGGTCATCCATCTGAATTCAACTACTACGGATTTCGCTGTGATGTCGAGAGTGGCATTTCTGGTCTTACTTGTGTTGTTGCTGGGCGCTTGCGATACGAAGCAGCAGACCCTGGGGCTGCGCGAAGCGGTGCTGCAGAAATTGCGGGATGATCCTGATCTGAAGGATTACAAACTGGACCCGGCCGCCGTGGCCGATTGTGTGGTGAAAACCATTGCGGATGACGCGCCGGGTCTTCCGGGTGATCCGCGAAGAGAGACCTACTTCAAGGCTTACAGCCAGATCATGAGCGTGAAGACGCCGACCGAGGCGGAGCAGATCGTCGAACAGTACAAGGAATTCTTCGGTTCACAGCAGAGTGTGCGCGAAGCGGCCTTGAAGGTCACGGACCACATCATGACCTGTATGGGCGAGGCGATCGAAGAGCGTGGCGAGTGATTTGCGTGCGGGCACCGAACGCCGCGCAGAAGCCCATCAAGGAAGGTAGCATCCGGAGGCGACAGGCGAATGGCGGGTGACTCGATCGACAACCTGATGCCGCGGGATGTAGCTCTGCGGGCGGAGAACGCCGGCGTCATCAAGGCCAACCTCGATGTCTTTTCGACCGTGATGTTGGCCTTGCTGGCCGGTGCCTTCATCGGATTCGGTGCGGTGTTCAGCACCACGGTGATGACAGGCAACGGCCTAGACGGTGCACTCAAGTTGCCGTTCGGTCTGATGCGCTTGTGCGGCGGTGTCGCGTTCTGCCTCGGCCTGATTCTGGTCACGATCGCCGGCGCAGAGATGTTCACCGGCAATGTGCTGCTGGTGATGGCGGCCGCGAGCCGAAAGATATCCGCGCACAAGCTGCTCCGGAATTGGGTGATTGTGTTCGGCGGAAACTTCCTGGGTGCCGCGTTGACCTCGGGTTTGGTTTTTCTGTCGGGGCAATACCTGCTGCTGCGCGGGCAGGTGGGTATCACCGCGCTGGACATCGCCGAATCGAAGTGCGAGTTGACTTTCGGTCAGGCGGTAACCCGGGCGGTCTTCTGCAACGTGCTGGTCTGTCTGGCCTACTGGCTCAGCATCTCCGGGCGCACTGCGATCGACAAGGTCATCGTGATTCTGTTTCCGATCAGTGCGTTCGTGGTGTCCGGTTTCGAGCACAGCGTAGCCAATATGTATTTCCTGTCGTTTGCGCTGCTGATCAAGAATTTCGCGCCCGCGGAGTTCTGGACCATGACGCAGGCACTGCCGGATCAGTTCGCGGCATTGACCATGGAGCGTTTCCTGCTTGGCAATCTGTTACCGGTGACCCTCGGCAACACCATCGGCGGCTTGATGGTGGGTCTGATGTATTGGGGGATCTACTGCCGCTCCAACATCATGATGCGGTCGCAGGACCAACAACTGCTGGCCGACCTGACGATGGACGGGAGGCGCCGCTTCAAACGCATCGAGGCCGATGGCATGGTGACGCTTCGCTATCGGGCCCACGAATTTCACGGCAAACTCCGGAACATCGGTGAGGGCGGTGTGCTGGCCGAATTTTACGAGGCCAGCGGCCTGCCGAACGTCGGTGATTCCCTGGTCCTCGACATCGCCCTGGACGATGTCGAAACGAAGTTCACCGCGATGCCCGCGGTCCTGACCCATCAGCGTTCGGGCAAAAACCTGATGGGGCGAAAGTATTTCCTGTTCTCGATCACGTTCGGCGAGTTGCCGAAACTCGCCGGCGAATCCCTGCAGCAGCTGGTGCAGCGTGTTCTGAAGACCCGGTGACGGTCCCAGTCGAAATGGCGAATGGCCACCCTCGCCCCGGCGGGGGAAACGGCCTGCGACCCCTTGATGCTATAATCGCCCGACCAGCCCGTCTTCACCGCGCTGAAGACGCCGCCGAAAGCCGTGCATCCGCGGCTTCGAGTGGCCGCGGGCAGTCCGGGACGCGGTTCTGCGGCATTCCTGCCGGGCTGCGCAACGACGAGACCGTATAGCCGACCATTCACGCCATGATCAATTCGACTGCGAATTCTGCCAGACCGATGCCGCTCTCGCTTCAAATGGAACTGATTGCGATGGGACGCCAGGCCCGGGAGGCTTCGCGTCACCTGGGCCGTGCGGAGACCGCAAGAAAGAATGATGCGCTGGAACGGATTGCAGGCCTGGTCGTGCAAAACCGGCAACGTCTGTTCGAAGAAAATGGAAAGGACCTGGAGGCCGGTAGGGCCAAGGGACTCGAGGCGGCCCTGTTGGATCGGCTGGATCTCTCTGCGAGCCGTTTGCAGGCGATGGCGGACAGTCTGCGCGAAGTCGCCGCACTACCCGATCCGGTCGGCGAAATCACCGGTTTGACTTATCGACCTTCCGGCATTCAGGTGGGCCGGATGCGCGTGCCGCTCGGTGTCATCGGCATCATTTACGAGTCGAGGCCGAATGTCACGGCGGACGCCGCAGCGCTGTGCCTGAAGTCGGGCAATGCCTGCATTCTGCGCGGCGGCTCGGAGTCCTTGAATTCGAACCGGGCGATCGCCGCGCTGATCCGGGAAGGGCTGGACCACGCTGGCTTGCCGGCCGATGCTGTACAGCTGATCCCTTCGGCCGACCGGGCCGCGGTGGGCGAGATGCTGCGCCTGGATCAGTACATCGACGTCATTGTGCCGCGTGGCGGGCGGAGCCTGGTCGAGCGGGTGGTCGCCGAATCCCGTATTCCGATCATCAAACATCTGGACGGGATTTGCCATGTGTATATCGACGACCGGGCCGACCCGGCCAAGGCCATCGACATCGCGTTGAATGCCAAGACCCACCGGTACGGCGTCTGCAATGCGATGGAAACTCTGCTGGTCGCGGCCGGCATCGCCTCTTCACTGTTGCCGGAGCTGGCCGCGCTGTATGGCGCAAAGGGAGTCGAACTGCGCGGCTGCGCCGCGACGCAGACCCTGATCCCCGACTGCAAGCCCGCCACGGACGGGGATTGGGATACCGAATACCTGGCGCCGATCCTTGCGGTCCGCGTCGTCGCGGATCTGGACGAGGCGCTAGACCACATTCATCGGCACGGTTCCGGTCATACCGATGCCATCGTGACCGAGGACTACACCCGGGCGCGCCGTTTTCTGCGTGAAGTCGATTCCAGTTCGGTGATGGTCAACGCGTCGACGCGATTCGCCGACGGCAACGAATACGGATTGGGTGCGGAGATCGGAATCAGCACCGACAAGCTGCATGCTCGCGGCCCGGTCGGCTTGGAAGGCCTGACCACGCAGAAGTTCATCGTTCTCGGAGACGGCCATGTGCGCCGCTGAGCGTCGGTACCCGTGATCGGAATTTTCGGCGGGACTTTCGACCCGATTCATTTCGGCCATCTGCGGACCGCCCTGGAGGTCGCCGATGCGTTTGATCTGAGCGAGGTCCGATTCATTCCATGCCGGCTTCCGCCCCATCGCGGGCAACCGGCTGCGGCGGCGGACGATCGGTTGGCGATGCTGCAATTGGCATTGGAGGGTTCCGATCCGCGATTTCGAATCGATGACCGCGAACTGAAGCGGGATGGCCCGTCATACATGGTGGACACCCTGGCTTCGATTCGGGGCGAGGCGTCGGAGTGTCCGCTGTGCCTGATCGTGGGACTGGATGCGTTTCAGGGAATCCCTGCCTGGCACCGCTGGCGGGAGATCTTCAAGCTGGCGCATGTCGTCGTGATGCAGCGGCCGTTCGAAGCAGAGTTTGCCGAGGCATTGGAGCGGGTGCTCGATGAACGGATGGTGTCGAAACGATCGACGCTGCACCAGAAGCCGGCCGGAGCAATCTGCTTCGAGGATGTATCGCAACTCGCGATCTCGGCCTCGAGAATTCGTGAGCTGGTGCGGACCGGCAAGAGCACCCAGTATCTTCTTCCGGACTGTGTGCGCGAATTCATTGCCCGCCGCGAGTTGTACCGAAGTTCCTCGAAACCTTGATCGCGACCGGCCTTCGAAGCCGGAACCCTCTCTGCCGGTAGGATTCGCCTCCGGTTCATCTCTCTGTTCTGCACGGCAGTTCCGTCTTCGACGAAGGTCGGTTCGGGTGCCGCCGCACGCACGAGGCCCCTTGACAGCCGTCGTTCCGTCGCTATGATTAGCACTCGTTTTGAAGGAGTGCTAACAGTGAGCGGATTGTTTCGCTCGGGCCGCACGGCAAACACTGGTGCGCGCCCGACATGTAACCGCCACCGGCAATCCGTCGCATCGATCAGCGGCTTCGGGCGCTGTGCCCCGGTCGCTGGAGCGAGTGCACAACCCAACTACATCGGCAGGAGAATCGAGTGAAACTGCGTCCCCTACAAGATCGTTTGATCGTCAAACGTCTGGAAGAGAGCCGGACTTCCGCCGGCGGCATCGTGATTCCCGACACGGCGACGGAAAAGCCGATGCAGGGCGAAGTGATCGCCGTCGGCGGCGGCAAGATCATGGACGACGGCCAAATCCGGCCGCTGCAGGTCAAGGTCGGCGACCGAATTCTATTCGGCAAATACGCCGGCACCGAAGTCAAGCTGGACGGTGAAGAACTCGTCGTGATGAAGGAAGACGATGTGATGGCGGTGCTCGACGCCTGAATCGTTCCGAACCGGCCCTCCCAACTACCCGAAACCCTTCCAGAGGAATCGATATGTCAGCGAAAGAAGTCAAGTTCAGTGATGATGCGCGCGTCCGGATGATGCGCGGCGTGAACATTCTGGCCCACGCGGTCAAAGTCACCTTGGGTCCGAAAGGCCGCAACGTGGTGCTGGAGAAGAGCTACGGGGCGCCCACCGTGACCAAGGACGGTGTTTCGGTCGCAAAGGAAATCGAACTGTCCGACAAGTTCGAGAACATGGGTGCCCAGATGGTGCGCGAGGTGGCATCCAAGACGTCCGATGTGGCCGGTGATGGGACCACCACCGCGACCGTACTGGCGCAATCGATCCTGACTGAGGGTCTGAAGGCCGTCGCCGCGGGCATGAACCCGATGGATTTGAAACGCGGGATCGACAAGGCCGTTGCCACGGTGGTTGAGTCCATACACGAACAGTCGGTGCCTTGTGCCGACACCAATGCCATCGCACAGGTCGGCACGATCTCGGCCAATGCCGACGAGTCGATCGGCAAGATCATCGCCGAGGCGATGGACAAGGTCGGCAAGGAGGGCGTGATCACCGTCGAGGACGGCTCCGGTCTGGAAAATCAGCTCGATATCGTGGAAGGCATGCAGTTCGACCGCGGTTATCTGTCGCCGTACTTCATCAACAACCAGCAGAGCATGAGCGCGGAGCAGGAGAATCCCTACATCCTGATCCACGAGAAGAAGATCTCGAACATCCGCGAGCTCTTGCCGGTGCTGGAAGGGGTGGCCCGCGCGAGCCGGCCGCTGCTGATCATCGCCGAGGATGTCGAGGGCGAGGCGCTGGCGACGCTGGTGGTCAACAACATGCGCGGCATCCTGAAGATCGCCGCAGTCAAGGCCCCGGGTTTCGGCGATCGTCGCAAGGCGATGCTGGAAGATATCGCGGTGTTGACCGGTGGCACAGTGATCTCCGAAGACCTCGGCTTGAGCCTGGAGAAGGTCACTCTGGACGATCTCGGCACTGCGAAGAAGGTGCAGATCACCAAGGACTACACCACGATCATCGATGGGGCCGGTACCAAGGAGCAGATTCAGGGCCGGGTCGCACAGATTCGCAAGCAGATCGATGAGACCACCTCGGACTATGATCGCGAGAAGCTGCAGGAACGTCTGGCCAAGCTGGCCGGCGGTGTCGCGGTGATCAAGGTCGGCGCATCCACCGAAATCGAAATGAAGGAAAAGAAGGCGCGGGTCGAGGATGCCTTGCACGCCACCCGGGCGGCGGTTGAAGAAGGCGTCGTCGCGGGCGGAGGCGTGGCCTTGGTGCGTGCGCTGCCGAAGCTGAAGGGCCTGGCCGGTGTGAACCATGATCAGGAGGTCGGCATCTCGATCCTGCGTCGCGCGCTGGAAGAACCGCTGCGCCAGATCGTCGCTAACTCCGGAGAGGAGCCTTCGGTCGTGCTGAACAAGGTGTCGGAGGGCAACGGCAATTTCGGTTACAACGCCGCGACCGGCGAATTCGGTGACATGGTGGCAATGGGTATTCTGGACCCGGCCAAAGTGACGCGTACCGCATTGCAGAACGCCGCTTCGGTTGCCGGCCTGATGATCACCACCGAAGCCATGATCGCCGAGGAGCCCAAGGACGAGTCACCGATGCCGGGCGGCGGCATGGGTGGTATGGGCGGCATGGGCGGTATGGGTGGCATGGGTGATATGATGTAAGCCCCCGAGGTTTCAACGCTCGGCAAGAAAGCCCCGGCGGTCGACGCGACGCCGGGGCTTTCTTTTTCAAACGGAGAAGGAGAGTCAGCATGTGCTTTATCGGTGTAGGGCCTTGAATGCGACTTGGCCGAACGTCTGCAGTCCTCCGGCACAGTTCCGTTCATCGGCCGATCCCGCAATGGCGCAGACGGGGGTCTCGGAGGTCCAAATAATCGCTTGGAATTCCGTGTCTCGCGGCACGAATTTGGCTTCGTCCTCCGCGAGATACGGCTCCGTATGCCCTCGGTGATTCCGACGCCGGTGAGAGAGACTTCGCATTCAGGCGCAAAGCGTTCATGAAGCAGTTACTCCAATGGTTTGCCACTGCGCCTCTGGGCCTCGAGGGTTTGCTGGCGAATGAACTGGCGGAAATCGGCGCCGCAGCCGTCAAGGAACGGCGTTCGGGGGTGCATTTTCAGGGCGACCTCGCACTGGCCTACCAGACCTGTCTATGGTCGCGCTTGGCCAACCGGGTGCTGCTGACGTTGGCGACGTTTCCGGCCGCAACGCCGGAAGCCTTGTACGAAGGCGTGCAGACCGTCGACTGGTCCGAGCACCTGGCGACCGACGGCACGCTAGCGGTCGATTTCACGGCTCAGCGTTCCGTTATTAACCACGCGCTGTTCGGCGCGCAAAAGGTCAAGGACGCCATCGTCGATCAGTTCGCGGCGCGCGCAGGGCGGCGCCCCAGCGTACGATTGGACCGGCCGGATCTGCGTGTCAACGTGCATCTGGATCGCGATCGTGCCACGGTGAGTATCGACCTGTCCGGGGAAAGTCTTCATCGACGCGGCTACCGGCTGGCTGGCAGCCGCGCGCCTTTGAAAGAAAACCTGGCCGCAGCGATTCTGCTACGGGCCGGTTGGCCGGCGATCGCGCAAGCCGGCGGCGCGCTGTTCGATCCGATGTGCGGTTCCGGCACATTGCTGATCGAGGGCGCGCTGATGGCCGGCGATATCGCACCGGGGCTGCAGCGCGACTACTTCGGATTCATCGGCTGGAAGCGCCACGATCCGCTCCTTTGGCATGCGCTTCATGGCGAAGCCATGACAAAGCGGGAGACGGGGCTGCAACGCGTGCCGCGCATCGTCGGATACGATAGCGATCGCGATGCGGTACGATCGGCCTGGCAGAACATCGAACGGTTGGGTTTGCGCGAGTACATCCATGTCGAACGGTGTTCCGTGCAGCAGGCGGTGGCGCCGGTCGCGGCTTCCGGACTGGTCGTGGTCAATCCGCCGTACGGCGAACGGCTGGGCGATGCCGAGACGCTGAAAAGCTTGTATGCCGACCTGGGCGCCATGCTGCAGCAGCATTTCCGGGGGTGGAATGCGAGCGTGCTGACCGGCGACTCGGAACTGGCATTCAAACTCGGCATTCGCGCGCGGCGCCAGTATGCGCTGTACAACGGCGCCATTCCGTGCAAACTGTTCAACTTCGAGATCGAACCGGACCGTTATTTCATGCCGCATACGGACGGTGAAGACGACCCATCCAGCCGTAAGCTGCGCCGGCTGTTGCGGCGTGCCGAGCGGACCGAGTCCTTGAGCGAGGCGGCCACGATGTTCGCCAACCGCCTGCGGAAGAATCATCGGCACCTGGGTCGCTGGGCGCGTCAGAACGGCGTGTCATGCTACCGCCTGTACGACGCCGATGTGCCGGAATATGCGGTAGCGGTCGATCTGTATCAGGGGACGGACCGCTGGGTGCTGGTCCAGGAATATCAGGCGCCGTCCACGGTCGATCCGGACAAGGCGGAACAGCGTCTGGTGGAGGTCATCGCCGCGACCCGCCTGATGCTGCAGGTGGAGCCGGAGCGTCTGTGCCTGAAGATCCGGCAGCGCCAGAAGGGTACGAGCCAGTACCAGAAGCATGCGGATACCCGGCACTTCGTCGAAGTGCAGGAGTCCGGCTACCGCTTCCTGGTCAATTTCCGGGACTACCTGGATACCGGGTTGTTCCTGGACCACCGCCCGACCAGGCAGATGGTCCATGATCTGGCGCGCGGCAGGCATTTCTTGAACCTCTTCTCCTATACCGGCAGTGCGACGGTTTATGCGGCCATGGGCGGCGCGTTGAGCACGACCAGTGTCGACCTGTCCAACACCTATCTTGACTGGGCGGTGCGCAACCTGGAGTTGAACGGCCTGGCCGGAAAGAATCACCGCATCGTCCGTGGCGATGTGCTAGAGTGGCTCCGCAGCGCCGCTGCGGAGCGGCGCCACTACGGGTTGATCTTTGTCGACCCGCCGACGTTTTCGCAATCGAAGGCGATGCAGAGTCCGTTCGATGTGCAGCGGGATCATGTCGAACTGCTGAGCCGGGCAGGGGCGCTGCTGGAACCGAACGGCATCTTGATCTTTTCGACCAATTTCCGCCGCTTCCAATTGGACCGGAACGCGCTGGCGGGCTGGTCGGTCGAAGACATCAGCGCCCGCACCATTCCGCCCGATTTCGAACGCAACCCCCGCATTCATCAGTGCTGGAAACTGCAGCGACCGGGATAGATCGTGGTGAGACGGGTCCACATCATGGTTTCCGGGAGGGTTCAAGGGGTCTGGTTCCGAGGCTCCACCGCACGAGTCGCAAGCGCCTTGGGTTTGGTCGGATGGGCCCGGAATCTTGCCGACGGCAGAGTCGAGATCCGTGCCCAGGGCCCTTCCGGAAAGCTCGACGAATTCATTGCCTGGTGCCGCATCGGGCCGCCCCGGGCTTCGGTGGAGACGATCGAGGTGCGAGAGGAAGCGCCGGGAAGCGAGTTCGCGACTTTCGAAGTGAGGCGGCCTTGAAACCCGGCCCGGGGACACACTCGACGATCTGCGATCGAGAGTGCGTAATGCGCGGCGCCCAGGTCGTACGCGCTGATCATGGCGAATTCATCCCCCGCATGGTGCGCTTCATGAACCGTTCATGCCGAAGCTTGCTGGCGTTATTGTTGGTGTTGCCCGTGGTTGAGGGGCGGTCTGCCTCATCGCCTGTCGACGGCTCCGGTCCGGCCGCAGCCGGGTCACCGATTCATCTCGATTATCGCAAGTCGCGGCTGGTCGACGTGGCCAGCGAACTCAAGCGCCGCGGCGGAATCGCGATTGTGGTGCCGCGCGATCTCGCAGCCGACCGAATCAGCCGCGAGGTTCGGGCCGGCACCTGGACCGACGCCGTGCGGGAAGTGTTTGCAGACTACGACTACGCGGCCGTGACCGGTCCGGATGGGCGATTGCTGCGCCTGTTCCTGCAAGCCAGGATCAGCCGGGCGACGGCGCCGACGGCGAAGGGGGGCGATAGCAAGCCGGGGATCAGTCGTCGGCGGCTGGTCGATCGTGCAATATCCGACGCCAGCGCATTGCCCGGGCGCTTCCGGGGACTCAACCCGGATTCGGTGGCTCCGGTCGAGATCCCGTTCGCCCGCCTCGCCAAGTTGAAGCGCGGCGAAAGCGTCACGCTGACGCTGGGCGGGGAGGCCACACGACTGTTCCACGACCGGCGCTGGACCCACGAGGACGGCGACACCAGTTGGGTCGGGCAGTTCGAACAAAGCTCCGGTCTGTACCGTGCGGTACTGACGTACGGTCCGGACGGCGGTGCGGTAGGGTTCATCAACACGCCCGCGGGCGAGTACCGGATCGAGCAGGCGGACGGCAAGACCTGGGCGATCACGATGCGCGTGAGTGGGTTGCATCCCGGGACACTGACCGAGGATCAGCAGCTCATGCGCGCACCCGTGCCCACTCGGGTGGGCTCCGACTGGGTCGCCGCGACGGCCGCGATGCCCGCCACGGTCGACCTGATGGTGCTGTATGCGCCGGATGTCAACGACAATCGGCCGCTGACCCGGGTGCATCATCTGGTCGATCTGGCCCGCCAGTCGTTTGCAGACAGCGCCGTTTTCGTCAGGCTGAATCTGGCCCACACGGCGGCGATCGAGGATGACGGACAGAAGTCCAACATCGAGAGACTGCGGGATCTGACCAGCAACCGGATGTCGCAGGACATCGCGGCGCTTCGCCAGCGCTACGGCGCGGATCTGGTGTTGCTGGTGCGGTCCTTCCGGTCTTCGCCGCAGCGCGACTGCGGGGTGGCCTGGGTAGCCGGTTCCAACCAGCAGCCCCTGTCGCGGGAGATGGGATTTGCGGTGGTCTCGGACGGCCACGACGGTGGGTACTATTGCCATGACTACACGTTCGCTCATGAACTCGGGCATCTGTTCGGTAACGTCCACGATCAGGCACTCTCCGACCCCGGTGTCTTCCCGTTTTCCTATGCCTGGGGCATTCCGGGCGAGTTTGCGACGATCATGAGTTATCTGATCGGGCAGGCGCCGTTGGTGGGCAGGTTCGCCAATCCGGCGCTGGTCTGCACGCTGCAGGGACTCCGCTGCGGCGATCCGGACATTGCCGACAATGCGCGGACCATCAATTTGACGGCCAACCGGGTAGCCGACTTCTCGGAGTCTGCGGCGCCGTGATCCGAGCAGGCGTCGCCTGCGCCCGGTCTAGGGTTTGAGCCCCCGGCTGCGGTACAATGCGAGCTTATCGAGCAAGTGTGGATTGGGACGGGATTTATGTTCAGCAAGGGTATGGAAATCGCCGGCTTCGACGACGAACTGTGGGCCGCGATTCAGGCCGAGGAACAGCGGCAGGAAGATCACATCGAGTTGATCGCCTCCGAAAACTACGCCAGCCCACGCGTGTTGCAGGCGCAAGGATCGGTGCTGACCAACAAATACGCCGAAGGCTACCCCGGCAAGCGCTATTACGGCGGCTGTGAGTTCGTCGACATCGCCGAGACGTTGGCGATCGAACGCGCGAAGTCCTTGTTCGGCGCCGCTTATGCGAACGTGCAGCCGCATTCCGGTTCGCAGGCCAATGCCGCGGTCTACATGGCCTTGCTGGAGCCCGGTGACACGATTCTGGGCATGAGCCTGGCCCACGGCGGGCATTTGACGCACGGAGCCAAGGTCAATTTTTCCGGGAAGATCTACCATGCCGTGCAATACGGGCTGGACACCGCCACCGGCCACATTGATTACCAGCAGGTGGCGACCCTGGCCAGGGAGCACCGCCCCAAGATGATCATCGCGGGATTTTCGGCCTACTCGCGAGTGGTCGATTGGCAGCGGTTCCGCGCGATTGCCGATGAGATCGGCGCCTGGTTCGTGGTCGACATGGCGCATGTGGCGGGTTTGGTCGCCGCAGGGCTGTATCCGAACCCGGTCGGTATCGCGGATGTCACCACCACCACGACCCACAAGACCTTGCGCGGACCCCGTGGCGGGCTGATCCTGGCAAAGCCGCATCCGGAGGTCGAGAAGAAGCTGAATTCGCTCGTTTTTCCCGGGATACAGGGTGGGCCTCTGATGCACGTGATCGCCGCCAAGGCGATCGCGCTGAAGGAAGCCATGCAGCCAGAATTCAAGCAATATCAGGCGGAAGTGATCGAGAACGCGAAGGTAATGGCCGAGACGTTCATCCGCCGCGGCTACAAGATCGTGTCCGGTGGGACCGACAATCACCTGTTCCTGGTGGATCTCATCGACAAGGGACTGACCGGCAAGTTGGCCGAGGAACGGCTCGGTAGCGCTCATATCACCGTCAACAAGAACGCAGTGCCGAACGATCCGCAGTCTCCGTTCGTGACCAGCGGCATACGGGTCGGTACGCCGGCTTCGACGACGCGCGGTTTCGGACCGGAGGAATGCTCGGTACTCGCCGGGTGGATCTGCGACGTGCTGGATGACCCCGACGATGAGGCGGTGCTGAGCCGGGTGCGGGCCGATGTGCAGCATCTGTGCCGGCGATTCCCTGTGTACCCGAATTGACCGCGTCGAAAGCACCAGACCGATCCGCGATTCGGCTCACCCGTCGCGAACAGATTCAATCCCGCTGATGCGTTGTCCCTTTTGCGGTGCCGGCGATACTCGCGTAGTCGATTCGCGGCTTTCGCAGGAAGGGGATCAGGTGCGGCGGCGGCGTGAATGCGCCGAATGCAAGGAGCGCTTCACCACCTACGAAAGTGCGGAACTGAACATGCCTCGCGTAGTCAAGAGCAACGGAAATCGCGAGCCGTTTCGGGAAGACAAGTTACGGGCGGGGATGCTCAGGGCATTGGAAAAGCGGCCAGTGGGCAGCGATCAACTGGAGGCTTCGATCGCACGCATCAAGAAGTCGTTGCTGGCGCGAGGTGAGCGCGAGATCGGTTCGCGGCAGATCGGCGAACGCGTGATGCAGGAGCTGAGTCGGCTGGATCACGTGGCGTACATCCGTTTCGCTTCGGTCTATCGTCGCTTCGACGATGTCAACGAGTTTCGGGAAGTCATCGAGCGACTGGAAAATGACCCCCGCGCGAACACCGCTGCGGGGCAGCCGGATCTGTTCGAAGACTGATCGGATCGGGAGGAACCGGTGTGTCGCGGCTCAGATTGAACGGCCGATCGAGGCGATCCGCCACCGGCCGGGTGATGTACCGTGGCGCTGGACCATAGGGTCGCGATGATCGGATCAACCCATTGGGCCGCTGAGGACTTCCGCCACATGGCGCGCGCGCTGACGCTCGCGGAGAAAGGCCTATACACCACGGATCCGAATCCGCGCGTGGGTTGTGTGTTGGTCAGGGACGGTGCAGTGATCGGTGAGGGTTGGCATCGCCGGGTTGGCGGCCCGCATGCCGAAGTCGAGGCATTGCGCGCCGCCGGCGGGCAGGCACTAGGGGCGACCGCCTATGTGACGCTTGAGCCCTGTTGCCATCACGGCAAGACGCCGCCTTGCACCGATGCACTGATCGCAGCGGGAGTAGTCCGCGTGGTGGCAGCGATGGAAGATCCCGATCCGCGGGTAGGCGGCAAGGGGCTCGCCGCACTGCACGCAGCCGGCATCGCGACAGAATGCGGTTTGCTGCGCGATGGGGCCGAATCTCTGAATCCGGGATTTTGCTCAAGGATGCGCTGCGGCAAGCCATTTATCCGCAGCAAGCTGGCGATGAGCCTGGACGGCCGGACCGCGCTGGCCTCCGGCGAGAGCCGCTGGATCACCGGCGATGATGCGCGGCACGATGTGCATCGGCTGCGCGGGCGCAGCGCGGCGATCGTGACCGGCATCGGCACCGTTTTGGGCGACGATCCCAGTCTGACCGCGCGGTTGGACGGGGACGTATTGCAACCGGTGCGCATCGTGCTGGACTCGCGACTGCGCCTGCCGACCAACGCGAAACTGTTGCAACAGCCGGGGCAAACGGTCGTCGTGACGGTCAGCCGCGACGAGACGCGTGCCAGGCGGTTGATCGAGGCCGGCGCCGCGGTCCACGTGCTGGACGCCGCGGACGGTGCCGGTCGGGTGCCGCTGGAGGCGTTGGGGTCGTATCTGGCCCGGAGTGAATTCAACGAAGTGCTGGTGGAGGCCGGAGCGATTTTGAACGGCGCGTTGCTGCAAACGGGTCTGATCGATGAATGGATCGTCTACCTTGCGCCATGCGTGTTGGGCGACGATGCTCGGGGGCTTTTCCACATGGCTCCGCTGGAGAGGATGGAGCAGCGACCGGAGATGCGTCTGTGCGAGATTCGTCAGGTGGGCCGGGATCTGCGGCTGCGGCTCGGTCTGTCCACCGGTCCGGTCCGGGCGTAGCTTCGGCGATGTTTACCGGAATCATACAGGCCGTGGGGCGGGTCGGCGCCATCGAACCCAAAGGTGGCGACCAGCGAATCGTCATCGAGACCGGCCATCTGTCGAAGCAGGATCTGGCGCCAGGCGACAGCGTCGCGGTGAACGGTGTCTGTCTCACCGCCGTGGACTTGGGGACCGCCCGTTTTGCCGCCGACGTCTCGCGCGAAACGCTATCGCGGACCACGCTCGGTGGTTTGCATGCAGGTGATCGGGTCAACTTGGAATTGGCGCTGACGCCCACCTCCCGGCTCGGGGGCCATATCGTCAGCGGTCACGTGGACGGCGTCGGCCGCGTCAGCGAGCGGCGCGACGATGCGCGCTCGGTGCGTTTCCGGATCTCCAATCCGCCGGAACTGGCGAATTACATCGCCGAGAAGGGATCGATCTGTGTCGACGGCGTCAGCCTGACCGTCAACGCCGTCGGAGCAGACTGGTTCGATGTGAATATCGTCCCGCATACGTTGGCGGCGACCACCTGCAGTGAATACGCGGCGGGCACCAGGGTCAATCTGGAGGTGGATGTGCTGGCCCGCTATCTGGAGCGCCTGCTGTGCGGTGCGACGGTTCCCGGCCAGGGTCGGGGACTGACTCGGGAGAGGCTCGGCCGGGCAGGCTTCATCAAGGATGCCGATGAACACGATCGATGAAATCATCGCCGACCTCCGGTTGGGCAAGATGGTCGTGATCATGGACGACGAAGATCGTGAGAACGAGGGGGATTTGGTGATCGGCGCCGAGCACGTGCGTCCCGAGGACATCAATTTCATGGCGCGCTACGGCCGCGGACTGATCTGTCTGACGTTGACCCGTGAGCGCTGCCAGCGTTTACGTTTGCCGCTAATGGTGAACGAGAACCGGACACCGCACTCGACGAATTTCACGGTGTCGATCGAGGCGGCTACCGGCGTGACCACCGGCATTTCGGCGGCCGATCGGGCGCGCACGATCCGCTGTGCGGTCGCATCGGAGGCGAAACCGGAGGATCTGGTTCAGCCAGGGCATGTGTTTCCACTGATGGCGCAACCGGGCGGCGTGCTGAACCGGGCCGGGCATACCGAGGCGGGGTGCGACCTGGCACGTCTGGCGGGCCTGGAGCCGGCGGCCGTGATCGTGGAGATCCTGAACGATGACGGGTCGATGGCACGCGGGCCGGAGCTGGAACGATTCGCCGCTCGGCACGATCTGAAAATCGGTACGATCGCCGATCTGATCCACTACCGGATGCAGAACGAGCAGACCGTCGAGCGAATCTGCAGTTGCGATTTTCCGACCGACTTCGGCAGATTTCGACTATTGGCCTATCAGGACCGGATCGATAACAAGCTTCACTTGGCTTTGACCTTGGGTCAGATTTGCGGCGATACCCCGACACTGGTCCGCGTACACGGACGCAACCTGTTGAACGACCTGTTCGCTGCCCATCGCGGGGACGCCGGCATCCCGCTGCGGCGGGCCATGCGACGCATCGCCGAAGAGGGCAGCGGCGTCTTGGTCGTGATCCGCAACGAGGAGGACGACAAGTCACTGGTCGAGCGCATACATCAGTATCAGATGGAAGACTGCGGAATCGAGCGGAATTCGGTCGACGAGAGCCAGGTGGACTGGCGCACTACCGGGACCGGCGCCCAGATTCTCGCGGATCTCGGCGTTCGCAAGCTACGTATCCTGGGTGCGCCGAAGAAGTATCTGGGGCTGTCGGGATATGACCTCGAAGTCGTCGACTATGTCACCTGCGACTGAAACCACCATCATGCATACCATCCGAACCATCGAAGGACATTTTTCCGCGACCGGTCAGCGCCACTGCATAGTCGCTTCCCGTTTCAACAGTTTCATCGTCGATCAACTGGTGGCGGGGGCGACCGACGCCTTGTTGCGCCATGGCGCCGACCCGGCTGCAATCGACATGGTGAAGGTGCCGGGGGCGTTCGAGTTGCCGTTGGTGCTCGACAAGGTGGCCGCGACCGGTCGCTACGATGCGGTGATCGCGATCGGCGCGGTGATTCGCGGCGCGACGCCCCACTTCGATTATGTTGCCGGGGAATGCGTCAAGGGACTCACCGGCGCCGCGCTGAAATACGGCGTTCCCGTCGCGTTCGGTGTACTCACGGTGGACACCATCGAGCAGGCGGTCGAGCGGGCGGGAACCAAGGCGGGCAACAAGGGGGCCGAGGCGGCGCTGTCGGCGATCGAGATGGTCAACCTGTTGCGTTCGCTGGAGGACGCATGAGCCAGGCTGCGAGAAGCCTGGCAAGGCGCTCGGCGGTGCAGGCGCTTTACCAGTGGCAGATGACCGGCATGGATCTGTCCGAAATCGAGCGGCAGTTCGTCGAAGAACACGGCATGGCCCATGCCGATCCGGACCTCTTCCGGGACCTACTGTACGGTGTGCCGAAGAATCTGAAAGCGCTGGACGCCGCGTTGGCGGAGTTCCTGGACCGGTCGATCGGCAGCGTGGATCTGGTCGAGCGGGCGGTGCTGCGAATCGGCTGTTACGAATTGCTGTTCCGGCCGGAGACACCTTACCGCGTGATCCTGAACGAGGCGATCCGGTATGCGAAGGAATTCGGCTCGGTTCAGGGCTATCGCTACGTAAACGGCATCCTCGACAAGGTCGCGCAGCGCTGCCGTTCCTTGGAAGTGAAGGCCGATCGGGCCGCTGCACACCGCGGCTCCGGCTCTTGATCGAAGCCGCACCCGGCGAGTTCGAACTAATTCGCCGCTTCTTCGCGAGTCCCTCGGCGTTTCACCGGGAGACGGTGCTCGGCATCGGCGATGACTGTGCGCTGCTCAGTATCGGATCGGAGCACGAATTGGCGGTGACCGCCGATACCATGGTATCCGGCGTCCATTTTTTCCCCAATGTCGATCCCGCCGATCTGGGCCATAAAGTGCTGGCCGTCAATCTCAGCGATCTGGCCGCGGTCGGCGCTGTGCCGCGCTGGGTGACCTTGTGCGCGACTCTGCCCACGGCCGATCCGAACTGGCTGGAGCGATTCTCCGACGGATTTTTTCAGTTGGCCCGCCGGCATCGCGTGGACTTGATCGGCGGCGACACCACACGCGGCCCGCTGAGCATCACCGTCCAGGCCATGGGGTTGGTGCCTGCCGGACGATCGATCCGCCGCTCGGGTGCTCAGGTCGGAGACCTGATTTACCTGACCGGAACCCTGGGTAGCGCCGGTCTCGGGCTGAGGATGCTGCGCGGTGAGTGCACATTCAGCGACCCGGAACCTCTGGCCAGTCTGCTTCGGCCGGAGCCGCGGGTGACGTTCGGCGGTGCGCTGGCCGGACTGGCCCATGCCTGCATCGATGTGTCCGATGGTCTGGCAGCGGATTTGGGGCATGTGTTGTCCGCCAGCGGCGTCGGTGCGACCATCGAATGGGAGCGATTGCCGCTGTCGCCGGCCGTGTCCCGCTACATTGCGGAGGGCGGCGATTGGCGCATGCCGCTGACCGCCGGCGACGACTACGAGCTGTGCTTCACGGTACCGGCGGCTGATCAGGCCGAGATCGAAGGCCGGCTCGGTATGCTGGATGGCGGTTGCCTCCGGATCGGCATCGTGGAGTCCGAGGAGGGGTTACGGTTGGTTCGGGAACGGCGACTGGAGCCGATGCCGCTCGTCGGTTACGACCACTTTCAGAGCGTGTGACGAAAGTGGCGGCTGGACGGCGTCGGCGGATTTCCCGACAGGCGGTGTTCGGCGACCCGCTCTGCCTGTTGGCGTTCGGCTTCGGTCTCGGGTTGGTGCCGGTCGCCCCCGGAACCTTCGGGAGTCTGCTCGGCATCCCGATCTATCTGGGGCTGGCCGGTTTCACGACCCCGACCTACGCGCTGGCGGTTGGATCGCTGTTCGCGGTCGGCATCCCGCTATGCGCGGCCTGTGAAAAGCGGCTGGGTGTCCAGGACCATTCCGGCATCGTCTGGGACGAGATCGTCGGCGTGCTGATCACGCTATGGGGGGTGCCACCGACCTGGCAAAACATCGCCGCGGCGTTCCTGTTGTTCCGACTGTTCGATGCATCGAAGCCTTGGCCGATCCGGTGGTTGGACCGGCATGTACACGGCGGTCTTGGCATCATGTTGGACGATGCCGCGGCGGGTCTGTTCGGGTGGGCGGCATTGCAGGTGCTGCTCCCGTTGTGGTCCTGACTCGCACGACGCATACGGTAAGCCTGCCTGTTGCCAAACCGGCGCCATTCCCGTATCATTTCCACATCTGACGCGGGGTGGAGCAGTCCGGTAGCTCGTCGGGCTCATAACCCGAAGGTCGTAGGTTCAAATCCTGCCCCCGCTACCAATCCTCGCCGTACCGTCCCAGACGGTTGGCGCGAAGCCCGCGACAAGCGGGCTTTTTCGTGGGCGGAGTTTTCTGGTCAGTCGAGCGGGAGGCCAAAATCAACAGTGACCAGTCCGTCCCGAGGCGCATGGTACTGCGTTGACGAAGGGGGATCGATATCGTGAACGGTGAAAACTATTTGGATCGGTCGTCGGTCGTGGTGATGGCGATCACGCTGGTGCTTTTTGTCGCGGCGCTGTTTACCAAAGGTTTTACCCACGACCTGCTGCTCGAGGCGGGCGTCTTCCTGGTCTCCGTCAAACTGATCATGCTGGCCCAGCAAAACGGGGCCGCGAGTGCCACGATGCAGCAAAAGCTGGACGAGATTCACGCCGCCATTCAGCGCCGCGACGACGGCTCTCGATAGTCGTCATCCGGTCCCCACGGACCGGTCGGGACGACATTGCCTCCGGCACCGGTCCCCGATACCAGCGGACTGGCTGAACGCCGACAGGTTGAAACCCAGGATGTTTCCCATAACGGGGGGCGCAAACCGGAAGGTCTCGCATCTCAACGCTTCAAGTGAAGAGTGAAGTAAGCCGCTAAGCCCGCCCCGCCGCCCCAGGCCAACCACCGGCTGCTGATCTCGCCGCTGCTCGATGTCAGAGCGGAAAGTATGGCGGACCAATTGGGTGTTGAGATGTTCGGCGATTCGCGTCGTTCGTAAGTTGGCGACTGCAACCAGCCAATCAAGCTCGGCTTCGCCAGTCATGTCTTCGCGATTTCCTGTTCGAGCGCCTGTTCTGATCCGATAGTGGGGTAACCGGCAAACCCCGGCTGAAGGCGAGCGATCAAATCGCCCAGTTCGTTCTTGGCCTTGGCAATCGCTGTGACAAGCTTTTCCCGCTGCTCTTCCGGAAGCTGTGCGCTATCCCGGTAGGATTTTATAACGTTCAACAGCAGTTTTCTCGCATCCGGTGCGTGCAGTTCGATGGCATTCAGATGATGGATCGCTTGCTTTAACCCATCCTCCAGGCCCGCCCGATTGTCCGGTTCGAACTTGGCGATACGAATCGCACGGGCTAGGTCATGACCTAGCCAGAACACATTGGCCGGATGCTCACGGACGAATGTGGGCTCGGTGGCTTGGCTGATGTGCAACTCCACTGCATTGACCACGTCTCGTGTCTTGTCAGCCCACAGGTCTGCCTTAAATTGCGGGGGAAGCTGGTCGTGATCTAGATTGTCGTCGGCTAAATAGACGATTACCGGCTTTCCGGCGCCCCAGAATGCGCCGACTTCGGCCTTACACCATTCGGATGCCAGAGAATTCTTTGTGGCAACAAAGACGCATACGCCACAACCCTGGATGGCACTGCGGAGTTTATCGCGAAGTTCTTCGCCTGCAGCAATCTCCTTTGTGTTCCAATAAGCAATCTGCCTGTTTCCAAGTGCATAGCAAATATCATCAAACTTATTCTCGTCCGCGAAACTGTAGCTGATAAAAACCTTCATTACATTCTTCGCGTAGCGGACATTTGAGCGAGTTATCCCATTATTATTGTGTACCACTCAGAGTGGCACCCTTTCATACGACTCATCATTCCATTGGCGCGGCGCCTCGTCTCCTTGATACTGACCCTGTTTTATGATCTCCCCGTCGGTCAAGATGGTCAGTGGGTAAGATCGGGCATCGGAGTGGAGCAGCCGAAGGACAACCCCTCTCTTATTCTCAGCTTTATATAAATGGGTATTGGGATCGACCTTGGATGATCCCCATTCATAGCCCAGATGGATTCCCGTGTTGCTCTTCTTGTCGATAACGACATAAATAGTCCCAGGTTTTTCTGGGACTGGCACACTTTCGGATGCTATCACGGAAACAACCCCTTCACCG
>CAZXXC010000032.1:0-34791 GCA_964644665.1 uncultured Methylococcaceae bacterium
CTGATCTATCTGTTGGTTCGATCCCGACGACCGAAGAAGAGCTGACCCGGCCGAATGAACCGTCATGGCACTCGTGCCATCCAGGCCCTTGAACCATTTCGGAGCCAGCGACGAAGCGTGTGCCGCGCTTCCCCTTTTCCCGGCAAACGAGCTCGACGAACGCATTCATCCGCTTTGTTCCCGTCTGCGGCCATGCCGCAACGCCGGGCATTCGGAATAACACTCCCGGCATCCCGTGTTCAACCATTTCACGCTGACACATCAACTCCGCCGAAGAGTGCGCGTCGTCGCACCCAGCCTGCGGAAAGACCTGGAACGCAGTTACGCGCTGGACATCTTGCTGCGTAAGCACGATGCAGTCCGTAACGTACGCACCATACCGGAATTGGGCTCGGTCGCAATCTCGTTCGATCCGGCAGTGCTGCCGAAAGAGAAGCTGCTGACCCTGGTCGATCGGGTCATCGCCAACCTCGGGCAAGGCGGGCATAAGGCGTTGGCCGACACCGTCGACCCGGATGCGCCGGTCAACGAATATACGATGGCCATCGACGGCATGACGTGCGCATCCTGTGCCTTGCTCGTCGAAATGCTGCTGCGTCGCGACCCGCGCGTCGAACACGCCGATGTCAATTACGCGACCGAAACGGCGACCGTGCGCGCCCGCCTGAACAAGGATACGCTCGTTCATCTGGTCGATCGCTGGGGCTACAAGGCGCAGCCGTTGGGCACGCTGGCCCAGCGCAAGCTGCATCTGGCGAAGGAGAAAAAGCGTCTCGTCGAAGCTCGCCGCCGCTTCTACTGGTCGACCGCGCTGAGCCTTCCGGCGGCGCTGATCGGCATGGCGATGCCGCATGGCCGGATCTTCCACTGGCTCGAATTGGCGCTGACCGCCCCGGTCGTATGCTGGGCCGCCGCCCCGCTGTTCGCAAAGGCGTGGAAGCTCGGCAAGCAGGGTTCGGCCAACATGGATACCCTGGTCGCCTTGGGCGCCGGCTCCGCATTCAGCTACAGCGCGGTCGCGTTCCTCGCGCGGCAGCGGACCCTGTACTTCGAGGCGGCCGCGGCCATCGTGACGTTTGTGCTGATGGGTCGCTATCTGGAAGAGAAGGCGCGAGGACAGGCGCAGGAAGCGATCCGCAGCCTCATCGACTTGCAGCCGCTGACCGCAAGCGTACTTCGCGACGGTATGGAAGTGGAACTGCCGATCGACGATGTCGTCGTCGGCGACATGCTGATCATTCGTCCCGGTGAGCGCGTGCCGACCGACGGCGAGGTCATCGAAGGACTCTCGACCATTGACGAATCGATGGTGACCGGAGAAAGCCTGCCGGTCGTCAAGGAGCCCGGCCAAAAGGTCATCGGCGGTTGTATCAATGGTGCAGGCGCTCTGAAAGTCCGCGTCACTGCCGTGGGCGCCGACACGGTGCTGGCGGGCATCGTGCATATGGTGGACCACGCCCAGGCCGGAAAGCTGCCGATCCAGAAAACCGTGGACAAGGTCAGCGCCGTATTCGTCCCGGCGGTCATGGCGATCTCGGCCGCGACGCTGGTCGGCTGGTTGGTGGTCGGCGCGGCACCGACCTTCGCCTTCTCCAATGCCGTTGCCGTACTGCTGATCGCATGCCCTTGCGCGCTGGGTTTGGCCACGCCAGCCGCGATCATGGTCGGCACCGGCCAAGCCGCGCGGCGCGGTGTGTTCATCCGCAACGGTGAAACGCTCGAGACCGCCTCGCGCCTCCGAGTCGTGGTCTTCGACAAGACCGGCACCATCACCGAAGGCCAGCCGCGCGTCGTTGATGTCATCAATCAATCGGGACTCGCCGACGAGAGTTTGTTGGCCTTGGCTGCCAGCGCCGAAATCAATTCCGAGCACTTTCTCGGGCAGGCCATCGTCGCCCGCGCAAAGGAGCAGTCGCTGCCCCTTCGGGAGCCGAGGGATTTTGTCACGGTGCCCGGCCGCGGCGTGCGAGCCCGCATCGACCATGAAGACCTGCTGCTGGGCAACGCACAGTGGCTGATGGAACAGGGCGTTTCGCTCGAATCCTGGAAATCGGTCGCCACCCGCCTGGGTGGCGAAGGCAAGACACCGGTCTACTGCGCGTTGAACGGCAGGGCCGTCGCGGTCTTCGGTATCGCCGACCGGCCGCGTGCCAACGCGTCCCATGCCATCGCCCAGTTGCACCGGATCGGCGTGCGGACACTGCTGGTGACCGGTGATGTTCCGGCCGCTGCGAACCATGTAGCCGCCCGGGTCGGCATCGATGAGGTCGTTGCCCAGGCGAGACCGGCGCAGAAGCTGGAGATCGTTCGGGCACTGCAGGCTCAAGGCCGTCTCGTCGGCATGATCGGCGACGGCATCAACGACGCGCCGGCCCTAGCCGCGGCCGACGTCGGTTTCGCAATCGGCAGCGGAACCGATATCGCGATGGAAACCGCCGACATGACTCTGGTGCACGGCGACATCGAGAAGGTCGCCGAGGCGATGTCCTTGAGCCAGGACACGCTGCGCATCATCCGGCAGAATCTGTTCTGGGCGTTCGCATACAACACCGTGGCGATCCCGGTCGCCGCGCTCGGCAGGCTGAGTCCAATGATCGCATCGGCGGCGATGGCGCTGAGTTCCGTGTCGGTGGTGTTCAACTCGTTACGGCTGCAGAAACGCTGAGCGCATCGGCCCGCGGCCGCCGGCATTCGGGCCTGCAGGAGCGGGGGGCCATTCGGGGATTTCCGCTGTCTCAGGCCCGGCCGAGAGGTTCTCGGAGGGAAGCCGACCCGGTGCACAGAATGCGCCGGACCACGGTTGACAAGGTACAGCATGCAGCGCATGCTGCCGCTCGCACGGGCGTGAACGCCCGTGATGGATGTTCTCTCCTCTCGCCGTCTCCAAACAAGGGACCCGGTTCGGAGCAACGGAGGCGGTGGGACGGGACCTCATCGGTTCATTTGCCAACCTGAGGACCTCTACCATGAATACCCCATCGTTTCGACACATGGCATCCGCGTTGACCTTGTCGGTCGGCGCGTTGTCGTCCCCGAACGCGACATCGGATACCGCCTTGTTTCCCGTGCTCGCCAGCAGCCCACCGAACATCTCCACCATCATGTCGGTCACGAATGCTGCACCTGGCGGAACATCCACTCACCTCACTTACATCTACCGCTACAAGGATGCCTTCAATCCGCCCGGCTCCGGCATCCCGAATCGGAATGGAAATTGCTCGACCAGGACGCTGACGCGCAATACGATCGATGGCGATTTGGTGAGCTTCGATGTCGCCAGCTCCCTGAATGGAGGTAATGCGCTGTTTGGGGATGCCAACTTCTACGGCGGAGGTTTCGGCCTCGGCGTGACCGGACCGCAACGCGGGTACCTGCTCGTCACGAATTCCAATGCCGCGGGCAACCAGATCAATGTGGGAAACAACGTCGATACCTCCGGCGAGTTTGCGAACATCGACCTCGGCAGTGGCGCGGCTTGGGGTGGAAAAAGCGTCAACGACATCAATCGCGAGAATTTCGACTTCATCAACTCGAGCGTGGCCGGCGGTGGTGTCTATTCCGCGCTGCCGGGCAATGGCGATACCTACCGCAATTTCACCTTCTTTCCGCCCTCCGACTGGTCGACCCGGTTCTTCGTGACCCCGATCGGCCCGGCGATGGACTCCGCCCAACTGACGGCCAACATCGCCGTCATCAACCTCTACGACCGGGATGGCCAGGCGCGCCCGTTTACGTCCATTGTACTTTCGGTGACTTGCACAGCCGCAGTCGATCTGAGGGACCTCGTCGATAGCAGCACTTGGGCCGCAGTGGAGAATGTAGGCGGTTCTGCACGTTTCGGGGCTGCCACTGCGGTGGTCTACAAGCTGGAGTTCTCGGCCGATCCGGCCTACGGCGGCACCTTGAATAACGGCTACCTGTTGAGTGATTACGCGCGGCCGTAGGGCTCTCCGCTATCGTCCGGAGAATACCGAAAGGCGGGCCAAGCCCGCCTTTCTCCGTTCAGCACTGCTGCGCTTGAGCAGGTACGGTAGATTCGGCCTGAACAACGGGAATCAGCGTTACCCGAGGGAGATGTATGCATTTTGACGGGAAGAGGCGCTTGGCGAGCGCATTCGGATTGCTATGCTGTTTGAACGGCAGCGGAGCCTTCGGCGCCGCCTCGACCCGAGGCGGCCCCATCGATATCACGCTGGAGCCGCTGTTGGTCGGTGCTACGGCCGTGTACAAGGGCCCGGACGGCTTGTACTCGATCCAAGGCGGAAGCCGCGACGCGAGCCGTATCGGTCCGCCGTTCCCGACGCCCCGAATCCCGATACTGAGCGCCCAGATGGTCCTGCAGAGTGGCATTCCGGCTGTGGCCTGGATCGAAAAGCTGCCGCAAGGAAACCGGCTGCTCGCGGTGACCGCCGCACCGAATGGCCGCTACCCAGCGGAAATCGAACCGTTGGCGGACCAGACGTCCGCCAACACCGTCGCGCTGGAGCCGTTCGGAGACAGGATGATCCTGCTGGATGCGGCCACCGGCACGAATCCTGCGCTGTTTGTCACTCAGTTTCCACCGAGCGGTGGGCATCCCGCGCGCGAAGCGGTTCCCGTGAGCAGCCTGGAGCAACTCTATAGCCTCGCCACCTTGCCGGCCGCGCCGGTCCTGCACATCCTCCTGCACGGACGAAGCAACGGACGTGATGTCATCGGAATGATCGACTACGACCCGGCGCGCCGCACGACCGGAAACTTCGAAGTGGTCGCGGAAACACCCGTGACGCCGCTGGTGCAAGCGTTTGCAGTCAGGGGCTCGCCGGCTGTGTTGTTCAAGGTGTACCAGAATGATCGTTTCTCACTGAAGTTGGCTGTGCGAGAAGCCGGCGGTTGGCGCATCGCAACAGTCCCGCCCGCCGACGGCCTGGATGTGGCCCGACTCGACCAGCACGTGTGGCCGGACGGCCGAATCCTGTTGGCTTACAGCGCCGAGCAGCGGGAAAAAAGCAAGCAGCGGGTTTACGCTGCGGTCAGCGACGACATCGGCGCTCATTGGCAGACACGGCAACTGGACAGTGCCGAGTTTAGCAACACCAGAGCCTGGTTGCCCCGGTTGGCCGTTGCCGGTGACCGGGTCGCGGTCGTATGGGAGGACGCGCGCGACATCCGCTCGCGCATTCGGATGCAGCTTTCGATGGATCGCGGAAACGGTTGGCTAGCCCGCGATTTTCCTCTCTCGCCGGCAAAGTCCCATGCCATACGCCCACGCATCGCGAACCATCGCGACCAGCTCGTTGTCGCCTGGCAGCAATACCGCTCCGACGCCCGGATTCAGGCCGACTTGATTCTTCAGACCTTGACTTGGGCCGAGGCGAAGGCGCGCACCCTGGAGAAAGCGCCCGCTGCGCAAGACCAGCGGCGACGTCTGGAAGCCGCCGTGAATGCCTATTGGAAAGCGATGGCAACAAACGACCACCGGCGTGCCTATCTGGCACATGACCCGTTCTATCGCGCCAAGGTCAGTTACGCTCGGCATGCCGCCCATACCGGTACGCTGATTTACCGCAGGCACTCCGTCAAGGACATCGCCATCCAGGGCAACGAAGCTCTGGTGACCGTCGTGGTCAACATCTCGGTCCCGCCCCCGCCGGGCGCGGTAACCAAACGAGACATACCGAGCCTCGACCATGCCATGCTGGATACCTGGCTGTACATCGACGGCCGCTGGTATCGCAAATTTGTCGACAGCGCATCGGGAGGAAGTGCCATCAACTACTAACCACCGCTACTTCCGCGAGCGGCAGGAGCGGCGTGACACCTTCCCGCGGCCCCGATCTCGGGAAGGTCCTCGGCCAGCAGCCGCCAGTACGTCAGCATTCGCTTGCACAGGCAACGCTCCTGTAGATCGGCATGAAAGTCCGGATGGAGCACCAGTCTTTCGAGACATGCCGCGACGTCGCCGGCTCTGGCGGGTGATGGCAATCTACCGTAGCGCGCCATCGTGGAGCGCAGCTTCATCCGAAGCACTTCGAGGCTGTTCATCGGTCTGTTACCTTCAACGCTTGTGATTGGCACCCATTGGTTCCTACCCAGAACACGTCACTCCTCCAGGGAGCACTGCAGGAAAATGCGTTTCAGCAGGTCTCTGGATTGGCAGTCGAGACAGGAGAAATCGGCGGCACACAAGTGGCCGGCCCGAATCAACTGACAAATCTTTCGTCGATCCACCCGTAGCCGAACCTGCCCATCGGTCGAGCGGGGAGTCGAAAAGTGTGCGGGCTTCATGCGATTAACCTCGACGGGTTGGGAATTTGCCGAAGTCCTTCAGGTTCTGGCTGCCGGAGACGGCCGGGTGCTGCATGTCACTCCAGTGCCGGCAACCTCCCGCTGTCCGCAGTAGTGCGGACCGGATTCCGTCATCGCTCGACGCTCCCAAGGAGACCAACCGTTGCGTTGAGGATTCCGCGATGAACTCCAGTCACGCGGTCTGATCCCCTTGCTCACCACACGCGTCGGATGCTGCTCGAACGGGATCTGATGCAGCTTGAATTTCGACCAAGCTCGCGACACGCCATCCATCCTTCAAATGCGAACGATTTGCATTTAATGCTACTGCGAACGACTTTCGGAGGCAAGCCTTTTCACCCGCGCAGTCGCGTAACCCGGAATGACGCGCCGCAAACCACCGCCGTGGCCGAACTCGGTGGCACAAACGATCGAACGGCGGCGACCCGTGTGCGCCGCTCACCGCAATCCGCGTTGCCGCTGGCTTCAGACCGGGCGCGGCGGGTGCACCGCGCGACTGAACAACCTAATCGATTCTCGACGAAGACCCGTCTCGAGCGTCGAAATGGCCGGAGAGATTCTCCATTAGCAGGGGCACCTCGTAGCGGAGCCCTTCGGGGAAAAAACGGTCCGGGTCGGCAGCCACTTCCCGAGCCGCCAGAAATTCGGCGTAGAAATTCCGGGACGCGAAACCGAATTTCGGATGGTCGTATTCGCGCACGATCCTCACGAAATCATCCCCCATCTTCGACCTGGCACGCTGCATGCCGGCGAGGCCGTGATTGTAGGAAGTGAGTGCGAGCGGCCAACTGCCGAGCTTGCTGTAAGCCGCTCCCAGATAGCGCGCTGCGCCACGCGCGGAGGCAATCGGGTCCATCCGTTCGTCGCCGACGACATCGAGATCCATGTAGACCTTGGCCGCAGATCGTGTGAACTGCCAGATACCGACCGCACCGGCCGACGACCGCGCCGCTGCCTGGAACGAGGACTCCACGTGAGGCAGATAGGCCAGATCCTCGGGTAGCCCCGCACCGCCGAATATCCGCCGGAAGACTTGATCATAGCGGCCGCTGATCTCGAGACCACGCTTGAATCGCTCGCGAAGCCCCCGCTGCGCGCGGACCCGCTCGCACGCCCCCGGCAGCGCCGAGCCGCCGGATTTTGCCGTCAGCAGCGACGCCAGTCGTTGCTGGTCCGGCGCCAATGCCGCCCCTGCCGCAAGACTCACATCGAGTTCACGCAGGCGGTCACGCCACATCTGACGACGCTCCTCGACATAGGCCTTTTGTGCCGCCGTGTAGCTTTCCAACGTTTCCCCGGGCAGGTCGACGACCTCATAGACGATGTCCAGGTGGCGGTCGTCGTGCAGCGCAACCTGTGACCGCTTCCATTCGGTGTACACCCGGCGCCAGAATACAACCTGCGACTCCAGTTCGGTCGGTCGCGGAAACACGTCCCCGCCAGCGATCACCCGATGCGACTTCGGCTCGGCGACCGCATCGCCATCGGCGGTGTCAAACTGCAGCGGAACCGGCTCCGGTCTGCTGGAACAGGCCAATCCGAACACGACCGACACCAGGACAGGCACCCACCGCAAGATTCTGCTGTTCATTGGAAGCCTCCCCCCTGAAGGCTCTTCGGTGCAATTGTGCCGGCAGACGCCGGGCAAAGCCGTATCGGTCAGCCGATCACCGCGACGATTCTATACCCGAAACCACTTCGGAACCGAAAGCTTCCGATGCCGGGGAGGATGATCCCTCCGCGCCGTGCCATCGGCAACGACACCCGCGGCACCGCACTGTTTCCAGGCGGGATCATCACAGGTAACATCCATCGCGATCACAAGACGAGGATCACCATGAGACTCCACGCCTTCGTCGCGATGCCGTTCGGGAAAAAGCCCGGCCCGAACGGCCAAATGATCGATTTCGATGCGGTCTATCGGGACCTGATCGAACCGGCGGTCGAGGCCGCTGGACTGGAGGTGTTTCGGGCCGATCAGGAGCAGCGGGCCGGCGACATCAAGGCGGACATGTTCCAGGAGTTGCTGATCGCCGACCTGGTCGTGGTCGACCTGACGCTCGACAACCCCAACGTCTGGTACGAACTCGGCGTACGGCATGCCCTCCGCGCCAGAGACGTCGTGCTGATCCAGGGACCACGCGAGCAGCAGCCATTCGACATCTATTCGGATCGAAAGCTGAACTACCGCCTACAGGATGGCGTTCCCGATCCCGCGAGCCGCGATCAGGACCGATCCGCGTTGACCGCCCGGGTCAAGACGACCCTGGAATCCTGGCGCGGTCGCAAAGTCAGTCCGGTGTACCAGCTCCTGCCCTATCTCAACGAACCCGACTGGAAGGCGCTGCGCCTCGGCGACGCACAGGAATACTGGCGCCAGCACGAGGACTGGGAAAGGCGGGTCGATCTGGCCGGCAGCGGCAACCGGCCCGGCGATCTGCTGGTGCTGGCTGATGAAGCCCCGATTTCGGCGTTCCGCGCCGAAGCCCACCGGAAGGCTGGCGCTGCGCTGCGAAAGGCGCGGCGATACCGCTTCGCACTCGAACAGTTGGACCGGTGTCTGGCCGTCGAGCCGGATGACCTCCCCGCGCTCCGTGAAAAAGGCATCTGCCTGCAGCGGCTCGCGTCGGCGGGCGAAGCCGGACATACTCTCGAGCGCGCACGCACGCACTACCGCGAGGTGCTGCAGGCACATCCGCGGGATATTGAAACCTGGGCATTGCTGGGACGCATCGACAAGGACGCCTGGACCGAAGCCTGGCGCATCCCGGGCCACACGCCGGAGCGGATGCGCGACGATGCGGCCTATGAATCCGCTTTACTGCGTGCTGCGATCACCAGTTACCGGACGGCCTACCGCGCGGACCCTGCCCACTATTTCTCCGGCATCAACGCGCTGACCCTGATGCACCTCCACGGCGATCTGACGGGAGACCTGCGCTATGGCCAGGAAGCCCTGTCGCTGGCCGGCGCCGTGCGCTATGCCGCAGAGTGCGAGGACAACGCCGATCAACTGTTCTGGGCGAAGGCCACACTCGGCGATCTCGAGGTACTGATCGGAAAGCCGGAAACGGCGCTCTCGGCTTACCAGGAAGCCATCGCGCACGTCCGCGGCGACTGGTTCGCACTCGATTCGACGCTCGACCAACTGCGGTTGCTGCGCGACCTGGGGTTCCGCCCCGAAGCAGTCGGCGCGGGTATCAAAGCACTCGAACGGGCCGCCGAGAGACTGACTCGTCCCGAGGACAAATGGGAGCCTCGCCGGGTACTGCTGTTCAGCGGACACATGGTCGACACCTCGGATCGCACGGAGCCGCGCTTCCCGCCGGACAAGGAAGCGATCGCCGCGGCTCGGATCGCCGAAACGCTGGACAGGCTGGACGCCGACTCCGGAGACCTGGCGCTAACCCAGGGCGCATGCGGCGGCGACATCCTATTCGCCGAGGCCTGCCTGGCGCGGGGCGTCAAACTTCGGCTGCTGCTACCGTTCGAGGAGCCGGAGTTCATCCAGAGGTCGGTCGTCCGGGGCGGCGAGGCCTGGCGAGACCGCTATTTCGCGGTCACCAGTCGGCTCGAAGGACCGCCCCGCGCGGCTCCCGTCGAACTCGGGGCGCCGCCGAAACATGCCGCCGAAGGCTACGCCTACGAACGCTGCAATCTCTGGCTGCTGTACAGCGCGCTGACCCAAGGCATCGCCAAAGTCCATTTCATCTGCCTGTGGAACGGAGCAGGCGGCGACGGCCCGGGCGGCACCGCGCACATGTATCAAGAAGTCAAACGCCGAACCGGACAGGTCTACTGGCTGGACACACGGACACTCTGAAGGCGGAGCGGCTCTCGACCGAACCGCACCGCCTGGACGGGCCGACCGGACCATGACCGGCACCGGTCCGGCGTCGACCGGACCGGATCGGCATTGCGGAACGTGCAACCCCGGGCGGTGGCGTCGGCGCGGTGAGCAATGTCCGGTCAGCGCGCCGTTCAACGCGCGCATGACGGTCGGGGCTCCGTTGTCCGTTCCCCTTGACACGCCTTTCAATCGAGACGACAGTCTGGCGGCAAGTTGTCCCTGGTCAACGGTGGGGCGGACCATCCGATGAATCGGCTGCGGCTCGTTTTCGACACCCTCGATGATGGCGTCTGTCTGCTCGACGGCGAAGGGCGGGTGGAAATGGTGAACGCCGCCGCGCTGGATTTGCTGCGCCGCACAGAATCCGAGCTGTTGGGTCGGACCGCCGGTGAACTGATGACCTTTGGCGGCGCCGCGCCGAGCCTGGACGAGCGGCTCGCCTCCGGGCAGAGCTGCCGCGACGAAGCCGGCGAACTGACAACCGGGGACGGCCGGCGCATTCCGGTCGTTTTCAGCCTCGGCCCGATCGGCCACGACGGTGAGGCGGCCGGCTCCGTACTCCGCTTTCGTGACGCCTCGGCCGCGCAGTTCTGCGACCTCGCGCTGCGGGAGTCCGAGATGAAACTCCATGCGATACTCGACGCGATCGTCGACGGCGTGATCGCGATCGACAGGAGCGGAATCATTCAGCTCGTCAACCCGGCAGCCGAGGTCTTGTTCGGTTACCGCGCCGCGGAACTGCTGGGCCGGAATGTGCGCATGCTGATGCCTTCTCCCGACCGTGAGGCCCATGACCAGTATCTGGCGAATTACCTCACCACCGGCGTCAGGAAGATCATCGGCATCGGCCGCGAAGTGCTCGGCCTACGGAAGGACGGTTCGGAATTTCCGCTGTACCTTTCGGTCGGCGAGGCGCGAGACGGGGCACGCCACTGGTTCGTCGCGGTGATTCACGACCTGACCCGTAGAAAGCACGTCGAACAGCAGCTCCACATGCTGTCCAGCGCGGTGCAGCAAAGTCCGAGTGCGGTGCTGATCGCCAACCTCGAAGGCACGATCGAGTACGTCAATCCGAGTTTCACCCGCCTCACCGGCTACACCGCGGAGGAAGCGGTGGGCAGGAACCCTTCCCTGCTGCGGGCACCGCACACCACACCGGAGCAGTATCGTCGGCTGTGGCAAACGCTGCTGAGCGGCGGCATCTGGCAGGAGGAAATTCAGGACCGGAAAAAATGCGGCGATCTGTATTGGGCGCTGGAAAGCATCTCGCCGATCCGCAACGAGAAGGGCGAGATCACCCATTTTCTGGCGATCCAGCAGGATATCACCGAACAGAAGGAGGCCCGGGAAACACTCCGGGAAAGCGAGGAACGCTTTCGTCAGGTGGCGGAGATGACGGGCGAATGGATCTGGGAGCAGGACCCCGAAGGACGTTACATCTACAGCAGCGGGGCCGTCCGCGAGATCCTGGGCTATGAGCCGGATGAGATCCTCGGCAAGCGCTATCTGGATCTGATGACCGACGAGGACCGGCAGCACTGGTCGGGCGAGTTGGCCCCGACACCGGACATCCAGCAACGCTTCTATCGTCTGGTCAACCGCTACCGGCACCGCGACGGCCATGAGGTTTTCACCGAATCGACCGGTGAACCGATCGTCGACCGCAGTGGCCGGGTGGTGAAATGGCGCGGCGTCGACCACAACATCACCGTGCGCAAGCGTTTCGAGGATGCGCTTCGGCTGCGCGACCGCGCCATCGAGGCGGCGAACGTCGGGATCAACATCGCCGATGCCACGGAAGAGAACAATCCCAACATCTACGTCAACCCGGCCTTGAGCCGGATGACCGGCTACTCCCGCGAAGAACTGCTGGGGCGGAACATGCGCCAATTGCAGGGACCGGACACCGACCCGGCGGTCGTGCAAGAGATCGGCCGCGCGCTCCGTGAAGGGCGGCACTGCGAGGTGGTGCTGAAAAATTACCGCAAAGACGGCACGCCGTTCTGGAACGACCTGCTGATTTCGCCGGTGCGGGATGACGAAGGCAGGTTGACCCACTTCATCGGGATTCAGACCGATGTCACCGAGAAGCGGCGGGCCGAGGAACAGCGCAGGGAACTGGAGATCGCCAAACAGATCCAGCTCTCGCTGCTGCCGAAGGGTCCACTCCACGTGGCGGGCGCGCGGGTGGCCGGGATTTGCCTGCCGGCTGCCGATGTCGGCGGCGACTACTTCGATTTTTTCCAGAGTTCGGCCGACACCCTCGACCTGCTGATTGCCGACGTGTCGGGGCACAGTGTCGGCGCGGCGCTCGTCATGGCCGAGTTGCGCAGTGCCCTGAAAGCGGAAACGCTCCGGTTGCGGGAAGAACCGGTGGGGCACAGCGTACCCCGAATCCTGCGCACCTTGAACGAACTGCTGTTCGAAGACCTGAACAATGCCAACCTGTTCATCAGCATGTTCTATCTCCGCTACCACACGACGACGCGGCAGCTTTACTATACCAATGGCGGGCATAATCGGCCGCTGCTGATGCGGGTCGGCGCTGAGCGCTGCGAGCCGCTGGACACCGAAGGCATGATCCTCGGCGTCCGCAGGAACGTCGAGTTCGAAGTCCAGTGTGAGACATTGAACGCGGGTGATGCCTTGGCGCTGTACACGGACGGGATCACCGAAGCGCAAGACGCCGCCGGCGAGTTCTTCGGGGAATCGCGGCTGTGCGAACTGTTGAGCCGCCATCGGCGGGAGACGCCCGAACACGTGATCGAGAAGATCCTCGCGGCACTGCGCGACCATTGCGCCGGTGATCCGTTCAATGACGACATCAGCCTGGTGGTGCTGCGGGCGGAGTAACCCACCGCTCGGTCGTATACCCTCTATCGCAGCGAGCCGGCTCGCGCGATATTGAATTGGCGTCCTGCGATTCGGAACCGTCAGCCCGTGTACAACGTCATCGAGCAATCAGGAGCACGAACATGAAAAGCAGATTCCCGGCCCTCCTCGCGGTGACGATCCTCCCCCTGACAGCGAATCAGGGAATCGCGGCCGAATTCGAGAAAGCCGCCGTGAAACCCAGCGCATTGGTGTCCCTCGCCTGCAGCGTGACCGGGGGACCGGGCCAGCCGACGACGTCCTTCAGCACCAGTCGGGGGGTTCCGGCACCGACCTCGGGCAACTGTTCCGATGACGTGATTGGGTATATCAATCAGGGGTTTCGGATAAGGTCCACATTCTCCACCGGCACCGGAGGGATCGTTTACATCCTGATCAAATGATATGGTCGCCCGGACGAACCCGTGGATGGGCGCAAACCGGATCCCGCCAATGCTGCACGCTGCGGTCCGTCAGCCCGGTCCGGGCGAATCCACCTGCAGCGCCGGGCTGCGCGGGCGACCCTCGCGACCGGAAATTGCGACCATCCGTCCACATCCATCCCGCCAACCCACAGCCCCGGAGGCACCCGATGAAGACCATCGACATCGCTCCCGACCAATGGCCGCGGTTCTGTGACGACTTCACCCGCCAGCATCGCGGCTGGCTGGTCACGACCAGCATTCTCGAACAGGCATCGCGGGTACCGCCGACCGAACTGGAAGACAGCAAAGCGCACCACACCGCCAGCGATCTTCCATTCGCCGGCCTCAGCCTGGAACCGAATCATCGGGACCTCCGGATGCTGCTGGGCGAAGGCAACACGCATATTTCCGAGCCGATTCCGGGCGTGACGCGGATTTGCATGCTGGAAACGGACGACGGCGCGCACGCCGGCCTTCGCATCGACAAGTCGAACGATAGCGGCGTGCTGATCAAATTCCGCGTCGCCGCGGTTCCGGAAAGTCTCGACGGCGTCGCCGCCTCCGAGCGCTAGGGTCGACGACCGATCCGCGGCCCAACGAGAGGTTCCGCGCAGCGCTGGGCGACTCATCGCCGCCCAAGGCTGCCCGCAGGCTTACCGGGGCAATGCTGCCATGCCACGCTCGAGTGCGAGGGATGTCGCAAGATGCGGCCCGAAAAAGAATTCACGGTTGACGATCACACTGAACGCCACGCTGGCGGCATGCGTGTCCACTAACGGCGGAACTTGCACTTCGACATAGGCGCGCCTTCCGGGCGCCGAAGGATTACAGAGCAGGATGCTGGAAAAGGCGCCGACCGGCGACGTTGCCAGGGCCTGCGGCTCAATCGAAACCCAGTAGAGGTTGAGCTGTCGCGTCACGTCGATTTCGCCTGCACATTCATGGCCTTGATCGTTGCGCACCGTGACCGACCAAACATTCGAGCCACTGGGATACGGTCTGTCGTTCCAGATCGCCAGCAACGTGTGGTTGTCAACGACGAAGCGCCTCAAACCGCTGCGGAGCTGTTGATGCAGCGCCAGATCGAAGCGGGCGGCACGCGGCGGTTCCCCCCCAGCGGTGCCGGTGCTGATTCCCGCTGCCAGCGGCGACGCCCGAAAGATCGGGAAGCGAGCGCTGGTCACTTCGTTCCCCGGGCGAGGCAACAGGGGCGCCGCATCCTCACCGTCTGCCATCGCGAACACCGGAATGGCCGCGAGATGATCGGTTGTCCCGAAGGACATCGACGCATTGGCGACCAGGTTGAAATCGGCCTCGCGCCCTTCGAATCCGCTCTGCGTCAAGATCACCAGGCTGCCCGCCTTGCCGTCATCGAGACGTTCCCGTCCGATCCCTTTCAAGATGTCCGACAAAGTCAGCGAGTGGAGCTGCTGCGGTCTGGCCTCGAACATGGCGTCGGCCAAGGGAAGACCATTCACGTCGAGGAAAATCCAGTGCGCTCGAACCGGAGTATTCGGAAGAGCGCTTTCGCTCGGCGAGGTATGCGGCGCCGTGTGCAGATTGGGTACCGATGCGCGCCCGACCTGATTCGGCAGGGTCAGGTGGACCACCGTGTCGATCCGGTTTTTGCTGTCATACAGCACGAACGGTATCAGCAATGCTTCGCCGGGTACGCCCTGAAACGCCGCACATGCCTCTTGCGGCACGGCCAGGATCAGAGCCATCGACGCCGCAGCCCAAAACGGCAACCTCGCTTGACTCCCGGTGAAAGCCGACCATTGCCCGCTACCCATGGCGATTCCCTCCGTTACCGCTCGTTGAAGTATTGCCACCCCGCCGTCAATCCGGGTGGGAAACCGGAATCCAGTATCCAGGGACGGCGAGGCGTCCACATCCCTGTGACCGGATGCCGCTTCTTCGACTGGATGGCACACAGTGCCGACACCTCCGCTGTTGGTTCCGACTCGAACCCAATCAAAATGCGTAAGTAAAGTGCAACTTTCGCTCGCCGTCAATCCGTAGACATACCGATAGGCTTTGTCCGCCGCCCGGGGTAGCATGTGCGTGCTGACACCGCCGGGGGCATCGGGCCATCCGACTTGCACCCGTACCGGAGCGGGACGAGGAAAGGCAGCCGGAATTCGGCGTGCGCCTCGCGCATCATGGACTCCGGGCGGTGAGGCGACTTCAGTTCTCAGACCAACAATTCAATCTCGCGAAGAGGAAATGCTCATGAACAGACCATCGATCGGATTCATCGCCGGGCTGGCACTGTCTTTCGGTCCTTTGGCGGCCGTTGCTGCGGAAAGCCACATGGGCGAAGCACTGAAACATGCCGAGGCGGCGGCCGCGGCCGCCGATGCCAAAGGAGTGGCCGAACACGCGGCCGCGGCGACCACTCACGCGAAGGTCGCCGACGAACATCTGGACGCCGGCTTGAAGAGCCTGGAGAGCGCCAGTGAACATGGCAAGATGGGCCACGACGATCTGGCCAAGAAGGCAGCCCAGGAGGCCGTCACCCATCTGAAAGCCGCCCAGTAAACACCACCCGCGCAGCGCGCGGCAGCACACCGAATGCTGCGGGGATCAAAACGGTTTTCCCGCACACGGTTCCCTGAACGCCAGGAGGCTTCTTCTGTCTGAAAGAGCGCGGGCACCGCAGCCCGCGCCGCCCCGCCGGATCGCCCGTGGACACTCGTCAAATCGCCGCTTCGGCCTTCGAGCAACGGATCCGGGCAGAGGGTGATGAGCTTTACCGTCTGGCCGGAGGCGCCCCACCTTCGCTGTTCGACTCGCATCGCCTGCACGGGCGCCTGCTGCGAAAGGCGGTCACCGATGACCCGCTGCGAACCGCACTGTTCCAGTTGGTCGACGTGTTGCCGGCGCTGGACACCGCGCACGGCATCACCGAGCATTTCCGGGACTATCTGCAGCCCCACCTCCCGCGCCTGGGCGGCGGCTGGCGGCTGCTGCTGGCGCTGGGCGGCACCACCCTCGCCGCCGGCGCGGTCCGCCGCTCGGTCGCGTCGCTGGCACGCCGCTTCGTCGCCGAGGAATCCGCCGAAGGGCTGGCGCGGGCCGTCACGCAGGTCGCCACCATTCCGGCCGCATTGACGGTGGATGCCGTCGGCGAGGCGGTGCTCAGCGAGGCCGCCGCGGACACCTACGCCGCGCGCTACCTGACGTTGCTGGGCTTGCTGAACCGCGCGCGACTGCGGGGCTCCCCTCCGATCCATGTTTCGATCAAGCTGTCGGCGCTGACCGCCGACTTCGATCCGCTTGCCGAAGCCGAGGTGCGGCGGCGCATCTTCGCACGCATCGATCCGATCATCCGGGAGTTGCAGCGGCTCCGCGGCGGCATGACGATCGACATGGAGCAATACGAGCACAAGCCGCTGGTGCTGGACCTGTTTCGAGCCTTGGTCGAACGCTACGGCGACGGCGGCTGGGCTCCCGGAATCGCGTTGCAAGCCTATTTGCCGGAGACTGAGCAGGATCTGCTCGACCTGATCTCGTGGGCAAGGAGAACCCGACAGCGCATCGCGATTCGGCTGGTCAAGGGCGCCTACTGGGACACCGAATTGGCGATCGCCGAACAGCGCGGCTGGCCGGCGCCGGTGTGGCTGGACAAGGCGGCGACCGACCGGAACTTCGAACGATTGACCGTCCTGCTGTTCGATCACATCGATGCGGTCCGCCCGGCCATCGCGACGCACAATCTGCGCAGCCTCGCCCACGCCTGCGCCGCGGCCCGGGACCGGCATCTGGCACCCGACGACTGGGAGGTGCAGATGCTGTTCGGCATGGCCGAGCCGCTGCGCCATGCGGCCTCCCGGCGAGGACTCAACCTGCGCATCTATCTGCCGACCGGCGAGCTGATTCCCGGCATCGCGTATCTGATCCGGCGTCTGATGGAAAACACCGCCGGCACCTCGATGCTGCGGCAAGCCTACCTGGATGGCGCAAGCCTCGACGAGCTGCTGGCGCGGCCGGTTCCCACCGCAATGCAACCCGCTTCCCCGCCGCCGTTCGCCAACCTGCCGCTGCGCGATTTCAGCCAGACGGCGGCGCAACAGCGGTTTCGGCAGGCTTTGCGGCGAGTACGCGCCGAACTCGGCCGGACTCACCCTCTGGCCATCCCCGGCGCCTCCGTGGCGAGTCCGACATCGTTCGTGTCCGTCAACCCGGCCGATCCCGGCGAAGTGTTGGGCCGCGTGATCGCAGCCGACGCAACGCACGCCGAGCAGGCCGTCCGCAACGCCCGGTCGGCGTTTGCTCTCTGGCGGGAGACCACCCCGGTTTACCGTGCGGCGCTATGCCGCAAGGCCGCCGACCTGATCGAGGCGCAGCGGGACGAACTGGCCGCCTGGGAAGTTCTGGAAGTCGGCAAGAACTGGCGCGAAGCCGATGCCGACGTGGCCGAGGCCGTCGATTACCTCCGCTACTACGCGATGCAGATGGAAGCACTGAGCGGCTGGCAGCCCACCCGGTGCTTTCCGGGCGAGCAGAATCATCTGCGCTATGAACCGCGCGGTGTCGCGGTGATCATCTCCCCCTGGAACTTTCCGCTGGCCATCCTGGCCGGCATGGCCTCCGCCGCTCTGGCGGCCGGGAACACCGCGATCCTGAAGCCGGCCTCACCCGCCGCGCTGATCGCGTGCCGGTTCCATTCGCTGCTGCTCGAGGCAGGATTTCCGCCGAACGTCTGCCAGTTGCTACCCGGGAGCGGCGCAACACTCGGCAGCTTTCTGGTGTCGCACCCGGACGTGCAGTTGATCGCATTCACCGGGTCGCGCGAAGTGGGATCGGACATCCTGCGCAAAGCCCATGAGCCCCGCGAGCGACAAGCCCATGTCAAACAGGTGGTCTGCGAGATGGGCGGCAAGAACGCCGTCATCGTGGACGACGATGCGGACCTCGACGAAGCCGTGCCGCAGATTCTGCAATCGGCGTTCGGCTACCAGGGCCAGAAGTGCTCGGCCGCCTCGCGCCTGATCGCCGTCGGCAAGGTTCACGACCGCCTGGTCGAGCGCTTGGCCGCCGCTCTGGACAGCCACCCGTACGGGCCTCCCGAAGACCCGCTGTATCGGTTCGGCCCGCTGATCAGCGCGGAAGCCCGGCAAAAGGTTCAGGACTACCTGCGGATCGGCCGCAGCGAAGGCTCGCTCTACTATCTGGGGCGGGTGCCGGATCACGGTTACTACCACCCGCCCGCGATTTTCACTGCGATCGAGCCGCATCACCGCCTGGCTCGGGAGGAGATCTTCGGGCCGTTGTTGGCGGTGCTGCGCGCACCGGATTTCGAGACTGCACTGGCGATGGCGCTCGACAGCGACTTTGCACTCACCGGCGGCGTGTTCTCGCGACGGCCCAGGCATCTGGCCCTGGCCCGCGACCGCTTCCGGGTCGGCGATCTCTATCTGAACCGTCGGATCACCGGCGCCCGCGTCGGCATCCAGCCGTTCGGCGGCGTGAGGCTATCGGGTACCGGGATTCAGGCGGGTGGACCGGACTACCTGAAGCAGTTTCTGTGGACCCGCGTCGTCACCGAGAACACGCTGCGGCACGGTTTCGTGCCGCCCGGGAACGGCGCAACCGGTTGAGCAAACCGGCCGACCAGCGCGAACCTCACGCCCCCGGATCGTTCACGACCTGATAGACCACATCGCTACCGCTGTAGAACGGACGGTACCAGACGCCGCCGTATTCGAGGTATTGAGCACCGCCGACATTCTTCATCACGGCGCCGCTCGGGACGGCATTCACGGTCAGGCCGGGCGGCGGCATGACCACCTTGTAGCCTTGGGAAGTCTGCGCATAGAACGCGCCGCCGCAGTCCTGGTAGGACTGATTGCTACTGTAGACCGGCGTACAGGAGGGAGGCAGCGAAGCGACCACCGCCCCTTGCGGGGGCGGGACGACGACATACTGGGACCCTTGCGGCGCGTAATACACGCCGTTGGCGTAATAGTAAGGATTGCCGGCCACCACCACCGTGGTCGTGTTGCGCGGAATCGAGGCCATCATCTCGCCGATGAACACGCCCTCCATGCCGGCCATCGCCAGTCCGCCGTAATAGCCGCCCCAGGTGCCGTAGAAAGCCGGGCCGTAGTAACCGTAACCACCGTAGTAGCCGTGATGCTGCTCCCAATTGGCGGCTTCCGATGCCTGATTGAACCGGGTCTGCTCCATGGTGTTGCGCTGGTTGTAGGTATTCTGCTGCAGCGTGTTGGCCTCGTTGAAACGGTTCTGCTGCATCTGCTCGGCGGTACTTTGGCGGCTCTGCTGATCGCCCTGGATCGCCGAGCCGTCGGCGCCGGCGCGATTGCCCCAGTCGTGCGCCACACCGGAATCGCCCGAGGACGCGCGGACACTCCCCAGCCCGCCACCGCCGAAATTGCCGTTGCCGATACCGTTGCCGCCGAAGCGTTGAGCACCGCCGTCGTCGGCGCGTTGAGCGTCGAATCCGCCCCGGTCGCCGCCGAATCCGCCGCCTTCGGAACGGGCGCCGAACGCACCGCCGCCGACATGACCGCCGAATCCGCCGCCAAACCCGCCGAAATGGCCGCCGCCGAATCCTCCTCCGAAGCCACGGGCCCGGCTGTCAGGCCCGACAAAGACGGTCAATCCGCCCAGTACGAGGCCGACGATGAGCGGCTTGCCCAGCGCCCGAAGGAAATTCCGAGATGCTTTCATGACGCCATCCTCCGCGCGGTATCAGGGTTTCGTCGATGCAGTCGGCCTGGCCCGATCGGACGCCGCCGCCTTCAGGAATTCGATCTTCGCCGCCCCGCGCGGAAGCTCGGGACTGAACAGGGTATCCGGAAGCCGGGTCGTGAAATCCCAATCCGACAGGTCGGCGATGAATTGAGGAGCCCCGGGCAGCGTCTTGTAGGTGATCGCGATGCGGCGCGGAACGCGCGCCTTGCCGTCATCGATCCAGATCTGCCAGTCCACCTTGTCCTCGACGAAGGCCAGATGATGACAGCGAGCGCCATGCACGTCGCTGAACCCGACCCGAAACCCGAACACCGATCCACGGCGCAACACCGCGTGGGGATCGTCGTACAGCAGATCGGACAACGGCGGCGTGAACCCCAACTGGTCGATCAGATGGTCCAGCGTCGCATCGAGGGACCGTGGAACGCTTTCGGTCGCATAGGTGTTGCTGGCGGCATCCAGCAGCGTGACGTTGCGGCCGTCATACCACAACCGTTTCGCCCCTGCCTGGCCCTGATAATTCGAATAGAGTCGGTCCGGACGGCGCACGGCCACGTCGTGCGCGGCGCCCAGCAAGATCTTCTGACCCGATGGCAGCAGATCGTCATAGACGATGTCGGCGTGAAAACTGAACTCCTTCGCCGACTGGAGGTACCTGCTCATGTCCTTCAGCAGGCGGTCGGCCTGCGCGCCGACGGCCGGCATCGCCGCATCGCTCTTTGGCGTTTCCTTGGGCGCTCCGCCCTTCCCTGCGCCCGTCGAGGGCAGCCCGAATCCCACCGCCGCGATCAGCATCGCGGCGACGCAACGACTCTTTCTCCGTGACTCCATCGCCGACTCCCCCGATAGCAGACTTTTCCGCATCATCCAGCGCCGAACGCGGCGCCGAAGCCCCAGTATAGGCCATCACGCCATGAATCGAGCCGGGGGGCGGTGCTCACCTGACCGGATCGATCCGGTACCGGCCCCCGACCAGAGCATCAGTGCACGTGCATCAGACTGGTCCTGGGATCCTCCACCAGAAATCGGACCAGATCGCCGCCGGCCGAACTCCGCCAGCGCACGATGCCGACGCGTGACGGAGTGAATTCGATCTCCTGGACACCGGGATGCAGTGCCACGTCGAGCGACCATTCCGGAATCACGATCCGGGCTGTCTCGGCACCGATCTGCTGCACATCGATGACCCAGCGCACCGGCATATCCAGATGCAGCCTGAACTCGTCCGGCTCGGCGGACTCCGCCTGCAATACCGTCCGGATCACCATCGGGAGCGGAGCGCGCTCGGTGCTGATCTCCGGGGGAACCGGCAACTGCGGCAGCTCGATTCCAGCCGTCCGAGCCTTCTGCTGCCAGTCGTTCCACTCCATTGCCACTGCGCGGACCGTCCGATTACGCAACGAGGCCAGATCCAGTTCGCTGCCGGTCATCTTCAGGCCGCGGTTCAGCATGACCGCGCCGAGTGCGACGACGATCACCGCCGAGGCCCGGATCAACTTGGGCGTCATCTGCCGCGACACCAGTCCCGCGAACACGCCGAAGCCCATCATCATCGGCAGCGTGCCGAGGCCGAAAAAGAACAGCATCGTCGCGCCGCGCAGCGCGCTGCCGCTGCCGGCGGCCATGATGTACAGGGCCTGCAGCGGTCCGCACAGGATCATCAGGCCATTCAGCAGGCCGATCACGAAAGGATGACCGTATTTCCGGGACTGCTTGCCGATGAAGCGCAGCAGGAACGGTGGTGTCCTGATCCGGAAATCCTTCAGCCCCGGCAAGACATTCAACATGCCGAGGCCGAACAACACCAGGAAGATGCCGGCGGCGATACCGATGGTTCCCCGCAGCAACGGCGTGAAGGCGATGAGCGACCCGAACCAGCCGAACGCCGCTCCGAAGGTGGTATACGAGAGCGTCTTGCCGGCCCCGTACAACAGATGGATGGCATACGACGGGCGGCCGCCGCTGGCCAGCCGGGTCGTGTAGCTCAGCACCATCGCGCCGCACATCCCGACACAATGAAAACCGGTGAACAACCCGACGACGAACAGCAGACCGTAACTCATGTCACGGCTCAGCGTCGGCAGCCCCTTGACGTGCTGCAGAAAGCCGTCGAGGTACACGATCAGCAGGACGCCGCCCAATCCGACCACACTCCAGACCAGGCGGCGGACATTAAATCTTCGTTGCGACACCGCCGGGATCGCGGCTCTGGATACTCGGGTCTGGCTGTTCATCGGGAATGGCACACGGAAAGGAAGGTGGGATGCGCCCGGCGCCAGCGATTCGCATCAGGCCGCTGGCGGAACGGGTCGCAATTCCTCCGGCACGGTAGCGAGAGCCGCCGGCCGACGCCGGTTTGGCTGTCGCATGATAGCAAAGTCGCGAGCGGCCGAGACGCCGCCCGATTTCAATCAGCCGGCCGGGCTTCACGGGCATGCCGCGAAGGTGCCTGCGATGCCGTCGACTCGCGAGGAACACGACCGTGAAGAACCCATCGCCGGCCGCGCCTACTCCGCGTGACCCCTTTCGGGGGGCGACAGCCGTTATTGCCATTTGGTTATTTACATAGATGTTTTTATTCTTTTTCAGAATTAACGACTCTTGCTACTCTGACCGCCACTACGACACACCGGATCGAGGGAAGGCAGGAGAGTCCCGTCATGCACAAAACTGGATCAGCGGCAGATCGGCGCGAGCGGGGGGGGCCGTCGATCGAGCAACGCATCGTCGCCGCGCTGGACGGGCTGCAGTTCGGCGCCGTCGAAATCACCGTGCACGAAGGCAAGGTGGTACAGATCGAGCGGCGCGAGAAGTTCCGCTTCCCGTCGCAAAGCCCCACGAAGGGTTAGACGGTCGGCTCGGCCGGCACCAAGGGCCGAGGGCTCGACACTCCGGGGAATTCATGGCGCTCCCCTGTTGGCGGCGGGTGCAGCACGCCCGCCCTCTTTTTCGGAGAGCTTGCCGCAATGCAACGATCGCCTACCAGGAGACTGGCGGCAATGACGAACAAAAACGATGGCAGGGCTGACCGGACGTTCGGAGGTTCTCACAAGCGATATCGGAGAACCTCATGCGCCGAAGACCAAACGCAGCGCTGGCCGCCGCGGTCGCGAGCCTGTTGGGCGGGATCAGTCCAGCAAGAGCGGTCGTGTCAGACGAACAATACCGGGCGCTGGAGCGCCGGCTACTACTGCTGGAGAAACGACTGGAGCAATCCGAGGCGGCCCGGACCGCCACGACGGCGGCGCCAGCCCAGGGCAAAGAAACCGGGACAGCCGCCGCAGCCACCGGTGCAGCGACGATCGGTGCGGTAAGCAGCGCCGAAACCCAAGAAATCAAGAAGCTGAAACAAAAAGTGAATCTGCTGGAGCGCAAAGTCGAAGTCGAAAAGGAGGCTCAGGATGCCAAGTTCTTGAAGCTACCGAAGAGCGTCGAATTGGGTACGCAGGGTCTGAAAGTGGTCTCGCAGGACGAGAACTTCATCATGTACATGCGCGCGCTGATCCAGGCCGACGGCAGCTACTTCATGGACGACAACAATCAGGCCGCAGCGACCAACGGCGATTCCTACGCGAGCAGGTTTTACATGCGCAGGGTCCGTCCGATCCTGGAAGGCACCGTCTGGAAGTATTTCGACTACCGCATCATGCCCGATTTCGGCATGGGTAATACGCGGCTGTTCGACGCCTATGCGGACTTCCGCTATTTCCGCGCCGCCAGCGTGCTCGCCGGCAAGTTCAAGGCGCCGGTGAGCCTCGAACGTCTGCAGAGCGCCACGGCTTTACCGTTCATCGAACGCGCGTTTCCGACCCAGTTGGCACCGAACCGCGAGGTCGGCCTGATGCTGCACGGCGAGTTCGACAAGCCGGGCTATCCGACCAACTTCAGCACGCTGGAGCGCAACCAGACCTTTCAAGGCAACTTTCCGGTCTACATGTACCCGGATTTCTTCAGTTACCAGGTCGGTATCTTCAACGGTTCGCGCAACAACGGCAACATCGACAGCGACAGCAACGATTCGAAGGAAGTGCAGGCGCGCATCTTCGGTCACCCGTTCCTGCACAGCGGCATCGAGCCGCTGGAGGGTCTCGGCATCGGCATCGCCGGATCCTGGGGACAGCCGAATGCGGACCGCCTCTCCAATTATCAGAGCCCGGGTTTGAACAACATCTTCGTCTACAACGCCGCCGCCCGTGCCGACGGTACCCAGTACCGCATCTATCCGCAGATGTACTGGATCTGGGGACCATTCCAGTTCGTCGGCGAATACGCCCTGTCGAATCAGGACATCGAGAACCAGTTGGTCGTCAACGGCGCCGATCATATGGTGGCCAAGAACAACCAGACCGACCAGGCCTGGAACGCGACCGTCTCGTACATGCTGACCGGCGAGCAGAACGTGTTCCTGCGTCAAGGCATCCGGCCCCGGCATGAGTTTGACCCGATGTACGGCCTACGGCCCGATCGGCCGTTCGATCCCTCGCAGGGGCACTGGGGCGCGTTCCAGGTCGCCGCACGATTCAGCACCATCGACTTCGACAACGACATTTTCCGCAATACCGGCACTTTGGCGGCACCGATCTACCCGTTCGCCGATCCCAGGCTTTCGGTTTCTCGCGCGACCACCTGGGCGCTCGGCGTCAACTGGTGGCTCAATTCCAACATCAAGCTGATGGCCGATTATTCCCAGACGTCCTACAGCGATGGCGCCGGCGTCTTCAGCAGTCCCGGCGCACTCAGCCCGGCCGTGCAGAGCCTGCAGACCGAAAAGGTCTGGCAGACCCGCGTGCAACTGGGCTTCTGACCGACGAAACACGACAGTACCCAACCTGATTCACTCCATGGAGACTTCACGATGAGATCCTCGCTTTCGCCATTCATCCCGTCCGCGGCACTGCTGATTCTGCTGCTTGCGTTGGCGCCGTTCGGCTACGCGAAGGAAATTACCTTGCTGAACGTTTCGTATGACCCGACCCGGGAGTTTTACGAAGACTACAACAAGGCCTTCGCCAAATACTGGAAGGCCAAGACCGGCGACGAGGTCACGGTGAACCAGTCGCACGCCGGCAGCGGCAAGCAGGCGCGCGCGGTGATCGACGGACTCGATGCCGATGTCGTCACGCTGGCGCTGGCCTATGACGTCCATCAACTGCACGCCAAGGGCAAGCTGATTCCTGAAACCTGGCAGTCGCATCTGCCGCACAACAGCGCGCCGTACACCTCGACCATCGTCTTCGTGGTCCGGAAGGGAAACCCGCTGCAGATCAAGGACTGGGACGACCTGGTGAAACCCGGCGTCAGCCTGGTCACACCCAATCCCAAGACCTCGGGCGGCGCCCGCTGGAACTACCTGGCCGCCTGGGGCTATGCGTTGAAGAAATACGGCTCGGAAGAGGCCGCCAAGGAGTTCGTCACGAAGCTTTACAAGAATGCCTCGGTGCTGGATTCCGGTGCGCGCGGCTCGACCACATCGTTCGTCGAACGGGAGATCGGGGATGTATTGATCGCGTGGGAAAACGAGGCGTTCCTGATCCAGAAGCAATACGGCTCCGACGAATACGAGATCGTCGCGCCTTCGATCAGTATCCTGGCCGAACCGCCGGTGACCCTGGTGGAGACCGTCGCCCGCAACAAGGGCACCACGGAAGTCGCCAAGGCTTATCTCGACTACCTGTACAGCAAGGAAGGCCAGGAACTGGCGGCCAAGCACTTCTACCGACCCCGAGACAAGGAGATCGCCGCGAAATATGCGTCGCAATTCCCGAAGATCACCTTGTTCACGATCGACGAGGAGTTCGGCGGATGGAACAAGGCGCAGAGCAGGTTTTTCGCCGATCACGGCGTCTTCGATCAGATTTACAGTGCCGGCAAATGATCGGGCGCCTGTTCAGGGGAAGCAGTCCGGGGAATCGCGGGAGCGGACTCCTCGGGCTTCTGGAACATTTCTGGCCCGAGGATGAAGACATCTGGCCCTTCATACCGCACGCCCTGCCGTCCTCAGGAGCACACGCCATGCATTCGATCATCGCGATCAACGCCAAGAATCAATTCAAGGGCAAGGTCCGGCAGGTTGTGACCGGACCGGTGGTTTCCGAGATTCTGATCGATACCCCGGCGGGCCTGATCAGTTCGGTCATCACCACCAGCTCGACCCGGGAGTTGACCCTGCAGGCAGGGGTTCCGGTACTGGCGCTGTTCAAGGCCACGGAGGTCAGCATCGTGAAACCCCCGGGCGAAGCGCAGCCGGAGGCGACCGAAACCGGCCGGAATCCGCCGGACCGGTTCCGCGGCCGCGTCCGAACGATCACGCCTGGCCCGGTCGTGTCGGAAGTCGAGGTCGATGTGCCGGGAGGAATCGTCACGTCGGTGATCACCACGCGGGATCTGGACAGCCTCGAACTGGCGCCGGGCTCCGAGGTGGTGGCGATCGTCAAATCCACCGAGGTGGCTGTCGCGCGTCTCCACAACGGTTCGACCTACAGTCCCTATCTCGACTGAAACGAGTAGCCCATGGCCATCAGCGACCTGATCGATTACTGCAATCACCGCTGGCGTCTGGAACACGGCTTCGCGGAAGACCTGCTGATCGCCAGCAAGCGCGGTGTATCGGCCCGTCTCGGCGGCATCGAGTTTTCCAGTCGCTTCGACTCGGTGCGACTGGCCGAAGCGCCTTCCCTGACCGTCGGACACATTGCCCGCTTGTGCTCGAAGCTGCCCGGCGGTGAACATCCCGTTCCACAGGAGACCGAGGCGGGCGACCCGGCGCAGATCGTCCGTTTCGACCGGCTGTGCCGCACGCTGCACCTGCTGAACTATCTGAACTGGAGGCAGGACGACAGCAACATCCTGTTCCTCGGAGTCCAGGCCCGCCACATCCTCTCGATTCCCAGGGGCCACGGGACCTACTTCGCCGGCGTGATCCACCGCTGCGGCTTGACGCCGTCTCAGGTCGTGCTGACGGCCTCAAGCGTGTTCACAGCCTGCCAAGGCGAGTACCTGCGCCGATTGGCCGATGGAATGGCCAATTATCGAAACCGGGGTTATCGCCTGGCGATCGAACTCAGCGAACTCCCGCTGTCGAAGTCGCTGGGTAACCTTCTGTATTACATCGCGCCGGATTATGTCGCGCTGAACGCCGGCCATCTGGACACCACCAGAAAGGCGATGCCTGCCTTCCTGGGGAATCAACTGGACCGGCTGCAGCGATTGGCCGACGGCTTCGGCGGCAAGGTTCTGCTGCAAGGAGTCACAGATCAGGACACATTGGATCTGGCAAAAGCGCACCGGATCGCACTAGTGGAAGGGAGCCATTTCGACAAGCGGCGAAAACGGGCGCCCCACAGTCATACAAGATCACACATCGAAATGGACGCTCATGTTTAGGCCTTCCAGCGTGCTTCCCGGTTTCGGCCTTTCGCTCGGCTTCACGGTTCTTTACCTCAGTCTGATCGTGCTGATCCCGCTGTCGGCCACCTTTCTGAAAAGCGCCTCTCTGGGCTGGGGTGAATTCTGGGACATCGTGACCGCTCCGCGGGTGCTGGCATCCTATCGCCTGACCTTCGGCGCCTCGCTGATCGCCGCAACGATCAACGCGGCATTCGGCCTGCTCGTCGCCTGGGTGCTGGTCCGTTACGAGTTCTTCGGCAAGCGTCTGGTCGATGCGCTGGTGGACTTGCCGTTCGCCTTGCCGACGGCCGTTGCCGGAATCACGCTCGCGACGATCTACGCCAAGAACGGCTGGGTGGGTCACTGGCTGACGCCGCTGGGCATCAAGATCGCATTCACACCGTTGGGGGTGGTGGTGGCATTGACATTCATCGGCCTGCCATTCGTCGTACGGACGATTCAACCGATCCTGCAGGATTTTCCCAAGGAGGTCGAAGAGGCCGCGGCCAGCCTCGGTGCGAACCGCTGGCAGACCTTTCTGAAGGTCATCCTGCCCAGCATCGGTCCTGCGATCCTCACCGGATTCGCACTGGCCTTTGCGCGCGCGATCGGGGAATACGGCTCGGTGATCTTCATCGCGGGCAACATCCCGATGGTATCCGAGATCACGCCGTTGCTGATCATCACCAAGCTCGAACAATACGACTATGCGGGGGCGACCGCACTGGCGGTGTCCATGCTGCTGTTCTCCTTCGCGCTGTTGCTGGCGATCAATCTACTGCAGGCCTGGAGCCGCAGAGTCAAGCCGGTGGCCGTTCAATCGAGCGGAGACAGCGCATGAGCGGGGTCATCGCCGCAGCACCCGCCGCGATCACCGAAACCACCGGCGAGCCCGCGTGGCTGCGCCGGGTGCTGATCCTGCTGGCACTGCTGTTCCTGGCCTCGTTCCTGTGGCTACCGCTGGCGGCGGTGTTCGCCCAGGCCTTCAGCGAAGGCGTAGGGGTCTACTTGCGCGCGCTGGCCGATCCCGCGACCTTGGCCGCCGTACGGCTGACGTTGCTGGCCGCGGGAATTGCGGTGCCGCTGAATCTGGTATTCGGCATCGCGGCGGCCTGGGCGATCGCGAAGTTCGAGTTTCCGGGCAAGAGCGTCCTGATCACGCTGATCGATCTTCCGTTCTCGGTCTCCCCGGTAGTCGCCGGGCTGATCTATGTGCTGTTGTTCGGGTTGCACGGCTGGTTCGGCCCCTGGCTTGCGGAACATCATCTGAAAGTGGTGTTCGCGGTGCCCGGCATCGTGCTCGCGACGATCTTCGTGACCTTTCCGTTCATCGCGAGGGAACTGATCCCGTTGATGCAGGAACAAGGCGTAGAGGAGGAAGAGGCCGCCCTGGTGCTCGGGGCTTCCGGTTGGCAGACGTTCCGGCACGTCACGCTGCCCAACATCCGCTGGGGGCTGCTGTACGGCGTGATCCTCTGCAATGCAAGGGCCATGGGCGAGTTCGGAGCGGTATCCGTGGTGTCCGGGCATATCCGCGGTCAGACCAATACCATCCCGCTCCATGTCGAGATCCTCTACAACGAATACAATGCCACCGCCGCCTTTGCGGTCGCATCACTGCTGGCCTTTCTGGCGCTTCTGACGCTGGCTGCGAAGACTTTCGTAGAGCACAGAATGCATTCGCCGCACCATTGACCCGACCCATCAACACGCCGGGTTCATCCGGGCAAGGATGCCGCAGCGTGGCGACGAGCCCCGTGATGGATAGGGACCGGCGAGAAACACTCCCTCACTCAGGATTGTCGATGAGCATTCATGTCCAACATGTCGTAAAGCGCTATGGCGCGTTCACCGCACTGCGCGATGTCAGCCTGGAGGTCAAGGCCGGCGAACTGGTAGCCCTGCTCGGCCCTTCCGGCTGCGGCAAGACCACGCTGCTCCGAATCATTGCCGGGTTGGAAACGCTGGACGAGGGTCGGATCCTGTTCCATGGCGAGGATACGACACACCTGCACGTGCGCGACCGCCGCGTCGGATTCGTGTTTCAGCATTACGCGCTGTTCCGTCACATGACCGTGTTCGAGAACGTCGCGTTCGGCCTGCGCGTTCGACCGCGTAGCCAACGTCCGGCCGATGCGGTGATTCGGGAGAAGGTGCTGGAACTGTTGAGACTGGTCCAGCTCGAGTGGCTGGCCGACCGCTATCCCACCCAACTCTCGGGCGGTCAGCGCCAGCGGATCGCTCTGGCCCGTGCGTTGGCGGTCGAACCGAAAGTGCTGCTGCTCGACGAACCGTTCGGCGCGCTGGATGCCCAGGTCAGGAAGGAATTGCGGCGCTGGCTAAGGCGTCTGCACGATGAGTTGCATGTGACCAGCGTGTTCGTCACTCACGACCAGGACGAAGCCCTGGAGGTCGCCGACCGTGTCGTGGTGATGAACGAGGGACAGGTCGAGCAGGTCGGAACACCGGATGAGATCTACGACCACCCGGCGAGTCCTTTCGTGTTCCAGTTCCTGGGCGACGTGAACCTGTTCCACGGGCGTATCGATGCCGAACACGCGCATATCGGTGACACCGCGATCCGCCTGCCCGGTCCGGTGGATCACCGCGGCGATTCACCGGCGACGCTGTACAGCCGCCCCCACGAAATCGAGATTACGCGCGAAGGGGACGGCCTGCAGGCCCGAATCCTCGGCTCGCGGCGCGCCGGAAATACGGTGCGCGTGCTGCTCGAGCGCACCGACGGCAGCGGTACCATCGACGCCGAGATTGCTCGTTTGGACTGGGAGAGCGGAAGCTACAGCGACCAGGAGATCGTTCAGGTTCGCCCCAAGCGCTTCCGAGTCTTCCGCGAGGCCGGCGAAGGCATCTGATCCGTGCAGCCGGAGTATAACCATATGCCTTTTTGTCATTGTCCGGAATAGCGCGCGGTCCTGTAATCTTACGGCCGTCGTCGGCAGCTCCGTCGGCTACGGTTCCTATCAGAGATCGGACGAGAATCATGTCAAGCAGAGTGCAAGGCATCACGCCGAAGAAGAATTCCAGCATCTACGAAGTCAGTGACTACATCAGCTTGCCGCTTTCCAGGGAGTACGTGCTGGTGCGGCAATACCGCACCGGGCGCCTCGCCGGCGGACATCTGGTCAACGAACCCGTCGCCTCGACCGAGGATCTGCTGGAAAGGATGATCCGGGCCTTTCAGGGCCGTTGTCTGCGTCAGCCCGGCACGCTCCGCGGCATATTCAGTGATTCGCAGCAGGCACGGGACTGTGCGGAGGCCGTGATTGCGCACCATCGCAAAGCGGTGGAAGTCGTCGGCAAGGATCTGTTCATCGCGTTGTAGGACACGCGCGCCGCGCAGCACTATTTCGCTGGGTCCAATGCGTCCAACTTTTCCAGTACAGACCGAGTCCGCTCGCTATTCCTGAAATGCCGATGCCGCCCGCCGCTCCGTTGACCCCTGAACAAGCCGATGCCCTGCGACGGCTGCTCACCGGCATCACCACGGAGCAGTTGCTCTGGCTGAACGGCTATCTCGCGGGGTACAGCGAAGCCAGGCCAGGGCTCGCCCCTTCGCTCCCGGCCGATGCCGCGGCGGTGACTTCGGCCGCTTCGACCGCGCTGCAGGCTTCGGCTCCCGAAGTCGCGATCCTGTTCGGCTCCCAGACCGGGAACGCCGAGAAGCTCGCGCGCGAGTTGCATACCCGCCTGATCGGGTGCGGCGTTCCGGCGCGGGTCGAAGCGATGAGCACCTACAAGACCGCGCGCCTGAAAAACGAGCACCGCTTGCTGTTGATCGCCAGCACTCACGGGGAGGGTGACCCGCCGGACAACGCGCGGCCTTTCTACGAGTTCCTGCATGGCAGGAAGGCACCCCGGCTCGACCGCCTCGAATATGCGGTGCTGGCGCTGGGTGATAGCAGCTACGAGTTATTCTGCAAGACCGGGCGGGACCTGGATGCCCGCCTGGCCGAACTGGGCGGCAGCCGAATTCATCCGCGTGTGGACTGCGACGTCGACTACGAAGACTCCGCGGAAACATGGTTCGGCGGAGTCGCTGCGGCCCTGAACCGGCAAGCCGGCGGGCCGCATGTCGCAGCGGTCGCCCCAAAGCCAGCCGAAACGGCGGCACGCTACTCCAAGAAGCATCCCTACCCTGCCCGGCTGATCGATAATCTCAAGCTGACGGGCCGGGACTCCAGCAAGGATGTCCGGCACATCGAGCTGTCGCTGGACGGATCGGGGCTGCGCTACGAACCGGGCGATTCGCTGGGCGTGGTGGCCAGCAACTGGCCTGAACGGGTCACCGATCTGATCGAGTGTCTCGGCCTGGATGCCTCCGCGCCGGTTCCTTCGGCTTCGGGCACCGACACGACGCTGCAGCAGGCGCTGCTACACGATTACGAAATCACCACCCTGACCCGTCCGTTCCTGGAGAAATATGCCGCGCTGTCCGAATCGGACGCGCTCAAGGCACTGCTGCAGGAGGACCAGCGGCCGGCCTTTCGGGAATTCGTGTATGGACGCGAAATCCTCGACGTGGTGCGCGCGTATCCGCTGTCGGGAATCACCGCGGCCCAGTTCGTCGGACTATTGCGCAAGCTTCCGCATCGGCTCTACTCCATCGCTTCGAGCTACAGTGCGACACCCGACGAAGTTCATCTGACCGTGGCGGTGGTACGCTACCAAAGCCATGGTCTGCAGCGGCACGGGGTTGCATCGACGTTTCTCGCGGATCGGCTTTCGGATGATGCCAGCATACCGGTCTACGTGGACAGCAATCCGAATTTTCGGCTGCCGCCGGATCCCGCTGCGCCGTTGATCATGATCGGCCCCGGTACCGGCGTCGCGCCGTTCCGTGCCTTCCTGGCCGAACGCGAGGTGCAGGGAGCAGCGGGAAAGAATTGGCTGTTTTTCGGCGACCGCAATTTTCTGACCGATTTCCTGTATCAGAGCGAATGGCTCGACTACCGCAGCAGGGGTCTGCTGAACCGGATCGACGTCGCCTTTTCACGCGACACGGATCAGAAGGTCTATGTGCAGCACAGGATGCTGGAGCACAGCCGCGAACTGTATCGCTGGATCGAAGACGGCGCATATGTCCATGTCTGCGGCGACGCGCAACGCATGGCACCGGATGTCCATGCCGCATTGATTCAGGTCATCGCGAAGGAGAGCGGCAAGAGCCGCGACCAGGCCGAAGAGTATGTCAACGAGCTGCTGGCGTCCCGGCGCTATCAGCGGGACGTCTACTGATCAATCACATCCTGCAACGCACCGCGCCGGCAACAAGACCTACCGACTGCCTTTCACGCCAGCGACTCCGGTTCACAACCCTGACAGGTACACCCTTTGCTCACCCAGACATCGGTTCAACTCTGCGAAGAAGAGCGGATCAAGGAACACAGCCGTCTGCTGCGGGGAACGATCGCCGAAGCACTCGCCGACCAGGCGACCGGGTCGGTACCCGCCGAAGACACCCTGCTGTTGAAATTTCATGGCACCTACCAGCAGGATGACCGGGATCTGCGGAACGAGCGCGTGCGTCAGAAGCTGGAGCCGGCCTACAGCTTCATGATCCGCGTCCGGATGCCGGGCGGCGTCTGCACTCCCGAGCAATGGCTGCTGCTGGATGAGGTCGCGCGCCTTTATGCCGCGCCTTCGCTGCGGATCACGACCCGTCAGACCTTTCAATATCACGGCGTGCAGAAGCGCAACATGAAGGCGGCGATGGCCGGCATCCACCGGGCACTGCTCGATTCCATTGCGGCCTGCGGCGATGTGAACCGAAATGTCGTGTGCCACAACAATCCGCATCTGTCGCCGCTGCACGAAGAACTCTACGAATGGAGCCGGAGGCTCAGCGACGAACTGCTACCGAAGACGCGCGCTTATCACGAGATCTGGCTGGACGGCGAGAAAGTGGCCGGTACTCCGGAGCAGGAGCCGCTGTACGGACCCACCTATCTGCCGCGCAAGTTCAAGATCGGCATCGCCCTGCCCCCGCACAACGACATCGACGTGTTCGCGCAGGATCTCGGCTTCATCGCCGTCGTCGAGGGCGGTAAGCTGCTGGGATTCAACGTATCGGTCGGCGGAGGCATGGGCACGACCCACAATGATCCCGCGACCTACCCCCGCCTGGGCACCGTGATCGGTTTCGTACCGTCCGGGAAGCTGCTGGAAGTCGCCGCGAACGTGCTCGGGATCCAGCGCGATTTTGGCGATCGGACCAACCGGAAACATGCACGCTTCAAGTACACGCTGGACGACCGCGGCGCGGACTGGTTCAGGTCCGAACTCGACGCGCGACTGGGTTGGAAGCTGGCGCCGCCGCACCCCTTTCGCTTCGAGCACACCGGAGACCCGCTCGGTTGGGTGCAGGACGATCAGGGCCGTTGGCATCTGACGCTCGGCGTATTGAGCGGCAGGCTCACCGATACCGCGGAAACCGCCTGGCTGACGGGCCTTCGGGAAATCGCCAAGCGGCACCGCGGCGATTTCCGTCTGACCGCGAATCAGAACCTGATCATCGCCCGCATCGATGAAGCGGAAAAGCCTGCGATCGAAAAACTACTCAAGCAGCACCGGATACCCGCTGCGAACCGCTGGAGCGGCATACGCCGCAACGCGATGTCCTGCGTGGCGTTTCCCACCTGTGGCCTGGCGATGGCGGAAAGCGAGCGGTGGCTGCCAACGCTGCTGGATCGCCTGGAGCCCGTGTTGAAGAAGGTCAGGCTGGAGAAGGAAGCCATCACGCTGCGCGTGACCGGCTGTCCGAACGGCTGCGCGCGGCCGTTCCTGGGGGAAATCGGCCTGGTCGGCAAGGCACCCGGCCGCTACAACCTGTATCTGGGCGCCGGGTTCGACGGCAGCAGGCTGAATCGGCTGTACCGCGACGGTGTGACCGAAGACGAGATCGTCGAGGTTCTCACGCCGATCATCGAACACTATGCGAAAGAACGCCGGCGCGGAGAGCACTTCGGCGACTTCGTGGTGCGGTCCGGCTACCTCGAAGCCGACCCAACCAGACCGCAGGGTGCCCCCGCCACTGCCGCAGAGGAAATTCGCCGATGATTCACGCCATCGAGACCTACTCTTCAGGCGCCGGAAATGGCCCGGCCGCCGCGGCTCCCTCGAAATCTCCAGTTAGGCTGACCCATCTGAAGCAGCTTGAGGCGGAGAGCATTCACATTTTGCGGGAGGTGGCGGCGGAGTTCGAGCGGCCGGTGATGCTGTATTCGATCGGCA
>CAZXXC010000033.1:0-34754 GCA_964644665.1 uncultured Methylococcaceae bacterium
TTCGAGGCCTACTGGGAGATCCCGGCGGATTCCGAAACGGCGCTGCAGGGACGCTGGGTCACAGCACCGGGAGAGCGACTGTTGGACGCCATCCGTCGGACGTTCGGCGGGCGCAGTCTGCCATTGGTCGCCGAAGACCTCGGGATTATCACTCCCGAAGTGGAGTCCCTTCGTGACCGGTATTCGCTGCCGGGAATGAAGATTCTTCAGTTTGCATTCGACGGAGGGCCGTCCAACCCGTATCTGCCCCATCATCACACGCCGAACAGTGTCGTCTATACCGGCACGCATGACAATGATACGACCTTGTCCTGGTTCGAGGGTCTCGATTCGGATCAGCAGAAGCATGTTTACGATTACCTCGGCTGTCCTGATGTTCCGATGCCTTGGGCGCTGATACGCTGTGCATTGGCCTCCGACGCGCGATTGGCCATGCTCCCGATGCAGGATCTGCTGGGTTTGGGGCAGGGGGACCGGATGAATACTCCTGGTACCGCGACGGGCAACTGGCAGTGGCGGTTCAGTTGGAATCAGCTTACCGACGAGATCGTGCAGCGACTGCAACAATGGATCGAACTCTATGATCGGCGGCCGGAAGAAGCCGCGTCGGGGGAATTCGTGCCGATGCCAGGCGGCGGGGGAAGTTCTCCGGTCGAAACGACGATGGCTGAACGCGCACGTCGATAAAGGAGGCGGGAGACGGCGCGATTCGGGGCTGGACGGGCGCTGTCCTGTCCGGACTCTTCAAGGCTGCGGCGGAGCGAGGATCGTCGGCTGCGGCGGGTGCGAGTCGTCTGTCAGCGGATAATCGAGGGTGAAATGCAGCCCGCGGCTTTCCTGGCGGGACAGCGCCGAACGGATAATCAGTTCCGCGACGATCACCAGATTGCGAAGCTCCAGCAAGTCGCTGGTGACGCGGAAATGCCCGTAGTAGTCGGCGATCTCCTGTTTCAGCAACTCGACGCGCCGGAGCGCGCGTTCCAGTCGCTTGTTGGTCCGTACGATGCCGACGTAGTCCCACATGAAACGGCGGATCTCATCCCAGTTGTGGGACACCACCACTTCCTCGTCGGAATCCGTCACACGGGATTCGTCCCAGGCCGGCAGTTCCGGGGCGGGGAGCGTGTCGGGCAGCGTCTGCAGGATGCTGCGGCTGGCCTGGGCAGCAAAGACTAGACATTCCAGCAGGGAATTACTGGCCATCCGATTGGCGCCGTGCAGGCCGGTGCACGCTACCTCGCCTATCGCATAAAGCCCCGGAATATCGGTGCGTCCGTGCTGGTCGGTGAGGACGCCGCCGCAGGTGTAATGCGCAGCGGGCACCACGGGGATCGGCTGCTTGCTGATGTCGATGCCGAATTTGAGGCATTGCGCATGGATGTTCGGAAAGTGTCGCTTCACGAAGGCCGTCGGCTTATGGCTGATGTCGAGAAACACGCAGTCGACGCCGAGCTTCTTCATTTCGTGGTCGATCGCGCGAGCCACCACATCGCGAGGCGCCAGTTCGCCGCGGGGGTCGAAGCGACCCATGAACGGTGAGCCGTCGGGCAGCAACAATCGCCCGCCTTCGCCACGAAGCGCCTCGCTGATCAGGAACGACCGCGCGTGCGGATGAAACAGGCAGGTGGGGTGGAACTGGATGAATTCCATGTTGGCGACACGCGCGCCGGCACGCCAGGCCATCGCGACACCATCACCGGTACAGACGTCGGGATTGCTGGTGTAAAGATAAACTTTGCAGGCTCCGCCGCTGGCCAGCACGACCTTCGGGGCGCGAAAGGTCACGACGTTCTGACGCTTCGTGTCGAGGACATAGGCCCCGAGGACGCGAAACTCTCCGCTTCCCACTTTTCTCGTAGTGATCAGGTCGACCGTGTTGTGGTGTTCGAACAGTGCGATGTTCGGATGTCGACGGGCATTGCTGACGAGCGAGTGTTCCACCGCGCGGCCCGTCGCGTCGTCGGCGTGCACCACGCGACGATGGGTGTGTCCGCCTTCTCGTGTCAGGTGCAGCTGCTGGGTGCCATCGTCGTTCTCCACCTCGGTGAAACGGACGCCGTGATTCAGTAGCCAATCGATGGAGTCCTTGCCCTGCGACACGACGAGGCGGACGATGTTCACATCGCACAAGCCGGCACCTGCGGCGATGGTGTCCTGGATGTGGGATTCGATCGAGTCTTCGGCACCGAGTACGGCCGAGATGCCGCCCTGAGCGTAGAGAGTGCTTCCTTCGCACAGCGAGACCTTGGAGACGACCGCGACGCGACAGTGATCGGCGAGCCGAAGCGCCAAACTCAAACCGGCTGCGCCGCTGCCGATGATCAGAACGTCGTACGCAGCTGACATGAGTGTTCGGCATGACGGTGGGACAGGGCGCCATGCTACCCAAAATCCGGTCAGGATTGAATGCCCGCAGGCAAGAATCCATAATCCCGCGTTGATGCGGGAACGTTCACGTGGTTGCGCGTGACGTGCCGGCGATACAGTGACAGCCGACCGATGCGCTAATTCGCCTGTTCGGTCGAAAAATGGGGCGCAGCGCTTCTGCGAATGGCCACAGCACCGGCGGCGAATGATCGAGCATGACTCAGGTTTTGGATGAAGAACTGGTCAGGCGTGTGCAGAAGGGCGACAAATCGGCCTTCGACAGTCTGGTCCGCAAATACCAGCACAAGATCACGCAGTTGATCAATCGCTACGTGAAGGATCCGGAAGAAGCGCTGGATGTCGCCCAGGAATCCTTCATCAAGGCCTATCGGGCGCTGGCCAGCTTTCGCGGAGAAAGCGCGTTCTACACCTGGCTGTACCGTATCGCGATCAACACCGCCAAGAATCACTTGGCGATGCGGTCGCGGCGACCGGCCGACGACGACGTGGATTTCGAGCAGGCGGAACAAATCGACGGAGGAACGCGTCTAAAGCAACTGGAAACGCCGGAAGGTCTCCTGCTCACCGACGAACTAGCCCACGTGATACAATCCGCTCTGAACGATCTCCCTGACGAACTCCGAGCTGCGATCACCCTTCGGGAATTCGATGGTTTGAGCTACGAAGACATCGCTTCCGTGATGGACTGCCCTGTCGGGACCGTGCGGTCCCGGATATTCCGGGCGCGCGAGGCCATCGACAACAAGTTGAAGACAGTATTGGGGTGAATGTGATGTCAGACGAGGAACTGAAGGAGAAGGTTTCGTTGCTGGTTGATGACCGGCTGGATCCCGCTGTGGCAATGAAGGTCATGAAGGCGCTCGAATCGGATCCCGAACGAGCGGCCGTCTATACGCGTTATCTGCTGATCGGCGAGACACTTCGGTCGAACGGCGATGTGATCTACGATGACGGTTTCGTCACGCGCCTGCATCAGGCGCTGGAACAGGAGCCGCGATTGGTGGCTCCGGTATGGAAATCGGCGCGGCGGGACCGGATGGTCACGTTGGCGCTGGCGGCGACCCTGGCTGGTCTGGCGGTGCTGGTGGGACAGACCGTTTCGCGCCAGTCCGAGTTCGCCGTTCCCGAACTCGCACAACGGGCGACGGACGACGAGACTGCGGCGAAGCCCGACCATCTGGACACCTACCTGGTCAATCACAGCGGTACCGCCTATCTTGCGGCCAACGGTGGTCTGCTGCCGTATTTGCGCATCGTGAGCCACGGAACCAGCCGATAGGCGGCGATGGCATTGCCGACGATGCGAACGCGTAATGGGCGAATCGCGCTGAACCCATACCATCTGGTATGGATGTTTTGGATTGCGTCGGCTGCATTCGCCGCCGATCCGGCCGATGCCGCCGAGAAGCTACTCAACACCATGCGGTCAGCGATGGCGGAGTTGACCTATCGAGGCATCGTCGCCTACTCAAAGAACAATGAAGTCGAGAACATGGAGGTTCTGCATAGCGTGGTGGACGGCGTAGAGCACGAGAAACTGATCACTCTGAACGGGCCGATGCGTGAGGTCGTCCGCCAGGGACAAGCCGTAAAGTGCTATTTTCCCGATAGCAAGATGGTCTTCAGCGGATCGAAGCCGAGCGGAAAGTCGGCGTTCGTCAGTCTGCCCGAGGATTTCCTGAAGCTACGGGTCAACTATGAGTTCTCGCTGGGTCGGCGCGACCGCATCGCGCAGCGGGATGCTCAGGAAGTCAGGATCCAGCCGCGAGACGATCTGCGATACGGACGCCGCATCTGGATCGACCTGGCATCGAAGCTGGCTTTGAAAGTGGAATTGCTCGACGAACGCAACAACGTGGTTGAACAAATGGTGTTTTCCTCGTTGGATCTCGATGCGCCGATTGCCGCAAAGGATTTGGATTTGTCGCCCGATCAGTCGTTGCTGCAGTGGGAAACATCCGAGCACGTCCCGTTGCCGATCGAGTCGCTGCGCTGGCGCCTGCAGAATGTGCCGGCAGGATTTCAGATCGTCGCCTTCTCACGCGTGAAGCAACCGGCCGACCGGCGTTCCATCGAGCACCTTCTACTCAGCGATGGTCTGTCGTCTATTTCGGTTTACTTCGATCGGGTCGGTGAGAAGCTGGTGGTCGGACAGCCGCGCAACACGGGCGCGATTCATAGCTTCTCCCGCAAGATTGGGGAGTATGCGGTGACGAGCATGGGGGAAGTACCGCAAAAGGCGGTTGAATACCTCGCCAATGGAATACGTTTTCAGGATCAGGATTAGCGTAGACAGCCACGCTCCAACATCGATTGCGTGGTTCGGCGATGCTTGAAAGCGAAGGAATCGTTCGCAGTCTGAGTGAGCGGGAATGCTGGGTCGAAACCGCGCTGTCGGCGCATTGCGGGAGCTGTTCGACTCATTGCTACGCCGAAGGATCGCGACGCGGAACGACGTTGATGGTGTCGGTGCCAGGCAGCATGGAATTGTCGCCCGGGGACCGGGTTCTGCTTGGCTTACCCGAAGCGCCTTTGCTCGGGGCAGCCGCCCGCCTTTACTTGTTTCCGCTGATCAGCTTTTTTGCCGGGGCGTTGCTTGGGGCTGGTCTTGCGGAGCAGTGGAACTGGCCGTCGGCCGATCTGGCTGCCGCCGGCGGCGGCATCCTCGCCGCAATGATCCACTTTCGGCGACTGCAGCGCAGTCTTGCTTCGCAAGTCGCCGCTTGTCGGCCCGTGATTCTGCGTCGCTTGTAGTGTTCACCGATACTCTTATGCCTTTTCCAGGAAATTCCAAGCATATGATTACGACTCCCTTGGTGTCACGGCTCACCCGCGCTTTCGCTCCCTGCTTGCTCGGTACGCTCTCGCTGGTTCCCTTGACGGTCGGTGCGCAACTGCCCGATTTCACCGGCTTGGTGGACCAGAACAACGCGGCCGTCGTGAACATCAGCACCTCCCAGAAGGTGGCGGCCAGCCAGCCTCAGCTTCCGGAAGGTCTGGAGATCCCGGAAGGAACGCCGTTCGATGATTTCTTCCGGCGCTACTTCGGCGACGGCGACGGCGAGCCGAGCGAAGTCAAGTCGCTGGGATCCGGTTTCATCCTCTCCAAGGATGGTTATGTGATCACCAATCACCACGTCGTCAAAGGCGCCGACGAGATCATCGTTCGGTTGCAGGACCGGCGGGAGCTGGTGGCGAAAGTCGTGGGCAGTGATGCACGTAGCGACATCGCGTTATTGAAGATCGAAGCCGACAATCTTCCCAGTGTTCGACTAGGCCAGTCCGATTCGCTGAAGGTGGGTGAATGGGTACTGGCGATCGGGTCGCCGTTCGGTTTCGAGCATTCGGTGACGGCCGGGATCGTCAGTGCCAAGGGGCGCAGCCTACCGAGCGACAATTACGTACCGTTCATACAAACCGACGTGGCGATCAATCCCGGCAACTCGGGCGGTCCGCTGTTCAATCTGAACGGTGATGTGGTCGGCGTGAACTCCCAGATCTACAGCCGTACCGGCGGTTTCATGGGGCTGTCGTTCGCTATCCCGATCGAGGTCGCGATGGAGGTCGTGGATCAGTTGAAAACGCAAGGCAAGGTGTCCCGCGGGTGGCTGGGCGTTCAGATACAAGACGTGACCCGCGAGCTGGCGGAATCCTTTGGCATGAAGAAACCACAAGGTGCGTTGATCGCGAAAGTTCTCCCGAAAAGCCCGGCGGAGGATGCCGGTCTGCAGGTGGGGGACATCGTGATGGAGTACAACGGCAAGGAGGTTGCCACGTCCTCTTCGTTGCCGCCGATGGTGGGCATGACCAAGATCGGCGAAGCGGCCGCGTTGAAGATCATCCGCCAGGGAACGACGAAGGAACTGCGTGTGAAGATCGGCGCGTTGCCGGCCGACGACGAATCTCCGGTTCTGGCCAGCGGCGAGAGTGAAGGGGAGATGGTGCAGCGGCTGGCATTGCGCGTCTCCAATCTGACCGCCGAAATGCGCGCTCAATTGGAGATACCGAAGAACGGTGTGGTGGTGCATGACGTAGCACCGGGTCCCGCGTTCGACGCCGGAATCCGGAGAGGGGATGTCATCCTGCGCATCCAGGACCAGACCGTCCGCGACGTAGCCCACCTGAAAGAGCTGGCGAAAGGGCTGCCCAAGGGAAAATCGGTGGCGGTGCTGGTGATGCGTCGCGGAAATTCCTCCTTTCTAGCGATGAAAATCAAGGACTGAGCTAGTGTCAGGACTTTCCCATATCAGGAACTTTTCGATCATCGCGCATATCGATCATGGCAAGTCGACACTTGCGGACCGGTTCATCCAGATGTGCGGTGGCCTCAGCGACCGCGAGATGGCCGAGCAGGTGCTCGACTCCATGGACATCGAACGGGAACGCGGCATTACGATCAAGGCACAGAGCGTCACGCTAAACTACCGGAGCCGGGCAGGGGACGTCTACCAGCTCAACTTCATCGACACCCCGGGACATGTCGATTTCTCGTACGAAGTGTCCCGGTCGCTCGCAGCCTGTGAAGGCGCTCTGCTGGTCGTCGATGCGGCGCAGGGAGTCGAAGCCCAGAGCGTCGCCAACTGCTACACGGCGATCGAGCAGGGACTCGAAGTTCTGCCTGTGCTGAACAAGATCGATCTGCCGTCCGCGGATCCACACAAGGTGACCCAGGAGATCGAGGAAATTATCGGATTGCCGGCGGAAGATGCGGTTCAGATCAGCGCCAAGACCGGATTCGGCGTCACTGATCTGCTGGAACAGATCATCGAGCGGATACCCGCGCCGGTCGGCAACGAAGCAAAGCCGCTGCAGGCATTGATCATCGATTCCTGGTTCGACAACTATCTCGGGGTGGTTTCTCTGGTTCGCGTCGTCAACGGTCGGATCAACAGGAGACAGCGGATCACCATCATGTCCACCGGGAAGAGTCATCAGGTGGAAAAGGTGGGGTTCTTCACCCCGAAGCCGGTCAACAAGGAAAGTTTGGGGCCAGGTGAAGTCGGATTCATCGTGGCCGGCATCAAGGACATCTTTGGCGCGCCGGTCGGTGATACGATCACGTCGGCCGACTGTCCCACCGGGGAACCTCTCCCCGGTTTCGAGCAGGTACAGCCGCGAGTCTTTGCCGGTCTCTATCCCGTCGAGTCGGATGATTACGAGAATCTCAGGGAGGCGTTGAACAAGCTCCGCTTGAACGATGCGGCGTTGAATTTCGAGCCGGAAGTGTCGCAGGCGTTGGGGTTCGGGTTCCGCTGCGGCTTTCTCGGCATGCTCCATATGGAGATCGTGCAGGAGCGTCTGGAACGCGAGTATGACCTGGACCTGATCACGACGGCGCCCACGGTCGTTTACGAGGTGGTGAAGACTAGCGGCGAAATCCTTCGGATCGACAATCCGGCCGAGTTACCGCCGGTGAACGAGATCAGCGAAATTCGGGAGCCCGTGATTCAGGCCAATATCCTGGTTCCGCAGGATTATCTCGGCAGCGTGATCGGATTGTGCATCGAGAAACGCGGTGAACAGAAAAGCATGCAGTACATCGGCGGCCAGGTTTCGCTGTGCTTCGACCTGCCGCTCAGCGAAGTGGTGCTCGATTTTTTCGACCGATTGAAATCGGCGAGCCGGGGTTTCGCGTCATTCGATTACGAGTTCAAGCGTTTTCAGGCGGCACCGCTGGTCAGACTCGATGTGCTGATCAACGGGGAAAAGGTGGATGCGTTATCACTGATCGCGCACCGTGACATCAGTCAGCATCGAGGGCGGGATCTGGTGGAGCGAATGAAGGATTTGATTCCACGGCAGATGTTCGAGGTCGCGATTCAGGCTGCGATCGGATCGAAGATCATCGCGCGTTCCACGGTCAAGGCGCTGCGCAAGAACGTACTGGCAAAGTGCTACGGCGGCGACATCACCCGAAAGCGAAAACTTCTGGAGAAGCAGAAAGCGGGAAAGAAGCGCATGAAACAGGTCGGGAAGATTGAAATTCCGCAGGAGGCATTTCTGGCGGTCCTGCGCGTCAACAAGGATTCTTGAGGCGGACGGGGCAGCATGGACTTCGATTTTGAGTTTTTACTGGTGCTGGCGACGGTGGTTTCGGGGGTGATCTGGGGCGGCCATATCCTCCTGAGACGTTTCGGTTTCGCCGATTCCGGCGCCGAGAAGGAACCGCTATTGGTGGAGTATGCGCACTCCTTTTTTCCGGTGTTGCTTGTCGTCATGATTCTACGCTCGTTCATCGTCGAGCCGTTCCGGATACCTTCCGGATCGATGATGCCGACCCTGCTGATCGGCGATTTCATCCTGGTCAACAAGTTTGCCTACGGCTTGCGTCTTCCGGTGCTGAATACGAAGGTTGTGGAGGTTGGGAATCCGGAACGGGGTGATATCGTCGTTTTTCGTTTTCCTCAAGACCCGAGCATCGACTACATCAAGCGGATCGTGGGCTTGCCGGGCGATCGTATCGCTTACTACAACAAGCAGTTGTACGTGAACGGCCGAACGGTGAAACAGGCACGACTCGGCAACTATGTCGGCGTCGGTAAGGGCGTCACGATGACCGGTGCGGCACTGTTGAACGAAGACTTGACCGGTATTTCGCACGACATCCTGATTCGCGAAGGGCAACCGGGCGTCCAGGGCGAATTCACAGTCCCCGAAGGACAGTACTTCGTGATGGGCGACAACCGGGATAACAGTAATGACAGCCGTTATTGGGGAACGGTACCCGAGGGAAACCTGGTCGGGAAAGCGTTTCTGATCTGGATGAACTGGGACTGGGACAACGGCGGCATCGCGTTCGACCGACTGGGGTCGTCACTGCGATGAATCGTGACGGCGCATCGCTTGCAGCCGGGAAATTCACGTTCCGTCGGCGACAACGCGGCCTCACGCTGATCGGCTTTCTGATGCTGATGGGACTGGTCGGGTTCGTGGCCCTGTTTGCAGTCCGTGTCGGTCCGATCTACTTCGATCACTACCTGATCCGGACGACGATCGATTCCCTGCAAAAGGATCCGGATCTCCACTCGAAGACCCGCGAGGAAATTCTTGGCTTGCTGCGGAACCGTTGGGACATCAACAATATCGACACGGTGAAAGACAAGGACATCAAGATTACCCGGGAGGATGGCGCCATCAAGCTGCATTTGAAGTATGACGTGGCGCGGAATGTGTTCGGCAATCTGGATGTTTTGGTACACTTCGATGACTTGTTTTTGATCGAATCCAAACGATGAAGCATCCGGAAGGCCCATTGGGAAACAAACTCGGGTTTCGATTCAACAATCCCGATCTGCTGCGGTTCGCACTGACGCACCGCAGCGCCGAAGGCGTCAATAACGAGCGGCTGGAATTCCTCGGCGATTCGGCTCTTGGCTTCATCATCGCCGATGCGCTGTATCAGCGGTTTCCGCAAGCCGACGAGGGCGTACTGAGCCGTCTTCGTGCGATGCTGGTGAACCAGACTTCGTTGGCCGAGATCGCTCGGAGCATCGATCTCGGCGAATACCTGATTCTCGGAGTCGGCGAATTGAGAAGCGGCGGCCATCGCCGTGACTCGATTCTGTCGGACGCGCTCGAGGCGGTCATCGGCGCTGTGTTCCAGGATCAGGGCTATGGAGCCTGCCGCCAATGGGTGTTGAACCTGTTCGCTCCTTCATTCGACCGGTTGACCGATGCGGACTGGAAAAAGGATCCGAAAACACAGCTGCAGGAGTTGATGCAAGCCAGAGGACTGGAGCTCCCCATCTACCGGCTCCTGTCCTTGTCGGGGCAGCCTCACGCGCAAAGCTTTGTAGTCGAGTGTCACGTCGCCCTGCCGGTCGAACCATCGCGCGGCACCGGGAGTTCGCGTAAACGCGCTGAACAGCAGGCGGCTCAGACGATGCTGGCGAGGCTGTGCGAGGAGCGCAAGATCTGCGCATGAGGGTCGGATACGTCGCGTTGGTGGGGCGGCCCAATGTCGGCAAGTCGACGCTGTTGAATCGGATTCTGGAGTACAAGCTCAGCATCGTCTCGTTCCGTCCGCAGACGACGCGCCATCGCATCCTGGGGATCAAGACCGTCCCGGAGGGGCAGATGGTTTTCATCGACACGCCGGGTTTGCATCTTGGTGAGCGACGGGCGATGAATCGTTACCTCAACCGCGCGGCGGATTCGGCGGTGGGGCATGCCGATGTGATCGTCTGGCTGGTCGATCGACCGCAATGGCTTCCGGCCGACGACGTCGTCCGGAAGCGGCTGCTGCATGCGGATGTCCCGCTCATTCTGGCCGTCAATAAGTCCGATCAGTTGACCGACAAGTCCAGCCTGTTGCCGTTTTTGCGCGATGCCGGCCAGACGTTGGCATTTCGTGAGGTGATCCCGATATCCGCGCTGAGCGGATTGAATGTGGATGCGTTGGAACGATGTGTGCTGTCCCTGCTGCCCGAGGGGGAATTGATCTACCCGGAGGATCAACTTTCGGATCGGCCGCAGCGTTTTTTCGTCGCGGAGATCATTCGGGAGAAGCTGCTGCTTCGTCTCGGACAGGAAGTGCCGTACGCATTGACGGTCACGATCGAATCGTTTCAGGAGCATCCGGGATTGATCACGATCCATGCGACGATTTGGGTCGAGCGGGCGGGGCAGAAGGCGATCGTGATCGGGCGACACGGCGGTTTGTTGAAGGCCGTCGGGACGGCCGCGCGGTGCGAGCTTCAAATCATGCTGGGAAAGCGCGTCAACCTCCAGCTCTGGGTCAAGGTGCGCGAAGGCTGGTCGGACAATGAGGCCGCTTTGCGTACCCTCGGCTATTCGGAATGAAGTTCCTCGAGCTCTGACTGGAATGGTTCCAGCGCCACGCGTGTCGCTCCAGGAAGCGTACCTGCTGCATCGCCGTAATTATCGCGAGACCAGCCTGCTGCTCGATTTCTTCACGCGCTCCCACGGCCGGATCACGCTGTTGGGTAAGGGAATTCGCCGGCGCAAGTACCATCACGCGGCAGTGGTCTGGCCATTCGTGCCGTTGGCGATCGCCTGGTCGGGCCGCGGTGAACTGCCGGTGATGACCAAGGCGGAAAATCTCGGCCCGGGTGGGCTCAGCAATCCGCAGCATCTGGCCTGTGCCCTGTACCTGAACGAGCTGATGGTGCATTTACTGGCGCCGGGTGATCCGCACCCTTGCATTTTCGATCTCTACCACTGCACGCTGCAGCAACTCGTTGTTGAACGGGAACCCGCCGGGCTGTTGCGGCACTTTGAATTGAGGTTTCTGGAAGAAATCGGTTACGCGCTGGTGTTGGATCGGGAGATCGAAAACGGCGCGCCCATCCAGCCCGATCGTTGTTACCGCTACCTGCCGGAGCATGGGCCGATCGAATCCGAAGCGGTCATCGATTCGATACGCGGATCCACTTTGTTGGCAATGCAGCGCAGGGAGTTGGATTGCCCCGCCGCCCTCAACGAGGCCAAACGACTGACGCGCAGGATGATTTCCCACCTTTTGGGAGAACGGCGCCTGCATAGCCGCGAACTTTTCAAATACTCGTCACACCAATGACGCTGAAACATCAATCGGTATCCCAAATTGCACTGGGCGTGAACATCGACCATGTGGCGACTTTGCGCCAGGTGAGGCGGACGCGCTACCCATCGGTGATCCACGCAGCGCTCGCAGCCGAGCAGGCCGGGGCAGACAGCATAACCGCCCATCTGCGAGAGGACCGCCGGCATATCCAAGACCGAGACATCGACTTGCTGCAGGAATTGCTGCAGACGCGGCTCAATTTGGAGATGGCCGTGACTGAAGAAATGATTGGTGTGGCGTGCCGGGTCCAACCGGCCGCGGTTTGTCTGGTGCCGGAACGGCGGGAGGAGTTGACGACGGAAGGCGGTCTCGATGTTGCCGGTAACCTGAGCCGGGTTCGCGACGCCTGTGCGCGATTGAAGGCAGCCGGCATAATGGTGTCCCTGTTCATCGACGCCGATCCCATGCAGATCGAGGCGGCCCTCGATGCGGGTGCACCGGCCGTGGAACTTCACACCGGGGGATACGCAGACGCTTCGGATGACGCCACTCGGGCCTGCATAGTGCGGCAACTGGAGGAAATGGCTCGCATGGCAGCTGCCGGCGGCCTGCGGGTGCATGCCGGCCACGGCCTGCACTACCACAACGTGCTTCCGATCTGCCGGATCGGCGTGATCCGGGAGTTGAACATTGGCCATGCCATCATCGCGCATGCCGTTTTCGTCGGTCTGGGGCCCGCCGTTCGCCAGATGAAGGAGTTGATCCAGGGACCTGGCGTGATTGACCATACCGGATAGATCTGCGATATTACGCGTCCGTTTCGGGGTACCCCCTTCATTACTTTCTCGATCATAATCCGATCCTTGATCGGCTCCTCGCGGGGCTGGGAGAAGCACGCCGGATGACAGACCTAAATCCGTGTGACGAGGAAGGCACCCCGGACACAGATCATCGCCCTCTGCGGCAAGGCCAATTTCCCGTTAGCGTCGCGCCGCTAAAGAAGCGTCATGGGTCGTTGCTACCGTGGGTGCTGGCTGCCGCCTTTGTGATCGCAATGCTGGCGTGGGTCTGGATGGTCCACGGAGCGATGAGCAAATTGGAACGGCGGCTGGCGGTACCTGCAGTGGATCGGTCGACCGCCGTCCTTTCGGAGCAGCAACAACAGATCCAATCCTTCGAAACGCGTCTCGCCAGGGTGCTCGGGGCCTCGGTCGAGTCGAAGTTGCGGACGCTGGAAAGGAGTGTCGAGCGAGGGTCGCTGACCCCCGAGGAATTGCGCCTGATAGAAGCGACTGCCAACGAACTGCGGTTGCTCCAGTCGAACCCCACAGCGCTGGGTGAGGCGACGAGGGAGGTCAAGGATCACCCGCGCTATCAAGCGGTCGCGGCAGACGAGATGCAGGACCTGCCAGATGCGATGATGGCCGAGATTGCCGCGTTGCGTAAGGCCTATTACGCCGCCTTGATCGGTTTGGTGCTGTGCATGCTGATGGCCGCGGGACTTTGGTTCAATGCCCGGCGTCGCCACCGTCTGATCGAAGTGCCGGCACAGCCACGAGTGCCGCTGATCCATCGATTGATGGAAGACCGCAGACGCTGAGTCCTGGATTCCGGCTCCTAATGGATTCCCCCAGTGAAAGGCTTGACGTTTCGACGCTTGCGACGACGCCCGTTCCGTGCCGTCGGCGCGTGTCCGGTACGGTTGCCGGGCCTGCCGGAACAGACAGTGGGGATGCCTGGTGGGCGCATATGCATGATGCCGCGAGCTTGCCGGCAGGACGGTTGGACCGGCGCTTGAGTGTCGCGCCGATGCTGGACCGGACGGACAGGCACTTCCGCTACTTCGTCCGGTTGCTGACCCGGCGGACCCTGCTGTATACGGAAATGATCACCACCTCCGCATTGCTCCATGGCGATGTCCGACGGCTCCTCGAGCACCACCCTGCCGAGCGGCCGTTGGCCTTGCAGTTGGGTGGCAGCGTACCTTCGGAACTGGCGAAGTGCGTCCGGCTGGCGGAGCGAAAGGGCTTCGATGAATTCAACTTGAATGTCGGCTGTCCCAGTCCGCGGGTGCAGAAGGGGCGTTTCGGCGCCTGTCTGATGGAGGAACCGCAACTCGTTGCCGACTGTGTCGCGGCGATGGCCGAAGCGACAGTCGTGCCGGTGACCGTCAAGATGCGGATCGGGGTCGATCAGCGGGATTCCTACGAGCACCTGTGCTCGTTCGTATCGACGGTCGCTGCGGCAGGTTGCCGGACGTTCATCGTCCATGCCCGCAAGGCATGGTTGCAGGGCTTGTCACCGCGCGAGAATCGCGAGATTCCACCGCTGCGCTATGATGTCGTGGAAAAGTTGAAAGTGGATTTCCCGGGTTGCGAGATCATCTTGAACGGAGGCATTCAGTCACTGGCTCAGGCGAGTCGGCTCCTCGATCGCTTCGATGGCGTGATGATCGGCCGCGCCGCATACCAGATGCCCTATCTACTGGCTGCAGCCGACCGCGAAATTTTCGGGGACACACGCACTCCGATTTCGCGCGAAGCTTGCGTCGACGCCTGGCTGCCGTATGTGGAAAGCCAACTGGCCCGTGGTGCCAGTCTGCATTCGATGGTGCGGCATGTGTTGGGCTTGTTTCACGGCGTGGCGGGCGGCCGCCGCTGGCGGAGGCACCTGAGCGAGCACGCGGTTCTGGACGGCGCAGGCGTCGCGACGATTCGGGACGCTGTGACGAACTGTGCCGTTGCGGCCGCATGACGCACGCGCAGACTTCGGGACCACCCTGGGATGCTCTTGTCGCCCCTTGCACGAGGGGTATTTTCCTGACCCTGGCGAGGCTCAAACAATATGCCGAATCCGATGGAAGCCCACTTTTCGCAATTGATCCATGAACTCGGCGAGGATACCACCCGGGAGGGATTGCTTGACACACCGAAGCGCGCCGCGGCCGCATTCCGTTTTCTGACCAGCGGCTACCACCAGAAGCTCGAGAATGTGCTCAACAAGGCGATCTTCGAGGCGGATACCGAGGACATGGTGATCGTCAAGGACATCGAACTGTACTCGCTATGCGAGCATCACCTGCTGCCCTTCATCGGCAAGTGCCATGTGGCTTATCTGCCGCAAGGCAAGGTCATCGGGCTCTCGAAAGTCGCACGTATCGTCGAAATGTACGCCAGGCGATTGCAGATTCAGGAGCGCCTGACCAAGCAGATCGCGGATGCCTTACAGGAGGCGATTTGTCCGGCCGGTGTCGCGGTGGTGATCGAGGCGAAGCATCTCTGCATGATGATGCGTGGCGTGGAAAAGCAGAATTCGGTGATGACGACTTCCTCGATGCTGGGGCTATTCCGAAGACAGATCAGTACCCGGTCCGAGTTTCTGAACCTGATCAACCGGAAATAGGACCGATGCAGTCTGAAGCCGGTAGCAGAGCCGGGGTGTTGCTGGTGAATCTGGGCACACCGGATGCGCCGACGGCCTCGGCGGTGAAGCGGTATCTGCGGGAGTTCCTGTCGGATCCGCGGGTGGTGGAAGTGCCGCGGCTGGTCTGGTGGTTCATTCTCAATCTGTTGATTCTTCCTTTTCGCTCCGCAAGATCAGCCGCGGCTTATCGAAGCATCTGGACGGACAAGGGGTCACCGCTGCTGGTATTCTCCTCCGATCTGGCGGGCGCGCTGCAGGAACACCTCGCGCGTGAGTGGACCGAGGATAACGTACCGGAAGTCGGTTTCGCGATGCGGTACGGCAGGCCCGGTATTGCAGCGCAACTCGACTCGCTGCGCGACAGAGGCGTCGCCCCGATCCTGATCTTGCCGTTGTACCCCCAGTACGCATCGGCAACGACCGCCTCGACCTTCGACGCTGTATTCGCGACACTCCGGCAATGGCGATATGTGCCGGAGGTCCGCCTTCTCAGCGATTATCATGACGATCCTGGCTACATTGACGCGGTGGCGACCAGCATTGAGCAGTTCTGGAAGACGCACGGTAGCTGTGACAAGCTCCTGTTTTCCTTTCACGGCTTGCCGGAGCGCAGTCGGGCGTTGGGCGATCCTTACCATGACCAGTGCCATACGACGGCACGCCTGATTGCAGAGAAGCTCGGTTTGCCGGCCGGGCGCTGGCAACTGGTCTTCCAATCGCGGTTCGGCCCCGCGGAGTGGCTGAAGCCCTACTGTGTCGATGTGTTGGCCCAGCTTCCGGCGAGCGGATGCCGGGAGGTCGATCTCGTGTGCCCTGGATTCGCGGTGGACTGCCTGGAGACGCTGGAGGAAATCGCTGTCGCCAATCGCAAGCGATTCATCGAGGCGGGGGGCACTCGGTACCGCTACAGTCCGGCACTGAATTCGAGTCCGCTCCATGTGACCCTGCTGTCGAGCCTGATCCGACGCGCGCTGGGTCCGTCCCGCTGAGGATTTCCGGTGCGACCGTTCTGGGCAGGCAGCGAGGCGGCCGCATCCGCTCGTGCCGCGGTCCGGCCGCGGACGGCGGAGGTCTCCACTTTCTTTCGTTATCGTCGCGTTCTCCCTTCGGATCGGATTGCGGTTCTCTCCCGCTGAAGGCTTGCCTGCGACGAACGCCGATTTCAGCGATCGGTGCCGAGCCGAAGTACATCGCACACCACGTACACCACCATGCCGAGACCACAGAAGCGGCGGCCGCGGACGCAACCAAGCGGCTACCGCGCGCTTTTCCTGACGCCACTGAAGCGCCTGGCTTTGCTCGGTGCGCCGCTCGTGCTGGCCGTGTTGGTTGCGTATCTGGCCTATCAGGACTTCACGATCCGCCAACAATTCGAGGGGAAGAAGTGGGCGCTACCGGCGAAAGTCTATGCGACGCCGACCGAGCTTTTCGCGGGGGCGCCCATTGATGCCGTGCATTTGGAGCGGCTGTTGAGGGAATTGAAGTATCGTCCCGATGACACACTGGCATCGAAGGCGACCTATACCCGACGCGGTGCGGACTTCCTGATCAAGACGCGCGAGTTCCGGTTTTGGGACAAGCTGGAGCCGGCGCGGGAATTACGCGTTCGATTCAGCGGGGGGCAGATCGCGTCGATCCAGGATACCGCGGCCGGGCGCAGCGTCGCCATCTTTCGGATGGAGCCGGTGCAGATCGGCAGCTTCTACCCGACGCTGAAGGAAGATCGGATCCTGATCAAACGCCAGCAGGTACCGGAAGGGCTACTGCAGGCGCTATTCAGCATCGAAGACCGTCATTTCTACCAGCATTCCGGAATTTCCGTCCGGAGCATTCTGCGGGCACTGTGGGCGAATACATTAGCCGGCTCGATCGTCCAGGGCGGCAGCACGCTGACCCAGCAATTGGTGAAAAATTTCTTCCTGACTTCCGAACGAACCTGGTGGCGGAAGCTGAACGAAGCCGTGATGGCGCTGATCCTCGAGGCACGTTACACCAAAGACCAGATTCTTGAGGCGTACCTGAACGAAATCTATCTCGGTCAGGATGGCGCGCGGGCGATCCATGGATTCGGACTCGCGAGCCAATATTACTTCAGTAGGTCACTGGATGAACTGGATCTGCACCACATCGCTCTGCTGGTGGGCATGGTGCGCGGCCCTTCGTATTATGATCCGATCCAGTCCCGGGACAAAGCGGCCAAGCGCCGCAACGTCGTGCTGGATGCCATGGCCGAGGTCGGTGCGATTTCGGTGGACGAAGCGGCTGCGGCCAAAGCCAAGCCGCTGGATGTCGTGTCAAATCCGCATCAGGCGATCAGTCGCTATCCGGCCTTTCTCGACTTGGTGAAGCGCCAGCTTCAGAAGGACTACGCGAAGGATGATCTCACCACGGAAGGACTGCGCGTTTTCACGACGCTGGATGTCGATGCGCAGCAGCAGCTCCAAACTGCGGCCGTATCGACCTTGAAGCGTCTCGGTCGACAGACTCATGCGACGGGGCTCGAGACCGCCGCCATCATCACTCGTCGCGGCAACGGCGAAATCGTCGCGTTGCTCGGTTCGCGCGATCCGGACTCGGCGGGTTTCAATCGGGCACTCGACGCGGAACGGCAGATCGGCTCGCTTTATAAACCGGTGGTCTATCTGACGGCGCTCAAGTTTCCCGACCGTTACACGCTGGCGACGCCGCTGATCGATACTGCGTTGCGCCTTCGCAGTCCGGGCGGTGTACCGTGGGTGCCAAAGAATTATGACGGGCGCGAACATGGCACCGTTTCCTTGCGCACCGCGTTGGCCCAGTCCTACAACCTGGCAACCGTTCGTCTCGGCTTGAACGTCGGCATCGAGCAGACGCTGGAAACTTTGCGCCAACTCGGCGTCGAGCAGGACGTGGAACCGTTTCCGTCTTTGCTGCTGGGTGCCGTGACGCTGTGTCCGTTCGAGGTTGCACAACTCTATCAGACGCTTGCCAGCGACGGGTTTTCTACCCGGCTGGCTGCAATCCAGGCGGTCACGGCATCGGATGGCAAACCGCTGTCGCGCTATCCGCTGAACGTCAAGCAGGTGGTCGACCCTTCAGCGGTATTCCTGGTGAACACGATCCTGCAGGATGCCGTGTCGCGCGGGACCGGTCGAGCCGTGTACTCGTACCTGCCGCGCGATTTCGGCGTGGTCGGCAAGACCGGTACGACGAATGATCTCCGGGACAGTTGGTTCGCCGGTTTCACCGGTGATTATCTGGGCGTCGTGTGGGTCGGTCGCGATGACAACCAGTCCAGTCGCTTGACCGGCGCACAAGGCGCCTTACGAATCTGGGCGCAGGCGATGAAAAGCATCGCCAAGGAACCGGTTGCGTTGCTGCCGCCGGACAATATCGAGCTGGTCTGGGTGGACCGACAATCCGGTTTGCGCAGCGCAGCGGGGTGCGCGAATGCGATGTTGACTCCATTTGTCGCCGGCTCGGCGCCCAAAGGCCGGTCGGACTGCGTCGCGGATTCATCGGATGATCAGGATGAGCCGCGGTCGGGAGGTCTCGGCGGACTGTTCTGAAACAGTGGCCGCAATCCCGCCGTCGCGGCGGCGGCGACCGTCTCCGCGCGGGGCTCGGTGATGATTCGCCGGCAGAAAAGCGGTCGTTACTGCGGTTACACGCCCGCAAGTGAGGCGAGCAGGCCCGCGGCTTCGGCCTTTTGTGCTTCCGAGCCGCGCTCCATGACTTCGCTCAAGAATTCCCTGGCTTGCTGATGATCGCCCATGTCGGCGTATGCGCGTGCCAGGTCCAGCTTGGTTTCCAATTCATCCGGAGTGCCTTCGCCCGCATTCGATGCAGCTTCCGCTGGCGAGCCGGAAGCTGAAGGTTGTCGGGGGGCGGTTTCGCCGGTCGCCGCAGTCTGGTCCGGCCCATCAGGTTCCTGTTCGGCCGGGGAAACCGCTGGCTGCTGGTCCTGCTGGCAGTGGCGCTCGTAATGCAGCGCCGAAAGCTCCTTCAGCAGGCTGTCGATGGACTCGGACGCCAGCGTCTCGAACGTTTCCGGTGTGGCCGTCGGCGCCGATTCCAAGCCCGATGGGCGCGGGGCGCCCGCTGAGTCGACCGGCTCGGAACCGTCGGCTCGCGCGACGGGAATCCATGGAATTTCATGGGGGTCGAGTGATGCCACTGTTTCCTGCTCCGGTCCGTCAAGCTGTTCCGGGGCAGAACTGTCCAAAGCATCCGCTGAACCGGGCGAAGTACCGTTCCGCATTTCCCGACTGAATTGCTTCAAATCTTCGATCAGTCGATCGGTTTCATCGATGTCGGGTTCGCGGTTGGCAGGGTTCCTCGCCGGGATGCCGAGCGCGCGATCCAGCAAGGCTTCGGCGTCCATGCGCGCGGCCAGTTCCGCGACACGGTCCCAAAAGGATTGTGCTGGAGCGGGTGTGATTGCCTGCAGCGCCCGGATTTCCTGTTCGAACTGGCCAGCGTCGCCCCCGATCAGATGGATTTCCAGCAGTTTCAGGCGAAAGGTTTCGCACTCCGGCTGATGCCGCAGTGCGTTTTGGATGGCCTCCAGGGCTTGTCCATGCTTGCCGTAGGACAGATAGATGTCGGCTTCGAACAGCGGGTCGACGTCTTCCGCATCCAGTGTGGGGAGAGACGGCTCGCCGGAGGCGATCGGATCGGGTTCCGCGACCCGTTCCGTGTCCATGCTTTGGGCGGTTGCCAAGGTGCCGCCGTCGCCTTTGTCATCGTCCAAAGAGCTTGCCGATCGCGGTCTGCGGCCGTATAGCCAGGTCAGCGCCGCGCCCAATACCGCTCCACCCCCCGCCAACAACCAAGATTCGAGCGGATTGTTTGAATGACCCGGAGCGACCGCTTGCAGACCGGCGCCGGTCGACGCGACATTGGCCTCGGGCGAACGGGGTGCCGCCAATGGTGGAGCCGTCTGCGCTTCGTTCGCCCTGGTTGCGGCAGGTGGCGCTGAGGCGGATTGGGGGACGACGCCAGTAATCGGCAAGGGACCAGGAGCCGGAATGGCCGGCACCGGGGCCTGCGCCACCAGCCCTTTGGCCCGGATCGAGTCGGTGTCACCGGGAGGCTTGCGGTCGACAATGGCCGCCGGTTGCCCGGCGGAAGCCAGTATCTCTTTCTCGGCGAACAGAACCTGAAGCTCGGCGATCCGCCGTTCCAGTTCTGTGAGGCGGGTGCGAAGATCTGCGTTGTCGCGTTGCAGCGCTTCCAGTGCCCGCAGCCCGACATCGCTCTGGATACCGCCTGGAGCCTGGCGGACGCGCGACGGGGCCGGTGGCGTTGGATCAGCGCGGCGCGTTCCGGAAGTGGTGCCTTCGCCTGAGCTTGGATCGCCGAGCCCGGAAGGTGGCGTTGATTCCTGCAGCCAGCGCGGTGATCGTCCGGCCTGCTGCCGGAAGAATTCCTCCCTTGCCAGCGAAGGCGAGAGTTGCAGGATGTAGTCCCGCGGCGGTACCCGGAGCACCGCACCGGCGTTCAGCGCGTTCACGCTGGGTCTGGAAAATGCCTGGGGATTGAAGCGGAACAGCGCTATCACCATCTGTTCCTGGGTGATCGCGGGCTCCTGGTTGAGCTTTCCCGCAATCGTCCAGAGCTTCTCGTTTCGACCGACCGGCCCGTAGTCGGCAGCCGTCTCGACCGCTGCGGCAAGCGGCAGGCTGGGAGCAGGGTGCGAATCGTCCTCGACGGTTCGGTCTGAGCGCAATGGTGCGCTGGCTTGTGCCAACACTTCGGGTGGATCGAGCAACACCGTGAAATTGCGTACGATGCGCCCCTCCGGCCACGTGAACTCAAGCAGAAAATTCAGAAACGGATCGTGAATGGACTCGCTGGACCCGACTCGGATCACGAAGCCGCCGCCGGGTTCCTGCACCGGATCGAATCGAAGTTTGGTGAGGATGGAGGAGCGTTCGAGGCCGGCCGCCGCGAAATCCTTCGCCGGTGCTAGTTGAATCTTGATGTCGGAGAGTTTCTCTTGCGACAGAACGAGTGGAATCTCGGCGCGAAGCATCTGATTCAGGTAGGACTGTACCCGGATGTCGCCGACTCCCAGCGCATGGGCGCCGATAGGGTTCAGCAGCCCGGCGATCGCAATGCCTGTGCTCAGTCTTCTCACCGCATGCACTCCCCGATGTTGATGAGCGGCCGTTCCGTCGTCACAGTGTCCTTCTATTCACTCCCAAAGCTTAGCCGAACGAGCGATCTGGCTTGCCGGGCGCATGCAGCTACGGCCCGGTACCCGACCAGAAGCCGATCGCGGGGTCTACAGATAGTCCCGAATCACGACCTCGGCGATCTGTATGCTGTTCAGCGCAGCGCCCTTGCGGATGTTGTCCGCGACCACCCAGAGGTTCAGACCCTGCGGATGTGAGATGTCCTCTCGAATCCGTCCGACGTAGACCGCGTCGTGTCCCGCGGCCTCGGTAACCGCGGTGGGATAGCCGCCGGGGGTTCTATCATCGAGCAGGATGACGCCGGGTGCCTGCACCAGCAGCGAACGAACCTCATCGGCGGAGATCTTGTGCCGCGTCTCGATATGGACCGACTCGGAGTGGCCGTAGAAAACCGGTACCCGCACGGTCGTCGGGTTGACCTGTATCTGCTGATCTCCGAGAATCTTACGGGTCTCCCAGACCATTTTCATTTCTTCCTTCGTATACCCATTGTCCATGAACACGTCAATGTGCGGGATTACGTTGAACGCGATCTGCTTCGGGTAGATCTCCGCTTTCGCCGGCTTGCCGTTCAACAGCAGCGCGGTCTGCCCGGCCAACTCCTCTATGGCTTTCTTGCCGGTCCCGGAGACCGCCTGGTAGGTACAGACATTGATTCGCTGGATACCGACGGCGTCGTGGATCGGCTTCAGCGCGACGACCATTTGAATGGTCGAGCAGTTGGGGTTCGCGATGATGCCACGCCGCGCGTATTCGGCGATCTTTTCCGGATTCACCTCCGGAACCACCAGCGGAATGTCTTCCTCGTAGCGGAAGCAAGAGGTGTTGTCGATCACGACGCATCCCGCTGCCGCCGCCTTCGGCGCATAGACGGCCGACACCGAAGCGCCAGCGGAGAACAGGCCGATCTGCGCCAGGGACCAGTCGAAGTCGTCCACATCCCGGACGGTCAGCGCGGCATCGCCGAATGCAACCGACTTGCCGGCGGAACGGCTGCTGGCCAACGCATAGACGTTGTCGACCGGGAAACGCCGTTCCGCGAGTATCGACAACATGGTTTCGCCCACGGCGCCGGTGGCGCCCAGGACGGCGACATTGTAGGTTCTACTCATTGGGGAGTTCCATGGATTTCTTGGAGTTCGTCACTGCCCGCCGGCCGTGTGGAAAAGCCATGGTGCGATCTGCCGGCGGCGGGCCTCGTAGGCCTTGATTTTGGCGGCTTGTTGCAGGGTCAGCCCGATGTCATCGAGACCATGGATCAGTCGCTGCTTGCGGGAAGGATCAATGTCGAACGGTAGCCGGCGGCCGTTAGGGACCTCGACCCACTGCTGTTTCAAATCCACCGTGAAATCGACACCGGGCGCGGCCAAATGGAACAACTCGTCGATGATCGCGGCGTCGACCACGATCGGCAGGATGCCGTTCTTGAAGCAATTGTTGTAGAAGATGTCCGCGAAGCTGGGCCCGATGATAGCCCGAATGCCGTAGTCCTCCAGCGCCCAAGGCGCATGCTCGCGGGATGATCCGCAGCCGAAGTTTTCACGCACCAATAAAATACCGGCGCGGGCATAGCGCGGCTGATTCAAAGCGAAATCCGGGTTCAAAGGCCGATTCGTACAGTCCATGTCCGGTTCGCCGCGGTCCAAGTACCGCCACTCATCGAACAGGAACGGGCCGAATCCGGAACGGCGGATCGACTTCAGAAACTGCTTCGGGATGATGGCATCGGTGTCGACATTGGGGCGGTCGATCGGTGCCACCCGTGCGGTGATTCGAGTAAACGGTTTCAAGGGCTTGCCTCGCTATTGTCAGATGCGGGTGATGTCGACGAAATGGCCGTGCACTGCTGCGGCCGCCGCCATCGCCGGGCTGACCAGATGGGTCCGTCCACCGTACCCTTGACGGCCCTCGAAGTTCCGGTTCGATGTCGATGCGCAGTGTTCACCGGGTTCCAGCCGATCGGCATTCATCGCAAGACACATCGAGCAGCCCGGATCGCGCCATTCGAAACCGGCCTGGCGGAAAACCTCGTCCAGACCTTCGCGTTCGGCCTGCTCCTTGACCGGTCCGGAGCCGGGTACCACCAAGACCTGTTTGACCGTCGATGCTCGGCTGCGGCCCCGGGCCACAGCCGCTGCCGCACGCAAGTCTTCGATCCGGCCGTTGGTGCAGGACCCGATGAAGACCTTGTCGACCGGTATCCCGGTGATCGGGGTGCCGGATTTCAGGTCCATGTACTGCAGCGCCCGTTCGATGCCGACCCGTTTGACCGGGTCGCTCTCGTCGGCGGGGTCAGGAATGGTGCCGTCGATCGGCAACACCATCTCCGGAGACGTGCCCCAAGTGACCTGCGGGCGGATCTCGGCGGCATCGAGCGTGACGATGTGGTCGAATACGGCATCCTCGTCACTGTGCAACTGCCGCCATTCCCGTTCGGCACGCTCCCACAGCTCACCGCGCGGGGCGTAGGGTCGGTCACGCAGATAGTCGAGCGTGGTTTGATCGACGGCGATCAGACCGGCCCGTGCGCCGGCCTCTATCGCCATGTTGCAGACGGTCATCCTGCCTTCCATCGATAGTGCGCGAATGGCCGAACCTGCGAATTCGATCGTGTAGCCGGTACCGCCGGCAGTGCCGATCCGGCCGATGATGGCCAGGATGATGTCCTTCGCGGTGAGCCCCGGGTGCAATGCACCGTCCACCACGACTTTCATGTTCTTCGCTTTCCGGAGGACCAGGCATTGTGTCGCCAGCACATGCTCGACTTCCGACGTGCCGATACCGAATGCGAGTGCGCCGAAGGCTCCGTGGGTCGAAGTGTGGGAATCTCCGCAAACGATGGTCATTCCGGGAAGGGTGGCCCCTTGCTCCGGGCCGACGACGTGCACGATGCCCTGGCGCGGATCCGTCATCCGGAATTCAGTGATGCCGAATTCCTCGCAATTCCCGTCCAGGGTTTCGATCTGCAGGCGCGACACCGGATCGCTGATGCCGAGCCGCCGGTCGGTGGTCGGTACATTGTGATCGGGTACCGCCAGATTTGCTTCGCGGCGCCAGACTTGGCGTCCGGAGAGCCGCAGACCTTCGAACGCCTGCGGGGATGTGACCTCGTGGATCAATTGTCGGTCGATGTAGAGCAACGTGGAGCCGTCGTCTTCGACGGAGACCACGTGATCGTCCCAGATTTTGTCGTAGAGCGTTTTGCCGTTCATCGTGCTGCCGAGTAGGGCTGAGTCGTGTCAAAGCCGCCGGCCGTGGGGGAACCGGCGACGGTTCAGGTCAGAAGCTGCCGAATCTTCGCCGTGATCGCTTCGACCGGGCCGATGCCGTGGACTTGGTGGTATTGCACGCGTCCCAGCTTGGCCAGTCGTTGGTAGTAATCGATCAGTGGCCGGGTTTGCTGATGATAGACCGCGAGACGCTTGCGAACGGTGTCTTCCGTATCGTCGGCCCGCTGAACCAGCGGCTCACCGGTCACGTCGTCCTTACCCGCTTCCTTGGGCGGCTGGAAAACGATGTGATAAGTTCTGCCGGAGGCCGGATGAACGCGCCGACCGCTCATCCGCTTGACGATTTCCTCATCGTCGACATCGATCTCCAGTACCTGATCGGGCTCGACACCCATTTCGGCCAACCCGTCGGCCTGCGCGATCGTCCGCGGAAATCCGTCCAGCAGAAAGCCCGATGCGCAATCCGGCTGCTCGATCCGTTCCTTGATCAGACCGAGAATGATGTCATCCGACACCAGCGCGCCGGACTCCATGATCTTCTTCGCTTCCAGGCCGAGAGGCGTTCCGGCGGCCACGGCCGCACGCAACATGTCGCCCGTCGAGATTTGCGGAATGCCGAAGTGTTCGGCGATGTACTTGCCTTGAGTGCCCTTACCGGATCCGGGACCGCCCAAAAGAATCACACGCATAACGCAGCCTTGTCAAAAAGAGTGCGATTATGCCACAAACCGGGGCGTTGCCGGCCGGGCGCTGCTCGAAGCAGCGGAGACGGCCACCGCCGGCCTGCCGTCTCCGCCGGTCGGGTTACCGGATCAAGGTCTGCAACAGTCCGTTCAGACGATGCACGAAGGCCGCGGGATCGTCCAACTGGCTGCCCTCGTTCAATACGGCCTGGTCGAACAGAAGTACCGCCAAGTCCTTGAAGCGTTGTTCATCCTGTTCGATTTTCAGGTGTTCCACGACCGGGTGCTCGGGATTCAGTTCCAGGATCGGTTTGCTGGATGGTACGGTTTGACCCGCCGACTTCATGATTTTCTCCATGGTTCGGCTGAGACCATAGTCGTCCGCGACGATGCACGACGCGGATTCGGTCAGACGGTGACTGATACGTACCGCACTCACCTGATCGCTCAATACCGCGGCAACGCGATCGGTGAACGGTTTCAGCAGTTCGGCCAGCTTGTCCTGCTCCTTCCTCTCCTGTTCGGCACCGATCGATTTCAAATCCAACTCGCCTTTGGCAACCGATTGCAGCGCCTTGCCCTCGTATTCGGTCAAGTAGCTGACCAGCCAGTCGTCCACGCGGTCGCTCAGCAGCAGAACCTCGACGCCCTTCTTTCGGAACATCTCGAGATGAGGGCTGTTCTTGGCTGCGGCAAATGTTTCGGCGACGATGTAGTAAATCTTGTCCTGTCCATCGATCATACGCTGGATATAATCATCCAATGAGACCGTCTGATCCTCGCCGTCGCTGCGGGTCGATGCGAAGCGCAGCAGCTTCGCGACACGGTCCTTGTTCTTGAAGTCTTCGATCGGGCCTTCCTTCAACACCGCTCCGAATTCCTTCCAGAACGCGGCATATTTCTCCGGTTCCTTCTCGGCGAGATCTTCCAGTAATCCGAGTACCTTCTTGACCGCGCCGAACCGAATCTTCTCGAGCTGTTTGTTCTCCTGCAGGATTTCGCGCGATACGTTGAGCGGCAGCGAGTCGGAATCGATGATTCCCCGGACGAATCGCAGATAGCGGGGCATCAGCTTTTCCGAGTCTTCCATGATGAAGACCTTGCGGACATAAAGCTTGACCCCCCGTTTGGAGTCCCGGTCCCAGAGATCGAACGGCGCGTGGCTCGGGATGTACAGCAGCAGCGTGTATTCGTTGGTGCCTTCCACCCGACTATGGAGGCGGGCCAGCGGTTCTTGGAAATCGTGCGAGACATGCTTGTAGAATTCGGTATAGGCTTCGTCGGACAATTCGTCTCTCGATTTGGCCCATAGCGCGGAGGCGCTGTTGATCGTCTCCCACTCCCCGGCCGCCTTCTCGTCCTTGTCCTCCGCCTCTTTCTTCATCTCGATCGGAATCGAGATATGGTCCGAGAACTTGCGGATGATGCTCCGCAGTTTCCACCCGTCGAGGAACTCGTCCTCGCCCTCGCGCAGATGCAGGGTCACCGACGTCCCGCGTTGCGGACGGTCGATGGTCTCGAGCGTATAGTCGCCTTCGCCGCTCGATTCCCAGCGCACGCCGTCGCTGTGGTCGTGACCGGCCTTGCGGGTTTCCAGGACCACCTTGTGGGCGGCGATGAACGACGAGTAAAAGCCGACGCCGAACTGCCCGATCAATTGACTGTCCTTGGCTTCGTCGCCCGTTAGCGATTCGAAGAACTGGCGGGTCCCGGAGCGGGCGATCGTACCGATGTTCTGTTGCACCTCCTCGCGGTTCATGCCGATGCCGTTATCGGTCACGGTGATCGTCCGGGCACTCTTGTCGAACTCGATACGGACCTTGAGGTCGTTATCCCCTTCGTACAAGGATTCATGGGTCAAGGCCGAAAAGCGAAGCTTGTCCACCGCATCGGAGGCGTTTGAAATCAATTCCCGCAGGAAGATCTCCTTGTTGCTGTACAAGGAGTGGATCATCAGATGCAGCAGCTGCTTGACCTCGGCTTCGAAGCCGAGTGTGATCTTTTGCTCAGTCGTGGTCATGGTTCACAGTCTCTCCGGTCGTTACAAAATCGATCCAGTCGCAGTGCGGAAGGGTTCAATCGCACGAGTTGGGAACGTGCCGTCGGGTTTTCAAGACCCCACCAGCGGATCGCCGGGTCTGGTACGGCCGTTCCGTGGCCGTGACGGCTTCGTCCGAGCATTCAAAACAGATAAGGCTGTGTTGCGGTAAAACCGTGGACCTTGGCCTTGGGCCGGAAAAAGGGCGGTTCCCAAGGCTCGTGGATTTGTCCGCACAACCGCTTCGCCAGCCACAGAGCCTGGCTTCGAATCGGCAGGATGTACGCGTAGATTCGGCCATCGGCACATTCGGCGACATCGCCGATTGCGAGCACGGCCGGATCCGCCGTCGTCAGGAATTCGTTGACGACGATACCGCGGTTGACCGCCAAGCCGGATGCGCGCGCCAGTTGGACCCGGGGGCTGAAGCCGCAAGCGGCGACGATGCAATCGAACCCGCTCTCGTCGTGTTGCGCCAGGCGCACCACATGGCCGCTCTCGGCGCGTGCAAAGCCCTGGACGGCCGCGTCGAGCCGGAGTTCCGCACCGGATTTCTCGAGCAGTTCAGCCAGCGCAGCAGAATCGCCCGGTTGCAGTTGTCGCTCCATCAGGCGGGGCAGGGCATGAAATAACGTGACTCGATCACCGACTTTGGCCAAGTCGGAAGCGAGTTCGCAGCCGATCAGTCCGCCGCCGATGATGGCCCAGCGGGGAACCCGGTTCTGGTCGCGAATACCGGCTCGCAAGCGCCGCAGTTCGATCAGATCATCGAGGCTGTTCAATACGTAGAACAACTCCCGTTGTGCCTGGAACGGCCGCGGGATCAAGGCGTCCGAGCCCGTAGCGAAAACGACGTGCCGATAAGTGAGGCGGTCCTCCGTGCCTCCGTAGCGAAACGCCAATTCTTGGCGTTGTCGGTCGATAGCGACCACATCCGTGCCTTCGCGCACTTCGATCCCGATGTCGCGTAGCGCTGCGAACGGTCGTAACACGATCTTCGTTTCCACGTCTTCGCGGGAAAAGCCATGCGAGAGCATCGGGCGCGAGTAGTACCCATGGGTCTCTCGGGTCAGCACGGTCACCGGCTGCGAGGGAGCGAGTTTGCGTAGTTCTTCGGCCAACGTAATGCCGGCGATGCCGGAGCCGATGATGACGGTGTTCACGGTCGATGCCTCCTGAAAGCGGAAAAGGCTGCTATTCCCCACGGCGCGCCGCGGCATCGGGCGACGAGGTGCGACGGCAGTCGGCAACTCGGTGTGGGCGCCGGTCCGGCATCCTGCCAGCATTGCACGCCGGGTCCAACGCCGACCACATCCGGTTGATCGGTCGGTCGGCCGATTGGAATGGTGGACGCGCTTCGAGGCGTCATCGCATTTTGAAACACGCCCGGCTTTCCTTTACGCTTCCGCCCACGTGGTCGTGTCTGCGACATAAGGACACGCGGCGAGAGGGCGCTCATCAACATCGATCGGGAGGTCAATGAACAGAAACATCGTTTGGCATCAGGGCCGTGTCGCCCGGGCAGACCGGGAGCGCCAGAACGGACATCGAAGTGCCATCATCTGGTTCACCGGGCTTTCCGGGGCGGGCAAATCGACGCTGGCGCATCGTATGGAGGAAGTGCTGTTCGATCTCGGCTGTCGCGCCTACGTCTTCGACGGCGACAATGTCCGCCATGGCCTTTGCTCCGATCTCGGGTTCAGCGCCGCCGACCGTGCGGAGAACATACGTCGGATCGGCGAAATGAGCAAATTGTTCGTCGATGCCGGGGTGATCGCGCTGACGGCTTTCATATCGCCGTTCCGACGTGATCGTGATCTCGTCCGATCTTTGGTCGATCCGGGCGATTTCATCGAGGTGTATTGCGACGCCCCGCTGGAAGTCTGCGAAAAGCGAGACGTCAAGGGACTATATCAGAAGGCCCGCAACGGCCAGATCCCGGAATTCACGGGCATATCATCGCCCTACGAAGCTCCTGAGAGGCCGGAGATCGTCGTCAGCACGGGCCGGGAAAGTCTCGATCGGTGCGCGCAGCGGGTACTGGATTATCTGGGTGAGCATCAAATCATCAACCCCGTCCTTGAAACCTGACCGAGCAGGAGCACAGGTATGAAGAAAGCTGTCACGAAAGCCGTATTTCCGGTCGCCGGGCTCGGTACCCGATTCTTGCCGGCGACCAAGGCCAGCCCGAAGGAGATGCTGCCGATCGTCGATAAACCTTTGATTCAGTACGCAGTCGAGGAAGCGGTCGCGGCCGGGATCGACGTGATGATCTTCATCACCGGCCGCACCAAGAACGCCATCCCCGATCATTTCGACAAGGCATACGAACTGGAAACCGAACTGAGCAATCGGGCCAAGAGCGAGACCCTGAAGATCGTACAGAACATCGTGCCTTCCCATGTGACCTGTGTGTACATCCGCCAGGCCGAGGCGCTGGGTCTGGGGCACGCGGTCAATTGTGCCAGGGCGGTGGTGGGTGATGAACCGTTCGCCGTGCTGCTGGCGGACGACATGATCGACGATGACGGGGCCGGCTGTTTGAGCCAGATGATCCGGGTCTACGACGAGTGGCAATGTTCAGTCCTCGGCGTCGAGCGGGTCGATCCTTCGGAGACGCAGAGTTACGGCATCGTCAAAGCGCATGCCATCGAGGCGGGCCTGGAGAAGGTCGACCGGATCGTCGAAAAGCCCCGGCCCGAGGAGGCGCCATCCAACCTGGCCGTGGTCGGGCGCTATGTTCTGACCCCGGCGATTTTCGACAAGCTGGCACACATTCCGCGCGGTGCGGGCGGCGAACTGCAACTGACCGACGCGATCGCGATGTTGCTGAACGACGAGCCGGTGCTTGCCTACGAATTTCAAGGGCGGCGCTATGACTGTGGATCCAAATTGGGCTATCTGATCGCGACCGTGGAGCAGGGGCTGAAGCATGCCGAACTCCGCGAGGACTTTCGACAGTATCTGCGGAACCTGGAGCTCGACTGACCGAAGCGGTTGCCGGCGTCAGGAAGCGGGTGCGGGCGCATCGGGTTTCGATGTCCGGCCCCGATCGGGCGATGCCTGCAACGACCGGTAATTGATGCGGAGCTTCAGACCCACGAACTTGCCCATCATGCGGACCAGTTCGCCGGTAGCCGGGTCGAAGGATACTCGCACCTCCGCCAGCCGATTCTTTCCGGAATTTCCTCGGATCGGCCGTGTGTCTGCGAGAAAGCGGTAAAAGGCGTGAACTTCCTGCGGCTCTTGCATCTCCATCAATGGCGCACCGAACGCGGCGATGATACTGTCGCGGGTCGGCAGTCGCGCCCGGATCTTGGGCAGGTCCTTTGGATCCACGCGTAACTGCCGACGGCTGGTATCGACACTGCCTCGTCCCATGGAGCGAATCGATGCTTCCAAGAATTCCGGAGGCGCAATCGTCAGGAACAGCGGAGAGAAGCCGAACCGGTTCAGCTTCCGGTCGGCGTCGAAGTCCATGGTGAAGGTCAGTGTCTTGCGGGGGCTTTCGGTCTGACCGGAGGCATTGAGCTTGTGGAAGTCGACCACCCAATGTGGACCGACCGGGCCTTTCTCGATGCGGGTCGGTTCCAATTCGGTCAGGTACAGGAAGTCGTCGCTCAGCATCACCGGGTGGAGAAAGTGGACAAGCAGTTGACCGCGGACCTCGACCCGAAAATTTCGATCGAAGTCCTGCAGTTGGTTCTTCACTTCGAGTAGCCGCAGGTAGACGCATCCGGCGAGGCCGACAGCCAGCAGCAAGAGCGACACGATAGACGTCGATTTTCGTATTCGGTCGGTGCTGGTCGTCAGGGAATCAGGGTAGGGTCGGTGGGTGATCACGGGACTGGAACGGGTACGGATCTTCTACCGGATCGGATTGCAGTTCGGGCTGTCGGGCGAGGCGATGGCACGCTGTCGCGGTCAACCTCGGGCCGCCGTGAGGCGCTTGATTCAACGCCCGCCGATGCATAGAATACTATCCTTTGCGGGCCGTTAGCTCAGTCGGTAGAGCATTGCACTTTTAATGCAGTGGTCATTGGTTCGAATCCAATACGGCCCACCATCGTCCGGTCTCGAGCCGATCCCCTTTTCTCCGTCTTCGGATCGCCTGTCGTTTGGGTACCGCCGGGGGTATACCAATGCGGCTAGCGGCTCATGGATCCGCGGCACGTGCCGCGCGGTTGCACTTTTGAATCAGCGTTTGCCGCGGAATCGCGTGCCACGGTGGGCCAGTCTAGTCGTTCCTCTGTGGCGCGGGACCACGGACGGGTCGGTCGCATTGGCCGCCGGATCTGCAGGGTGTTGAGGCGCCTACCCACCCGGCGCCGTGTCTATCGGGGCAGACGACGAGGTGTCCCGTGTCGTCACGGAGCGATGAGTCGATTGTTAGGTCGCACGGCTTTCAGCGAACGTAATCGCAACGTTTGCAGGCAGACCCTCCGGGGGTTTGAGGTCAGATTCGTCTCCACCTTCTTTCGCGGCATTTGACCTGATGCGTCGAATCTCCCGACACGCAGGAGGAGATGCATGATCACCGGTTGCCCCACTCTGTTGGAGTCGCAGGTGGGCCGGATCGGTTGGATGGGTGAGCCTGAAAAAGGGTCATCGGAGGGAATCCCCATGGTTTGAATCGATACGGTATGCCGACGCCGCGAATTTCGGTGTCCGGGATGTGGACGAGTGAATACGGCCACGATGTTGTATGCGACGAACAGTTCGTTGACAATTTGTCAATGGATGTGGTATCAAGTCAACATCGTGGCGGCGGCAGCAGCAGCAAGTTCGGATGGCCCACGGTATCCCTGCCGAGACGCCAGGTACTCTGAATTGCCGACCGGGTTCGCGGTGACCGTCGCCCGACACCAGGACGAAGGTGGCGCAGGCTTGCAATCATGAACGCCGTCAGTGCAGAAGAATTTTTCGCCACGATCCAATCGCTGAGCGCCTCCATGGCGTGGCTGTTCGGGTGGCTCTTGTTGCTGCTGCTGATCGGCGGGGCACTGTGATGGAGGCGGCACAACGCGGCTGGTATGTCGACGTCATCCGGGCGTTGAACGCAGCCGTGCATTGCGGTCATCGAAACCGCTGTCATCACACAATCGAATCGATTCGTCCCAACGACGTTGCCGAACCGATCTCAGAGATCGTATTGCTCGCGATCCTGCGCGATCAGCAGCGTGTTCGATTCCCATTCGGGGACAGGAAATGGCCAATCCGCTTCGCTTGCGTCGCCAAGCCGGTCACCCCGGGCCTTGGTCGCAGTGTGCCCGGCCAGCACGCCCCATTCGCCCCCGGCAATCCGGCAACCTGGGGGCTGAGGAGACCACCGCCTGCCGGCGTGTTCTCTGTGAGCCGGCGAGGTGGGTCTGTTGGTTAGCAATCGCGGTGCGCCGCGCGCGATGATTCGGAGTTTGGCGGCATCACCGCGGGCGCGGCATCCAAAACGAATGAAACCGGTCGTGTTACTTGCCGTCGCCGTACTGGTCTTGGCAGGATGTGAGAGCATCCCGGAACGCTCAGCCGCGGCTGCCGGCGCAACGCGTAGCCTGATTGTGGGTCTGGCCAGGCATGAGTGGGATCTGTTCGGTGGTCAGCAGATCCACGATCACGGTGCTGTCGAGACGATATCGCCGGTCGGGGCATGGGAAGACGAAGATCCCCAGTCTGCGCGGGTCCAGCGCTATTGGGCGGCGGTTGGAAAGCCCGAGTGGGACGGCAAGCACTGCGAGGAACCATGGTCCGCTGCGTTCGTCAGTTGGGTGATGCGGACTGCAGGCGTGCCCGCCAACGAGTTTTTACCGGCCATCGCGCACTGGATGTATCTGCAAGGCATCGTCCGCCGCACTGGAGAACTGGGGAGGTCTTTCGCCGCATGGCCGTTGCGCGGTTATGCACCGAAGCCCGGGGACCTAGTCTGCGCGACACGTGGTGGAACCACGATCCCGGTATCTGATACCTTGCCGCCCCCGGCGCTGCTGGAACGCGCAAAGCTGCACTGCAACATCGTGGTCGACGTGACCGATCGACACGTCCTGGCGATCGGTGGCAACGTCCGAAATTCGGTTTCGCAGGTCTTCCTGCCGCTGGATGCGACAGGCCGTCTCGTCTCCAGCAAGGAACATCCTTGGTTTGTCGTCGTTGAGAATCGACTTCCTCGTTGACGGCCAAAGCGGCGTTCCATCAGCGGCAATTCCACCGCCATTCTCCGGCGGGAGCCGGATTGCTGCGAACCACCGAATTCTCGCCCGATGGCGCTGCGATCGCAATGCTCGCATGACGGCTCTGCATGCCACCGAACACATGGGTGTGGAGTTGGGCAACTGCGGGGCGAGTCCGATTCGGCCGGCTAGAGCCGGGAGCGCCTGAGCAGGTAACGGAAGATCGCCATCCCGATGACTGCCAATGCCAGAGCGCCGAAGACAACGGTCATGTTTCGCACCCCTGCCCGATTTGCATCGGGGTCGCTACCGACGTTCAGTGGAATCCGCAGAACGTCTTCGCCCGAGATTGCCTCGTCGCCGCGCCGGATCAGATGGATGGCATAATGGCCGCGCTCGGTGAGTTCAAACGATGTTTCCACCACCCCGTTGGGATAAGCTGTCGCCGGGAGATCGAAAAGCGTGCGCCGAATGGCGGAGTCTGATTCGTCGCTGCGGCTCTTCCCTGTATCCTGCCGGACGATCCGGATCGCGACAGGAATTCGGCGGAGTTCGTCGCCCACCAGGTCGGCGGTAAGGAACACGCGACCAGGACTCGGGATATCACTGCAGTACGGGAGAAACATCTCTCTATTGAGCGTTTCACCCGGCTGCTCGTCGGCCGGTTGGACACGGACGCTGAAATGGACGGCGAAGTTTTCGGTGGCGGCGGGACAACCCACCGTCGCTTTCGTGATCCGCTGCGACGGATTGTCGTTATAGCCCGGGCTGGTGCAGGCCGTCATTGCGGCCGTGCATGCGGCGAGCGCGTAGCGCAGAGGAAATCGTTGCAAGAATTTCATGGTCGGCGTCCTCGGCCCGGGCAGGGTCTTGCGGCACGGCCGCAGGAGGCGCTTCGAACCATCACCCAACACGTCGCGGCGCTGTCGGCGTGCCCACTGTTTGATCCGTCGGCGCGAATCCTTGAAGTCTATCACCACCGCCCGATTGCCTGCAGGGCTTCTGGGTACTACGTCCGGGGTGGTGGCGGACTGTATTGCAAGGAAATCGAATCGGACGTCCACGGTGGGGTTTTCGCCGAGGTGGTGTGGGCTAACCAAATCGGGAGTTCCCCCGGCTCTAATGGGATGGTCGCCCCTCTCGCAAC
>CAZXXC010000034.1:0-34374 GCA_964644665.1 uncultured Methylococcaceae bacterium
CAGACCGTGACTGGACCAATCTGGGAAACCCACAGCGCTTCAAGCGCGCCTAAGTGATAAGAACCCAGTCAGCGGATTCCATCAGGGCCAGCAGCCTTGGGCTGCACGAAAAGGCCGGATGTATGGCAGCAATCTTCCCCTTCTTCACCATCATCGACGACCTGCTTGGCAAACCGGGGCGACCATGTATGCCGGGGGATGGTTACTCGCGAAGTGATTGACCGGCGGCTCCATGGCCTCGATGAATCACGCAAGTTGACCGAATGGCTTTCCGGTTGGCCGCAGTGCGGGTGTTGGAGTGCATCTTGATGACGCGCAACGGTTTGTCTTCGCAGCCGGCGAAAGCGGGATGCCGCGGCGGTTCGGCGCCGATGACCAACGTCATGCGGTCCTTGCGCGCGTCAAGGCTTCCAACAGGTCACCCCGTGTGTCTAGAGCACACCCTCCAGCGCCGGCATGCCGCCGATCAGTTGGCTGCGAAAACGTTCGATGGGCGCTTCGTCATCGCGCCTGTCGCGCGGAATGTCGACCCGGACGTCGGCGAGCACGCGAAGGGGTGACGGGCTCAGGAATACCAGCCGATCGGCCAGTGTAATCGCCTCGCGCAAGTCATGCGTGACGAACAGTACCGAGTGCGGGCGCTCCTGCCAGATCCGGACCAATAGTTGTCGCACACGGCGCGCGGTCGGTGCATCCAGTGACACAAACGGCTCATCCATCAGCAGCAGGTCCGGGCGTATCGCGAAGGCCCGAACCAGCGCGGCGCGCCGGCTCATGCCCAACGACAGGCGATCGGGGTACTGATGCTGAAATCCGGTCAGGTCCATGACTTCCAGCAGATGATCGATCAGCGTCGGATCCTCCGCTTCATCTGGCATCGCCAGTTCGATGTTCTGCCGCACGGACCGCCAGGGCAACAGCCGCGGGTTTTGAAAGACATAGCCGATTCTCGGGTCGGAAGCGGAGCCGTGAAAATCGATGCGACCGTGAAAATCGCGGTCGAGCCCAGCCACGATATTGAGCAGTGTGCTCTTGCCGCAGCCGGAAGGCCCGACCAGACAGGCAAATTCGCCACGGGCCAAGGTCAACCTGAAGTCGGTGATGATCGCGAGGCTGCCTCGACCGCCGGGCGAAGGAAACAACTTACGGTCAATCCGAATATGGAGCGCGGTCACCGCCGCCACCGCCTGGCCTTGGTGTCCAGGGGTTTCAGCACCAGCAGTTCGATGGTTTGCACGACGGCCACGAAAGCGAAGGTATAGGCGAGGATGGACGGAACATCGAACAGTTGGAAGAACAGATGCAACTGATAGCCCATTCCGTTGCTTCGGCCCAGCAACTCGACGACGAGAATGATCTTCCAGATCAACGCCAGGCCGGTGCGCGCGGCGGTCATCACGAATGGGTACAGTTGAGGCCCGATCACATGTCGGAGCATTTTCATCGGCCCGAAGCGGTAGGCGTGGGCCATTTCCGTCAAGTCCCGGTTCAGCGCGCGGGTGCCCTCGCGCAGGGCGACCACCACATTGGGAACCTTGTTGACGACCACGGCGGTGATCGCCGCGACTTCGCCGAGACCCAGCCAGACGTAACACAGGATCATCGTCACCAGCGCCGGCACATTCAGCAACAGGATCAGCCAGGGATCGAAGAACCGGTCCAGTTTCGGATGACGGCCAAATGCGATGCCGATGGCGCTGCCGATGCTCATCGCCAGCACGAAGCTCACCGCAAGGCGCCCAAGGGTGATGCCGAGGTGATAGGGCAGTTGGCCGTTTCGCAACTGCGCCACCAGTACCTCGGCGACGGCCATCGGCGCCGGCAGCAGCGGCGATTGCACCGAAGTAGCGGTCAACTGCCAGAGGCCCAGCAACGCCAGGGATGAAGCGATTGCCCCGAAATTCGGTCGGAAAAGGGTCATGGGGCCGTTTGCTGCGCGAGGATTTGGCGAGTTGGTCAGAGATGATATTGTAACGGTCAACCGGGCCGCAAAATCAGATGCCGGCCAGATTCCCCCCAATGTCGAGACCCCATGCCGTGACTGAGCAGGAAAACTCCGGTCGGCTGAAATTGCGCCGAATCGCGATCGATACCTACCGCGAGAACGTGGCTTACCTGAACCGAAGTTGTTCGATCTATCGGGCCGAAGGCTTCCAGGCCTTGGCGAAGGTCTGCGTGGACTGCGACGGTCGGCGTATCGAAGCGGTGCTCAACGTGGTGGACGATGACGACATCGTGGCGCCAGATGAATTGGGTCTGAGCGAACAGGCATTCGCCCAATTATGCGCCGAGGGCGGGCGCGCGGTCCGGATTTCGCAGGCGGAGCCGCCGGCGTCGATGGAAGCGGTGCGCCGCAAGATCGGCGGTGAGCGGCTGACCGATGAGGAATATCGGGCAATCACTTCGGATATCGCCGGCAACCGATACTCGAAAATGGAACTGGCGGCGTTCCTGGTCGCCACCGGCCAGAATGGTCTCGACCGCGACGAGGTCTTGCTGCTGACGCGAGCGATGCTGGACACCGGCATCCGACTCGACTGGAACGAGCCGCTGGTCGCGGACAAGCATTGTATCGGAGGCATACCCGGCAATCGAACCTCGATGCTGATCGTACCGATCGTGGCGGCGCACGGAATGCTGATTCCGAAAACCTCCAGCCGGGCGATCACCTCGCCGGCGGGGACTGCCGACACCATGGAGGTGTTGGCGCAGATCGAACTGCCGCCGGAAGTGCTCGATCGCCTGATCCGGGTGGAACGCGGCTGTCTGGCTTGGGGCGGCACCACCCGGCTGGCTCCGGTCGACGACATCCTGATCTCGGTCGAGCGGCCGCTTGGAATCGATTCGCAAGGCCAACTGGTTGCTTCGATTCTGTCGAAGAAGCTGGCTGCCGGCGCAACCCACCTGTTGCTGGACATTCCGGTCGGCCCCAGCGCCAAGGTCCGGCAAATGCGCGATGCCATGCGCTTGAGGAAGCTTTTCGAGTACGTCGGGGATCGGATGAACCTGCATCTGGAAGCAGTCATCACCGACGGCCGTCAGCCGGTCGGGCGAGGGATCGGGCCGGTACTCGAAGTGCGTGATATCATGCAAGTTCTAGAGAACGATCCGCGGGCGCCAGTGGACCTTCGCGAGAAGTCGTTGCGGCTGGCCGGCCGCATCATCGAGTTCGATCCGGATGTGCGCGGCGGAGACGGGTACTCCATCGCACGTGAGATTCTGGAATCGGGGCGGGCGCTCGCGAAGATGCGACGCATCATCAACGCTCAGGGGGCACAGGAACGTGAGTTGGCTCTCGGGACGCTGAGCTTCGAGGTGCCAGCCGAGGACGGTGGGGCGGTGGTGGCGATCGACAACCTGCATCTGGCCCATGTGGCGCGGCTTGCCGGCGCGCCGATGTCGAAGGGTGCGGGTGTCGATTTGTTGAAGAAGGTCGGCGACAAGGTGGAGCGCGGGGAACCGCTTTATCGCGTGTATGCGGAGTTTCCAGCCAATCTCGGGTTCGCCCGCGACCTGACCGCGAAGGGATCGGGATTTTCGATGGGTGAAGGTGAACGGGTGCCGGGGTACTTCGTTGACTATTGACGAGGCTGGGCGTACGCGTCGAGTGACCGGCGCCGTGACGCCGGTCGGGATGCAGACTCGTATCCGTGCAGCGGGATGAAGCGCGTGTCCTCCGTGTCGCCGGTATGGGCGGCACCGTTGATGCCGGTGGTGTTCGCGCGACTCATCTCGTGGGTATCGCTTCGCAGTCTGGTCGTTGCGGGTTTTGCGTTAACCGTCCTGCCGTGCGTGCTGGCCGTACTATTCAGTGTTCTGGCGCTGGATCAGTTGTCTCGGGTTTCGAAGGATACCGCCTATCGGGTGGCCCAGATCAGCGAGAAGACCCAGTTGCTGCGCAAGCGCCTGGCCGACGTCGAGCGGCGGGGCAAGCAGTATCTGGTACTCAAGGAACCCGATTCCCGCGAGACCTACATTCAGACGGACCGGCAAGTCAGGCTGATTCTGTCGCAGTTGGCCTACCATTCCGCCGAACCGGAATTGCGAGCGATTCTGGATGGAATTCAGAACCTGGTCGATGCCTTGCGATTGACGGTGACGGGGGGGGCGGCCCAGCCACCGGGCGGGCTGAATCTTTCCGGCGGAGGGCCGGGACGTTCGGCAAACAAGGTGCCGGACGTCCTGTTTGACCAGCTTGGCACACTGACCGACGATCTGGCGCGAGTGTCGGGTCAGTTGATCGATCGGATGGTCGCCAGTTTGGAGCAGGAAACCGGCTTGGTGCAAAACCGCATTTTGGTCCAGACCGGAATCCTGGTTCCGGCGTCGCTGCTCCTGATCAGCATCTTCATCTATTTGATCACACATCCGATTCGACAACTGGATCAGGGGATCCGACAACTGGGCACGGGTAATCTGCGCGATCCCATCGAGGTTTCCGGACCGCGGGACTTGCGCTATCTGGGGCAGCGGCTCGAATGGCTGCGCGATCAGCTCACGACATTGGAGCAGGGAAAGCAACATTTCGTGCGCAATGTTTCGCACGAATTGAAAACGCCGCTCGCGAACATCCACGAGGGTGCAACCTTGTTGGCCGACCAGATTGTTGGCGAGATCAATGCCGAACAGCGAGGCATCGTTGAAATCATGCTCGGCAACGCCCAACGCCTGGAACACTTGATCAGCGAGCTGATCCATTACGGGTCGGCCAATGTCCGGCGCGACGTCGCCAAGCTGGAGCGGGTCGATCTTCGGGAGATCGTGAGAGCGGTTGCCAAGGACTTCGAGTTACGTCTGCGGGCGAAATCGATTACGCTGATTGAGGATTTGCATCCAGCCGTGTTGTCGGGGAATCGCGAGCAGCTTCGGTTGGTCGTGGACAATCTGCTGTCGAATGCCGTGAAGTACACACCGGAGCAGGGCGGAATCGAAATCAGCTTGTTCGAACAAGGCGGTTCGATCCAGTTGAAGGTTCAGGACGACGGTCCCGGAATTCGGCCGGAAGATCGCAATCTGGTGTTCGAGCCGTTTTTCCGCGCGCATCCGGGGCGTGAAGCCGGCGTCAAGGGGACCGGCATGGGACTGGCCATCGTCCGGGAATGCGTGGCCAGTCATCAAGGCATCGTCGATGTCGTAGATGCCAACTCCGAGCGGAGCGGAGCCTGTTTCCGGGTACGTTTGCCAGTCGATCCCTATGCATGAATTCCGTTTCCGGTGGCGAATGGTGCCGGCCTGTCTGCTGGTTTTCGCCCTCTTCTCCTGCGCGGACCTGCAGCCGCGACCACCGGCCGATACCGCGGTGAAGAACCGCAGCGACCAGTTACAGCTGGATCTGACCGCCGATCAGTTAGTGGAATTCGCCGGCGAGTTCACCCGACTGAATGCCGCCGACCGGCTGGGGGAATGTCACAAGCTCAAGCAGTCCTATTCCGGCAGTCGACGGCTTTCGGAGCTTCTACGCCTGTTCTCCGCCCAGATCGTCACGGACGGTTGCGGGAGTCTCGCGCAGTCCAGCCGGGTGATTCGCGCGTTCAGCGGCCAAATACCGGAGAAACGCCTGCGGGACCTGCTCGCCTACCAGTTGCTGTTTGCCGAGCGCAACCTCGCCGGTACCGCCGAACGGCTGCGTTTGGGACGGCGGCTCGAACTCGCACGTTCCAACTTCCGGAAAGCGCTGTCCGAATCCAAACAGGCTTTGAGCAGTTCCAAGCAGGCTCTCAGCAAGCAGCGCGAGGCCCTCAGCGAACGGGAAGAGGCCCGGACGCAGACCAAAGAACTCTACCGGCAAATGGTCTCGCGGGACGCCGAAGCGCGCCAGTTGAAGGAGAAGCTGGATGCGCTGAAGTCCATCGAGCAGGATTTGAACGACACCGAGAGGTAGCAACTTGATGAATAGCCACCGTAGACGGGTCCTTCTCGTCGACGACGACCCTGATCTTCTCCGCCTGCTGAAATTGCGGCTGGTATCGGCCGGATTCAGCGTAGAAGCCGTCGGAGGCGGCCAGGAGGCCTTGTCACGCCTGGTCATTTTTCGGCCGCACGCGGTCGTCACCGATCTGCGGATGGACGATCTCGACGGGATGGAACTTTTCAATCTGCTACGAGAACAGTACCCGACGTTGCCGGTCATCATGATGACCGCGCACGGCACGATCGAGGACGCTGTGGAGGCGACCCGGCAGGGGATGTTTGGCTTTGTTCCGAAGCCGATCAACCACAGCGTATTGATCGAGCGGTTGAACGATGCCATTCGACTCACCGGCGCCCCGGAAGCCGATGCCGCAGAGGAAATTGAACCCTGGCGCCGGGCTATCATTACCTACAGCCCGGTGATGGAAGAATTGTTGAGTCAGGCTTACCGCCTTGCGCAAGGGCGGGCCAACGTGTTCCTGAGCGGCCAGAGCGGTACCGGTAAGGAGTTGCTGGCGCGTGCCATTCACGATGCCAGTCCGTCCAAAGACGGGCCGTTCATTCCGGTGAATTGCAGCGCGATTCCGGACAACCTGTTCGAAGCCGAGCTGTTCGGCTATCGAAAGGGGGCTTTCACCGGGGCATTGCGTGATCACGATGGCCTGTTCCGCGCAGCGGACAAGGGCACCCTGTTCCTGGACGAAATCGGCGAAATGCCGCGGCCGTTTCAGGCCAAGCTGCTGCGCGCGGTACAGGAAATGGCGGTTCGGCCGATCGGCGCGACCCAGGATGAGGCGGTCGATCTGCGGATCATCTGCGCCACCCATGTCGATATGGAGCAAGCGCTGAAGGACGGCACCTTTCGGGAAGATCTCTACTATCGACTCAGTGTGGTCACGCTGACCTTGCCGCCGTTGCAGGAGCGGCCGGAAGACATCCCGGTATTGGCGCAGCATTTCCTGCGCGAACTGGCCGAATCCTACGGCGTGGAGGCCCGCGGCTTTTCGCCGGAGGCGATGGAATTCCTGGTGACATTCCATTGGCCCGGAAACATCCGTCAGCTCAGGAACGTCGTGGAGCAATGTCTGGCGCTGTCGGCTACCTCCCTGATCCCACTTAGCCTGGTGCAAAAGGCATTGCGGGACGCTCCTGCGAGCTTCCTGCCGCTACAGGAAGCCAAGGAGCAGTTCGAGCGGAACTATCTGGCGCGCCTGCTGCAGAGTACCAACGGCAATGTCTCGCATGCGGCCAAGCTGGCCAAGCGCAATCGCACCGAGTTCTATCGGCTGCTCAGCCGTTACGGAATGAACCCCACCCTGTTCAAGTCTCCGACCTGAGCGTTCCGCCGAGCCCTGCAGCGGGTTCGGCACAACGGGGGCGTGGCGGATGCGACGAAAGTGGGCCAACCGGACCTACGCCTCGTCCCCACGGTTCCCAATCGGCCTACTTGGAGCGCCAAGTGTACAGGGACGTTACTGCGTAATTCCAGACTACGCCGACGAGGATTCCGGCCAGTGCAGACAGGACCCAAAACGTTTGCTGCTGGAACAGATAATTCGCTATTCCGACATTCGCAAGGCCACCGATGCTGCAGGTCAGCACGAACGTGGTCCACCCCCAAAGCCAGCGCCAGCCGGACAACCGCATGTCACGGTAGGTCAGAACATTGTTGAGCGCGAAATTGAAGGTCATCGCGGCGAGCGTGGCGGCGCTTTGGCCGACCAAAAAGCTGGTCTTGACGGCCGTGAACAGTGCGGTCAGCACGGCGAAGTGCACGAACACACCGAGTCCCCCGACGAACATGAACATCACGAAGCGGACCGGGATGACGCGACCGACAGTTTTGTCGAGGATCAGCATCACAAAGTCCCAGGCGACCTTCGAGTCCAGCTTGCTTTCTCCAGCGGTCCGCTCCCGGAAGTGATAGGGCAGTTCCTTGACCGTCAAGGGTGTCGGCGATGAGGCCAGCATGTCCAGCAGGATTTTGAATCCGATCGAGGACAGACGACGCACGACCGGGTTCAACACCTCGCTCCGGATCGCGAAGAAACCGCTCATCGGGTCATGCAGCGGCACTTTGACGGCGGCCTGTGCCAGTCGCGTGGCAAAGCGACTCTTTCGTACACGCGACCGTTCCCAGCTTCCCGTACCGCCGCCTTCGATATAGCGACTGCCGACGACCACATCGACCGATTCGGTTCGCAGCACTTCCAGCATCTTCGGCAAAAGCGTTTCGTCGTGCTGCAGGTCGGCATCCATCACAGCCAGGAATGGTGCGGCGCTGGCCAACAGTCCTTCGATGCAGGCGGAGGAGAGGCCGCGCCGCCCGATCCGGTGGATACATCGGATTCTGGGATCCTCTCGGCCGAACTCCCTCACGGCAGTGGAGGTACCGTCCGGCGAGTCGTCGTCGACAAAGATGACTTCCCACCGGATGCCGTTCAGCGTACGGCGCAGGCGTGAGATCAGTTCCGGAATGTTCGCTTTTTCATTGAAAGTCGGAATGACGATCGCGAACTCCGGCCCCCCGATCTGCAGGCCGGAAGACTGGTCCGGCGCAGCGGGCGGCGATTGGCTGTCGGAAAGCATCAGAAGGGTCCCTGGCTTGAAGGTGTGATCGAAGTGTCCCGTTCCGGGGTCGCGGCGAATTCCCGCGTGCAGTGTGAGGCCGGCGGTCGATCGCCGGCGCACCGGTTTGTGCCACCCATTCAATCAATCGGTCCGTGAATCCGGCTCACCGGCGGTGACCAGTTGCAGCTTGCTGAATTTCCGCTTGCCGACCTGGACGACGCACACGGTTCCAGCGGTGAGCTTGAGACGGGGGTCGCCGACCTTTTCTCCATCGACCCGTACGCCGCCTTGACCGATCATTCTCAGCGACTCCGATGTGCTCGAAGTCAATGCCAGGTCTTTCAACAGGTTGGCGATTGGATACCCTTCCGGGCCGGTAGCGATCGTCCGGATGGGAAGATCGGTCGGGATTTCCTTTTCCCTGAAACGACGCTCGAAGGTTTCGACGGCATGTCCCGCTGCGGCGGGGCTATGATAGCGCGCGACGATCTCGCGTGCGAATGCAACTTTGTAATTCTTCGGGTTGTCGCCATCGGCGCAAGCCTGCTGCCAGCGCCCAATCTCGCTCGCCGGACGATCGCTCAGCAATTCCATGTAGCGCCACATCAAGGCGTCGGAAATCGACATCAGCTTGCCGAACATGTCTTCGGGAGGATCGGCGATGCCGACGTAATTGCCGAGCGATTTGGACATCTTCTGGACCCCGTCCAACCCTTCCAGGATCGGCATGGTCAGGACGACCTGCGGCCTCTGGCCGTAGTGCTCCTGCAGATGGCGGCCCATCAGCAGATTGAACTTCTGATCGGTACCGCCGAGTTCGACGTCGGCTTTCAGCGCCACCGAGTCGTAACCCTGGATCAGCGGATAGAGGAATTCGTGAATCGCGATGGGTTGACCGCTCCTGTAGCGGTTGCTGAAATCCTCGCGCTCCAGCATGCGTGCCATCGTTTGCTTGGCCGCTAGGCCGATCAGATCGGCCGCACTCATCGCATTCATCCAACTCGAGTTGAACATCACCAGCGTGCGCTCCGGGCACAGGATCTTGAAGATCTGTTCCTCGTAGGTCTTGGCGTTCTCAATGACCTCGTCGCGGCTCAGCGGCTTGCGGGTGACGTTCTTGCCGGTCGGGTCGCCGATCATTCCGGTGAAATCGCCGATCAGGAAGATCGCCTCGTGACCCAACTGCTGGAACTGTTTCAGCTTGGTCAAGAGAACCGTATGGCCAAGATGCAGATCCGGCGCGGTCGGGTCGAAGCCGGCCTTCACCCGCAGCGAACGGCCCTCGCTCAGGCGTTCGATCAATTCCCGCTCCGGCAGGATTTCCTCCGCGCCGCGCCGGATCAGTGACAAAGCGTCGTCAGTCATGGTGTTCACTCAAAGTTCAGGGGTTCCCTGCGCGCTCCGCAGACGCGATGGCCGGAGGTCTCGAGCGGCGTCAGGACTCGATGAAACGTAGTCCGCCCATGTAGGGGACCAAGGCGTCCGGAATCGCAATGCGGCCACGTTCGTCCTGAAAGTTCTCCATGATTGCGATCAATGTGCGGCCGACCGCGAGTCCGGAACCGTTCAAGGTGTGAACCAGTTCCACCTTGTTGGTATCGGGGTTGCGCCAGCGGGCGCGCAGCCGCCGCGCCTGGAAATCGCGGAAGTTGCTGCAGGACGAGATCTCCCGGTAGGCGCTCTGGCCCGGCAGCCAGACCTCCAGATCGAAGGTCTTCGCAGAGGAAAAACCGGTGTCGCCGGCACATAGCAGCATTCGACGGAACGGCAATCCGAGCTTCTGCAGGATCGCTTCGGCATGCCCGGTCAGCGCTTCGTGACACGCCGGCGAGTCGTCCGGTCGTACGATTTGCACCAGCTCTACCTTCTCGAATTGATGTTGGCGAATCATGCCGCGCACATCCTTCCCGTAGGAACCGGCTTCGCTGCGAAAACACGGGGTATGGCAGACGAATTTCATCGGCAAGCGGTCCGCATCGAGGATCTCGTCGCGAGCGAGGTTGGTGACCGGAACTTCGGCGGTCGGGATCAGATAGTACGGTGGATCGCGGACGATCTTGAAAAGATCCTCCTCGAACTTCGGCAGTTGTCCGGTGCCGCGCAGGCTTTCGGCATTGGCCATGAACGGCACATAGACCTCGGTATATCCGTGCTCTGCGGTATGGACATCCAGCATGAACTGCGTCAAGGCGCGCTGCAGCCGCGCCAGCGGGCCCCGCAGTGTCACGAAACGTGATCCCGCCAGCTTGGCGGCCGCTTCGAAGTCCATATAGCCCAGGGCCGGCCCGAGTTCCGCGTGCTCTTGCGGCGAGAAGTCGTATTCGCGCGGGGTGCCGATGCGGTGAATCTCCCGATTGTCCGCGTCGCTGCGCCCATCCGGCACGTCGGCGTCCAGCAGGTTCGGGACATCCAGCAGCAACTGCTCCAGCTCGGTCTGGATCACGGCGAGTTCCTGCTCGTGGCATTTCAATTCGTCGCCGAACGACTGCACATCCGCCAGCAACGGTGCAATGTCCTCGCCGCGCGCCTTCGCCTGGCCGATCGCCTTCGACCGGCTGTTCCGTTCGTTCTGGAGATTTTGCGTGGCGACCTGCAAATTCTTGCGCCGGTTCTCCAGATCCTGGAAAACGGGTCGGTCTAACCGATAGCCGCGGCGTGCGAGCGACGTTTCGACTTCATCCAACTGATTGCGGAAGAGGCGGGGATCCAACATGGCGGGTCACTGCATTTCTGAGAGATCGGGGAGCGGCGAAAACATCGGTTGGTGGGGTACCGGTCTGAACTACCCTGCGGCCGAGCCGACCGTCAGGCGATGACCGGCGGGATCCGGGCGCAGGGCGCGCATTGCCGCCTCGCTGGGGTGCTCGACGACGCCGCGCTCGGTGACCATCGCGTCGATCAGTGCGGCCGGCGTGACATCGAACACCGGATTCCATGCGTCGATGGTCTGCTCCGCTGCAGTGTAATAGGCCGGAAGCAACTCTGCCGGAGCGCGCTCCTCGATCGTGATGGTATCACCCGACGGGCTGGCCCAATCGATCGTACTGGTCGGAGCCACCACCATCATCTTGACGCCATGATGGTGCGCGGCTACCGCTAGTGCGTATGTGCCGATCTTGTTGGCAGTGTCGCCGTTGGCGGCAATGCGGTCGGCGCCGACCACGACCCAGTCGACCCGGCCGCGCCGCATCAGCAGTGCAGCGGCGGAATCCGCGATCAGTGTCGCCGGGATCCGCTCCTGCTGAAGTTCCCAAAGTGTCAGCCTGGCACCTTGCAGCCAGGGGCGGGTCTCGGTCGCGTAGACGTGCGCGAGCGCACGTCGATGGAAGGCGGTGCGGATCACTCCGAGGGCGGTGCCGTAGCCTCCGGTCGCCAGCGAGCCGGTGTTGCAGTGGGTCAGCGCTGCGCGGCTGCCGGCGAGCAAGTCGGCGCCGCGTTCGCCCATGACTTGGTTGGCGGTGATGTCTTCGCGGTGGATCGTTTCGGCAAGCGCTTCGAGGTCGGTCAGCGGATCGTCGCCGGTGGCGGTCACGGCAGTCCGCATGCGCTCCAGTGCCCAGAACAGATTGACCGCGGTGGGACGCGAGTCGGCCAACAGCCGAATGTCGCTCTGGATCGCGGAACGCCAGAACTCCGGATCGGTATGAAATCGCTGCTTCGCGGCCAGGACGACACCGTAGGCGGCGGCGATACCGATCGCCGGAGCACCCCGGACCTGCATCGTCGTGATGGCATCCGCCACATCGACCACGGTTCGGCAGAGGCGGTAATCGATCCTGTCGGGGAGCTTGCGCTGATCCAGCACCGACAAACCTTCGCCGGTCCAGCGCAGCGCACGCACGGTGTCATGCGGCATGACCGGGAGTTGATTCGATCCGATTGGTTGTGACATCACTACGGGGTGCAGACAATGACCCGGAACGGCAGGATCGGACAATCCATGGTTCCAGGCGGCGCTGCGTGCGGCGGGGTGCCAGCACAAGACGCATCATTTTACCGGCATTTTCAGCCGATTGCCGGCTTTTTGACGCAGGGCCGGGGAGCAGGCCGTCAACCCGATCCTCGTGGAACGCGGCAATCGAAGCTTGCTTGCGGGCTCGAAGTCAGAAAATACCCGTGGGCAGGGGGACTCCGCCCCTGCCCACGGGTGGCGGCGGCGCGAGGCCGGTTCATTCGCCGCTGACGACGATCTTACGCGGCTGTACGGCCACCTTTTTCGGGATAACGATCTCCAGCACGCCGTTGGTGCATTTCGCAGAGATCCCTTCGGCGTCCGCGGTATCCGGCAGCGAGAAGCGGCGATAGAACGAACCATGGACGCGTTCGATCCGTTTGTAAGCCTCGCGCCGGGATTTGGCTTCCGTCGTCCGGTCGCCGCTGAGGGTCAATATGCCATTTTCCATCGTGACGTCGATGTGGTCCGGGCTGACTCCGGGCAGGTCGGCGACCAGGACGTACGAATCCGGTTCTTCTTTGATATCTACGGCCGGTGTCCACTCGGCGGTTGCGGCAGTCTCGGTGCCGGTGCGACCGACATCCAGAGAACGCTCGAGTTCGCGCTGAAGCTGGTTCAGCAGATTCAAAGGATCGTAGCGGGAATTGCTCATGGTAGAAACCTCTAGCTGAGTGGTTGGGTTTTAGGTAGCGAGAGATATGACGACGGCCGAGCAGTATTTCAAGCCGGGCGGTCCGGGATCCTCCGCTCGGGCGCACGGCGGAGAGGCGGTTCTGAATGTCATCGCGGCGCCGTGACGCGGCCGCGGGGTTCTGGATTTTTCTGTTATCATCCCAGCGGGAAAGCGAGGCGGCCGTCGCTTCTCGGCCGCCTCCGCCGCTCGCAGGATCGGCATTCCGTTGTGCCACGCGGCGCCGTCTCGGCTGCCGCAAGTGCAACTTTCGATGGATGTTTGAGGCTTTGGCTTGTAGCCGAGCGATTGCCCAGCGCACTATTTGGTCTCTTCGATGTCATTCCAGCCGCATCGTCGCTTCACCGGTTGGTCCTTGAACTGCGGGCACGGCCATCCGCCCGATGTGGGCCCGGCATGATGGCCGATCGGTATCGGGACCCGACGGGTCACCGGAACGCATTGATATCGGCGGCCGGAATGATGGAGCCGGAGCGGGCGGAAGCGGATGAGTTGTCGGCTCTCCTCCGCACGCTGAAGAGACAGCAGTCCGTCGGTGCGCAGACGGGCTCGAACCGGGACGAGTACATTGCGTCGTCCATCGCGCTGGCCATGGCGCGTCTCGACGGCGATCGGTTACACGCACGGTACCCGCAACTGTTGCCGCAGATCGTGTTGCTCGGGCCGACCCAAGCCGGCAAGAGTTCGATCGTGAATGGGCTGCTGGGTCGCGATCTCGCGGAGGTCAGCCCGTTGGCCGGATTCACCGTCCATCCTCAAGGATTCTGCTGGGGAGCAAGGACCGAGGAAACCTTCAGCGCATTGGAGGACTTTTTCCTGCCGATGTCGCGTATGGCGCGCGATGCTCTGCCGCGCGATCGCTTCGATCGATACGCATTGGCGGAGGTCGACGCGTCGGGTCTTTCACCGCCGGTTCCCGCGGCCTGTATCTGGGACACGCCTGATTTCGACTCGGTCGATTCCGCCGCCTACCGCGGTCACCTGTTGCAGGTCACCGCGCTGGCCGATCTGGTGATTCTGGTACTCAGCAAGGACAAATATTCCGACCAGTCGGTGTGGGACATGGTCTCACTGCTCCAGCCGTTGGGGCACCCGGCGGTCATCGTGCTGAACAAGGTGGACGACCGTGCCCGGGCCGCACTGGTGGATTCGCTCAAAGAAAAGTGGCGCGACACCCGGGGGGATCCATTTCCCGCGCTGGTGACGTTGCCATTCGTGGACGGTGAGAAGGTCACGCTCTCCCGCTCTGCTCTGGACACGCTCGCGGATTGCGTGTCGCGCCACGTGCAGGCTGGCGGCTACAGGATGATGCGCGCGCAACGGACCCGCGCGCTGCTGCAACGTCACTGGTCGGATTGGCTGGCTCCGGTTCGAGCGGAACAGCAGTCCTGGGAGCAATGGCAGCGGGCAGTCGACCAAGGTATCGAAGACGCACTTGCCGGTTATCAGCGCGATTACCTGAATCACCCGCATCATTACGAGACGTTTCAGCGGGCGCTGGCGCGCCTGCTGACCTTGCTCGAGGTACCTGGAGTTGCAGGTGTCTTCGCTTCGACCCGGCGCGTACTGACCTGGCCGTTCCGGCAGGTGTCGACGCTGGGTCGGCGCATGTTGCACCGAACGGTCCAGGTGGATGCCGACAGCGGCGAGCGGGCGGTGCTGGAGCAACTGATGGAACACCTGCTGTTGCAGATGCAGCAGGTGGCATTGGCGAAGCGGGAGCAGGAGACGGCGAATCAAGCCTGGTGGAGGGATCTGGCATCGATCGTGCGGCAGGAAAAGCCGGAGTTCACTGCGCTGTTGCGTTCGGCGTTGACCCATTACTCCCATTCGTTCCAGGCGGAAATCGATCGAACCGCGCGCGAACTCTACCAACGGCTGGAAGCCAGGCCAATGGTGTTGAACAGCCTGCGGGCGACACGAATGACGACCGATGCCGCGGCGCTGGCCTTTGCATTGCATTCCGGAGGGATCGGCATACAGGATTTCGTGATTGCGCCGGCGACCTTGTCGTTGACTTCGATGCTGACCGAGAGCGCGCTCGGGCACTATGTGAACCGGGCCGCGGAAGACCTCAAGGCGCGTCAGCTCGCTGCAGTGGCCGCACTGTTTCGTGCGTCGTTGGGTGAGCCGCTGAAGGCGTTGCCCGACCGGCTCGATGATTCCAGGCATTTCAAGTTGTCGGCGGCTGCCGTCGAACGGGCCGAGGGGCTACTCGCCGCGTATGGCTGAAGGCATGGACTTGGAACTGCACCAGCGTCTGGCCCTGGACTGGGCGCGGCAAGCGGAAGCGGGAGGCTGGCTATCGGCACAGGATGTCGCGTCCATCGAGAAGATTGAAGAGCGTTCCGCCGACATGCTGTTCGAATCGGCGCAACGGCGCCCGTTGGTCGTCGCCTTCTTCGGCGGAACCGGTGTCGGCAAGAGCACGCTGCTGAATCGACTCGCGCGGCGGGAAGTGGCACGCACCGGGGTGGTCCGGCCGACCTCACGGGAAATTTCAGTCTACCTGCATGAGTCGGTGCGGCTCCGGCCGTTACCGGACATGCTGCCGATGGATAGGGTCCGGATCGCTTACCATGCCAATCAGGACTGCGGGCACGTGTTGTGGGTCGATATGCCGGATTTCGACAGCACCGACCGTTCCAATCATGAACTGGCGTTGCAATGGCTGCCTCACATCGACGTCGTGATCTATGTGGTGAGCCCGGAACGCTATCGGGACGATCGCGGATGGCGACTGTTGTTGGATCACGAGCAGGAGCATGCCTGGATGTTCGTGATGAACCAATGGGACCGCGGGCACCCGTTGCAGTTGGAAGATTTCTCGAGATTGCTGCGCCACGGCGGGTTTCCCGACCCGGTGATCCTGTGCACCGATTCCCGGACCGAACGGACCGGGCCGGTGGCCGACGACTTCGATCAGTTGGAACAAATCATCTGCAGTCTGTCGGAGCGCAAGGCGATGGAGCAGCTGACGATGCACAATCGGGAGGCCAGACGCCGATTTCTGACCGACACGATCGCCGTGCTGGTCGCGAAACTGGGCGACGATGCCGCCTATCAGCAGCTCTCCGGAGTCTGGGACGAGGTTTGGGAAGAAGCTGCCACCAAGCTGTTGCGCGGTTTGCATTGGTCACTGCAGGAACTCGCGGCCAGATTCGTTCGGCGGGACGGCAACTTTCTACAGCGCTCACTGGATTTGACGAAGACCGTTCAGCCCTCGGCGGCGGAGACGCCAGCGATCGGCTTGCTGTGGGACGAATGGGCGCAGCTGTGTTTCGAAGACAGCCTCGATCGATTGCTGGTGGAGTGCGACGCGCTGGGGTTACCGGCTGCGCCATTCGAGAGAGCGTTCAGCGATCTTCGGACCCGGGCCTCTCGCCTGGTTCTGGATCACGGTCAGACCGCTTTGCGTGAAGCGCTGGCGCGTCCCGGAAACGTCGTCCAGCGGGTTTGGCTCAAGCTGTCCGGGCTGATCGCCGTGATCGCTCCTCTACTGGCGATCGGCTGGGTATCGTACGAAGTCGTGATTGAATACTACCAAAGCGTGCACGAAGAGATTCCATTCCTGGGTACCAATTTTGCCGTTCACAGCGGGTTGCTGATCGCGGTGTCCTGGTTGCTGCCCTACTTCCTGCATCGCAAGCTGCGACCATCGACGGAACGCACCGCCCGCCTGGGATTGCAGGAGGGACTCAGGACCGCGCTGCACGACCTGAATGCGGGCATCCGCCAGCAGCTGGTGCGCTGCGGCGATGCTGCGGCATCGCTGCGGACCCGCGGGCTTGAATTGATCGATGCCGGCGGGTCGCCCGAGATTCCGACTGCCGCGGTGCCGTCGTATCCGGTGGACGTTCGGCGGTTCCTGGCCAACCGACGCGGCTAGGCAGGTCCGATGTTGCCGCAGTGGGCCGTTGATGAAGCAGGCCCAGCAATGGGTTGGGTTCATCCCGGGCAGGGGTGCCACGGAGCGGCGGTGAGCCGCGTGAGGCAAGGTTCGTGCGCGTAAACGGCCTTGGCGGTGACCGAAATGACCGGGTGGGTACTGCGGGGCTGAACTAATGGTGCCGATGCGGCCGATCCGAATCGTGATCATGACGTAGATCGCAGTACAGGCGATCCGGGTCGCAGCCCGCGCATTCGAGTTGTAGCGTGGTGTGGACGATGCCGTATCGACGGTGTACGACTTCCTTGATTTCTGCAAGGATGACAGCCGCCTCGCGAATCGGCATGTCGTCGGTGACGATATGGGCGGACAGCATGCGAAGGTTTTGCGACAGACTCCAGACATGAAGGTCGTGAACGCCACGCACCGCCGGGATGCCCATCAGGTCGCGGACGATCATACTCATGTCGACGCCGCGCGGAGCACCCTCCAGAAGGATTTCCACGGTCTCGGTGACGATGTTCCAGGCATTCCAAAGGATCAGCAGTCCGATCAGGAAACTGGCCAGGGGGTCGAGCCAATTGAGGCCCGTTAGCCAGATGCCGATCCCTGCCAGCACCGCCCCGAGAGTTGAGAACACGTCTCCAACGAGATGCAGAAAGGCGCTGCGCAGGTTTAGGTCATTCTCTCGACCGTGACTGACCAGCCACGCCGTGACGACATTCACGACGAATGCGGCCGCACCCACGCCGATCAAGATGTGGGAGTCGACTTCCGGCGGCGCCGAGAACCGCCGGTAAGCCTCGTACATCACGCCGACCGAAATCAATACCAAGACGGTGGAATTGACCAACGCGGCCAGAATGCCGACGCGGTGGTAACCGAACGTCTTGCTGGAATTCGCAGGGTGTGAGGCGAGTTGCATCGCGTACCAGCTGACCACCAGCGCGGCGACGTCGGTCAGGTTGTGTGCAGCGTCCGTCAGCAAGGCTAGGCTGTTGGCCCGATAGCCGGCAATCGCCTCGAACACCACGAATAGGGATGTCAAGGCGATTGACAGCGCGAGCCGGAACTGTGACGATTTTCGGCCGGCGTTCAGCCCAAGGGCGTGTTGGGAATTCACGAATACAGCAGAGCGCGTCGATGCGGAATGGCGGATGATCGTTCGAGACTATACCAAGTTCTCCGGCGACGGACATGCAACGCGGTGTGGTCACTGCAGATGATGGATCGCCCGGCAGGTCGGGGCACTTCATGCCGGCAAGCGTGAGGCGAGCGCGTCATCACTACGGACGGGGCTGCAGCCGCCCACGAGTTTCTCAGTCAAAAGAATCGACCGGAGAGCAAGTCTCTCAGGAGCATGGGCCATGAAGTATCAGGTCAGTTCGTTATGGGCCGTGGCGCTATTGGCCGTGTCCACGTTCGGCGAAGCAGCCAGTTCCCTGCAGTATCGGCTTGACGGATCCGACAAGCTGCAGCCCATCCTGGTTCGGGAGGGAAGGGTATTGATTCCCGGTCTCGATGCCAAACATGGGCGTGATTTGTTGTTCGACCGCACGCGAGGCGAGGCGGTGGTGATCGACCACAAGACCCAGACTTTTGTGACCGTCGACGATCAGGCGATCGATCGGATCAGTCGGCAGAGCGAGCCGTTGCAGCCGCTGATCGCCGGTCTCGCTGCTCAGTTGGGGAAACTCACCCCGGAACAGCGCGCTAAATGGCAAGATATGCTGGGTGGGATCGATCTCGATAAATTTGCCAGCGCGGCCAAGGACACCGGACCTACCCGCTTGGCAAGAAGCGGCGGGCACAACAAGGTGGGTGCTTTCCCCTGCAATCGGGTGACCGTCCTGACCGGCAAGAAGAAGCTGGCGGAATTGTGTATCTCGCAGGCCGATGTGCTGGGACTTCCGGCGGAAGACTACGCGACGATCCGGGCGCTGTTCGATTTTGCGCAACATCTGGCGGTGAAGACCCGAGGCTTCAGTCGTCTGATGGGTTGGTCCATACCGGTGGTCTCGATCCAGGACATCCCGGGAGTTCCGATCGAGATTCGCGATCTCTCCGGACAGCATCGTGCGACGCTGTCTCTGGCCTCGGTCGGGCCTGCCGCAGAGGACCCCATGACGATGAACATTCCGCCGGGCTACCGCCGCGAGTCGTTGAAACTGTGGTAGTTTTGCGGCTTCAGAACCCGGTTGGTTCTGGCGTCGTTCCGCTCGTGGTGGCTTTCGCACGCCAACTCGCCCTCTGCATCCACAGCGATGCGGCGGTCAGCACCAGCAAGCCGGCGAGGCTGAGTTCGAGCAACAGGAAAGAGCCGATTTTCAGATAAGCGAACGCGGGATGAACGAAGCGAACCGCCCATCCCGCGAGTTCGTCCGCGACCGCGGAGACAAAGGTGGCGCCGGTCAGGAACAGCTTCAGTCGGACCGGTACAGATGTGAAAAGCAACAGATGGGTCAGCGTGATGATCAGGATACCCATTGAGAAGAGATGGAAATGCGTGACCTCCAGGAGGCTCTGGTAGCTTTTCGGTTGGGTGAAGTTTTCTTCGGACCCCAGATAATATTCGACCACGGACGCTGGGTTGAGTCCCATTTTATGGAAGTACATCAATCCGTTGCTGACCCAGAACAACGCGATGTAGCCGAGGAACATCAGGATGATCGCATTGATGATCGATTGGCGTCGTTGTTCACCGGTGACAAAAAAACGCATCTATTTCCCCTCGCTGGACTTGAATGCTAGCGCGAAGATCGTCATGACCTTGCGGGCGCTGTCCAGCGCCGCCCGAACACTGAGGGTCGCTCCGCTGACACCGTCGATGCCGTAATTTAGCACCAGTTCCTCGGCCTTCTTTCCGGCGATTCGGGCCATCCAGCGTTCTGGTGGCTGATACTCGGGCGGCTCGTGGAAGGCCAGCATCACGGTCTTGGTGAGTTTCCCTTCGGGGGACAGCACCAGCAACAGGGTTTCCGCCTGCGTGCGTACCGTGTGGCTCTCGATGGCGGCATAGCCGAGTACGCGGTCGCCGCGCTTACCCTCGTAGAACGTGAACAACTGGGACTCCAGTTTCACTTTGGCCTGCCGCTCGATCGCCGCGACCTGTTCCTCCGTCAGAAACAGCGGCAAGGCGTCAACCGAGGCGCCTTCGCCGAAGGCCAGTTCGAAAGCTTCCTCCTTGCTGTAGTAGATGGTTGCAGGTGACATCGTGGCCACTAGTGACAACACGATGCCGCCGAGCAGCCCAAGCCGCGGATGACTGAGTCGATGATTGCAGGATATCGTTGGTTGGAATGGCATCAAGAAGTCCGAGAACTCGCAAGCGGGCCTTGGCTCCTCAATAGATGAAGCCGACCCCGAGGTTGAAATCGTTCGGAACGGCACCCGATCGGGCATCGATGTTCCGATAATCGGCTTTGACGACGATGTTGGGATGGGGCTTGTAGGTCAAGCCGACCTGATAGATGGTCCGATCCCAAAAGCCGTTCTCGTCGGACTGAAACGCCCGCGGTACCGTCGCCAATGTATTATAACGTTCGAAGCGGAAGAACGGCGCGAAGAACTGGGTCGAAGTTGGGAACAGCCAGGGAATCACGTCGTAGGCGGCTTCGACATACCAGCCATAGTTCGAACTGCCGACCGCCTGGCCTTTTTGCTCGCTGACCAGACCCGCATCGCCGATTCCTCCCCAGGCGCCCAGCGCGCGGAATTCCAGGCCGCGATAATGCCATTGAATGTGACCCTCATACAGTTGGGTGAAGACCGCCGCGCGCTGTCCGGCGAACAGCTCGCCCTGACCGGAGTTTCCGAGCCATGTCGAGGCACCCATCATCAGGCCGGGTGCTTCTTCCGGCGCGTAATCGAAACGTCCGGTGTAAGCCCAGTCCTCGGCAAAAGCCTCGCTGCCGTTCTGACGGCCGTCGCGGATGCCGGCCGGAGTAAAGCCCTCGTTCGGAAGCAGGCCCGCACGAAGCCCATTGACCCCGTACATTCGGTAGGTCAGCCCGGGGAGAATCTCGCCATGTAAGCCGGCGCCGATTTCCCTCCAGGTCGATGGAATGATGTAGCGCTCGACGTCCGGGCGTCGGTTGCCGTGAAAGAACAGCGGTTCGTGGATTTCGTTGATGAAACCCATCGGCATCAACATCAGGCCTGTTCGGATGTTCGCGGCGGGATGGAGCAGGAAATCGAGCTGGGAGAATTCCACGGAAACCGATCCGCGGTCGTTGCGCCCGCTACCGGTTTTGCCATGCTCGAATTCGAGCTCGCTGTTCAGCACGATCCAGTCGTTGAACTTGTAGCCAGCGTACAGGACCAGTCTTGCGAAGTCGTTGCGGTCTCGCGAACTGGTTCCGTGCTTGTTCATGTAGTTCGTGTAGAAGTACTCGCCGTAACCGCCGATCGACAGTCCGCGCTTGACCATGTAGACCTGGGACGCCGCCGGACCCATGCCGTACATGCTCTTGTACTCCCGCTTGTCGGGAATATTGAGTTGCGTCTTCAACTTCTCGACTTCGGTCGCCAGGATGTCGGTCTTGCGCTCTTGCTCGGTCTTCGCGGAAGCTTTTTTCTGCGTCGATGGCGCGCCTTCCTGGGTGGCGGGAGTCGTGGTGGCCGCTGTTGGAATCGCTGGCTGACTGGCCGCTTTGACTTCGTCCTTGCGGGGTTCGCTTTCACTCACTTTTTTCTTCAACAGCTCGATTTCCTGCTGTTGCTGCTGAATGATCTTCCACATTTCCTGCATGGTCGCCGGCATGGCGGAAGGGGTTGCGTGCGTTTCGGATACAAACAAGGCCGAGACGCAAGCAATGGGTAGTACGCGGTTGTTCCTGGTGAAAAGTGCTCGGAGCATGTTGTAGTGTCCTGGTCACGGTTTGTGGCAACATACTAACTGATCCGACAACGAATGCAAACTATTCGCATTGCGCTTGCGGTATGCGTCTGTAGTGAGTTATCGTTAAGTACATTCTTCTGTGAAGACGGTATGCTGCCGAAGCTGTTCGGTTCGAGGCCTCAGTAGCGTCCCGTACGAGGATTGCAAGCCCCCCATGTCTGTGGAGAACCCGTGAACATTCTTCTCATCCTTGTCGCCGGTTTGGTGCTCGTCGCCTGCGCGCCCGCGCCCATCATCGATCGATCGAACTACGCGGACATCGCCGGCAGCGAGCCGCGCTTCGGCCAGCAGTCGGAGGCTTCTGCCGGCGGTTTGATGTTCAGCCAGTACAGCTATTGGCACCGCACCGGTGCGCGGATCACGGCCGCCAATCGTCAGCCGTTCGGACTGGGCGGGCTATTTGTCAGTCAGAACGAAACGGTGTATCCCAGTATCCTGGATGGCCTTCCGGCCTACTGTTCCGACAGGCGCCTGTATTCCGATCCGATCGCCGGATTCGTGTCCAGGGCCTGCTTCTCCGATCGCAACGATGACGGCGTGTTTGATGCGGTGCGGGTAGCACCGGAAGAATCGAAATGGATCGAGCGCCCGCTGTCCCCGCCATTGCCGTACACCAAATTGGACATTCCGGTGGCTCACCAGGGCGCTTTCAAGCATGAGATTGCCTATGCGGGCTACAGTAACGAAAGCCTGCAGTTATCCTATCGGGAGTTCGGCGGCGAAGACCTGAGCCGGCCCCTCTACACGGAACGCGTCAGTTATCAGGTTCGGGGATTTCCGGCGGAGATCCGGTTCCGATCGGTTCGGATTCAGGTGTGGTACGCGGACAACGGCGGCATCCGTTACACCATCCTGAGCGGATTTTGATGTACAGGGTCCGCGTCCGCTGTCGATGCGCGTCGCGTTGGCATGCCGAACCGCAAGGGCAAGAATCGCGTCGCGAGCAGGTGCTTCGGCGTCACCCGGAGCGGTTGCAGCCAAGAAGGCTGGTGAGCGAATTCGGCAAAGCGCCTTGTAGCCAGCCCCGTGCCCGGGATTTCAGCGCGAGCTTGGGGAGCCAATCCGCGGGGCCGCGGGTCGCCCGAAGCCAGAGATAGCGGACTTCCCATTTCAGCCAGTCGCGGCAGATTCGGACTGGAATGCCGAACAGCCGCAGCGAGCCGGATGGTGGAAAACTGATCATCTCGCTTCTGCCGACACCTTGATAGTACCGGCGAATGTACGAGGTGGTCTGACGCTCGGGCGGAATGCAGTGTTCCACTCTGGCCGCCGGTACCCACCAGCCCGTTTTGCCTTCGGACAGCAACTCGAGCAGCAATCGCGATTCCTCGCCGGTCAGCCAATAATCGCCGGGGCAACGGCCAAGCCTTGGGTCAAATCGCTTCGGTCTTTGGTCCTCCATCCGCACGGCGAAGTTGGCGCCGTAGGGGAGCCGGTCCGGGCTAAACGGGAACGGGGCCTCACCGAAATCGCGAGCGGCGTAAGCGTCGGCGACGCTCGTCCAGGCCTCGGCCAACCAGCCGGCCGGCGCGCCATCGAAACGGGGAATGATGGGTCCGCCGAAGAAGCTGGCGTCCGGGTGGGAACGGAATGCCGACCCGTACGATGCCAGCCAATCGGGATCGACGCGCACATCGTCGTCGGTCCATATCAGATAGTCGCCGGAAGCCGCGCAGACTGCGGCATTCCGGGCGTTGGACAACCCCGGAGTGGGTTCGAAGACTCGACGGAGAGGCATGCTGCCGGCAAATTGAGCAATGACGGCATCGGTCTGATCGGTGGAATTGTTGTTGACGACGATGACCTCGACCGGGTCGGTCGTCCGCGCCAGGGCGACGGCGATCGTCTCGAGTGTCTTGCTCAGCGAACCGGCGCGGTTCCAGGTACAGATGGCGACCGAGATGCGCATTGCAAACCCTGCGTCGTCATGCGCCGGCGGCAGGTGCCGCGGCGGCAGTGCCCATCAGTCCTGCGCCTGAGAGCGTATTCGGAGCCGGCTCGCCCAGCAACTCGAACAGCGTCGGTACCACGTCATAGGCGCTGTGGATGCCGCAATCCTCTGGGGTCAGACCTGGTGCTTCCAGAAACAGAAATCCATGGCTTCCGGTGTGGCCGCCGGTGCGTCGATAAGGTACCGGACCGATACGCCCCAAGTCCGGATGATCGAAGCCCAGAGGGGCACCGCGCCAAAGGATCACCATATCGGCTTCGGTGGCGCTCAACGCGGTGGGGTCGCGACTATCGGTGAATTCGATCTCTTCGACGACGTTCTGACCGCTGATCGGATCGGTGCAGCAGTGCAGCAGTGCAGCCAGCCGCTCGCGGGTCTGATGATAATCGTTCGGTCTCACCAAGCCGTTGCGTTCCCGCCCTTGCAGGTTGATTCGGATGCGTCCGTCATAGAAAGATGGAACCGCGAAAGCGAGCATCCTGTGCCAGAATCGCTGATAGCGGGTTGCCGGCATCCAGCCAAGGGATAATCGTAGCGTGCCATCCTGCGGATGTTCCGGCGGTGTCTGCCCGGGCGCTGCGAGACGCTTGACGACGGTGGGGATCATCTTGGCCGCCGCGCGATCGAGCAGTGAACGTGCGCGCCATTTCCAGGACGGCCTGAAACCGGCGCGGACCCATTGGTCCCAGGTCTGTCCGCCGAGGGACGGGCAGCCGCCCAGGTGAGGATCGGCCGAACCGGCGCGAACGAAATACCGGTCGCCCGATGCATGGCGATACAGCAATTCCGGCAGTAGCAGCATGCTGGCGACGTCCGCCCTGTTCGGTCCCATGCCGTGCAGCGAGAACACCAGTTTGGCGGCGTCGGGGAAGGCGTCGCAGAGCCGTGCGACCAACTGGTCGATCTCCCGGTACACTTGTCTTACCCCATCCCCGGCGGCCTGGGCGGATTCAGCGCCGTGTAGCGGGTGGGACGTATCGACGCCGTGCCACAAACCTTCGATGGCCGAATGGGCTTCGCTAACCGTCACGATGGCGAGATCCCAGTCCGGCAGTCGCTCCGACAACAGCCAAGTGGCGATATCCGCCCGCGCCCGAACCGATTCCGCCAGACGACTCCCCATCTCGCGCGAAGCGTCCGCCGAACCCCATGGCGTTCCATAAATCCAGTCACGCGCCGGGTAGGGACCAAAACGCGCACGAATCGTTGCTAGGATGTCGTCCGGCCGCGACTTCGCTGCGACGCCCGGATCGTGAGCGCCCCAGTTCACTACGCCCTGAACCTGTGGTGCCCGTTGCAGGTCGAAATAGGGCGGGTCGAAAGCGACGGTGCGTGCGCTCATATGTGTCGGGAAAGGGGTCCGTGATGTTCCCTCCTGCCAGGCCGCATATGACAGGGGGTCGAAATGTACCGCCGCCCATCGGCCAGACCGAGCGGGCGATTGACCGGTCGCGAAATGCTCTCCCGCCAAGCCGGTGCGGAGATCCGGGCCGTGGTCGAGCAGAAAGCGTCGACTTCTTGCGGCCAGTCGAGCGAGACCCGGCATCTGGCCGGCGTCCATGAATTCTCGACCCAGCGATTCTTCATAGCCGTCGAGGCAGATCGCGAGAACTCTCGGCATGATGTTGAACTCCGTGACAGAAGGACATCGCCGCAACAACGGGGCGCCGGCGGACGGTCGATGATTGTCTGCGGCGGCGAGGCTGAAATCTCACATGAGACTGGGAGAATCGGGGCAAACGCACACCCTGTCAAGGACGATGTGTGCCCCCGGAGGGATAGCGGTAGCGGTAGCGAGCGTATCCTTTACCGATCTGATCGCCAGGGATGTATTATTGCGTTGGTCGACCAGGCGCAGGGTCTTCCCGATTACCGCTCGGCATGCCTGCGGAACGGGCAGGCCGGTGCGGTCGCCGTTCTCGCCTTTCACCACAGTGCAATGGGTGCAGGAGATGAAGTCATGTTGAGGACTGCACGATTCGCCAAGACAAAACTCGCGATCGGAGTATCGTCCACGCTGTTGGCGTTTGCCGGCCCAGGGGAGGCCATCGCTGAAGCGATTCTTTTCCCGTATGTCGTCAATGGGGGCGCGGTGACGACGATCCTGTCGGCTGCGACGATGCTGCCGATCAACTCGCGGGACGTCCGCTTCGCCGACACACTGCACTACGCCTACAGTTACAAATCGGGGATTCCGGCGAACCCGGGAAGTCCCTGGATGGATCCGTGCGAAGAACTCAATTTCTTCAACCCTGCCAGTGTCGCCGACATCGTCACGTTCAATATCGGTGACGTGTTTGCGTCGGCGGCAAACGGAGTTCTGTTCGAATCGAATCCGTTTCTTCCGCCGTTGGAACCGGCCAAAAAGGTGATTTATCCGCAGGATTTCGGTGTGTTTCCTGCCGGAACGCGGGGTTTCGTGACGGTCGATGCGGGCTTTGCGACCGGCAGTGAGACGACCGAGAATACCTTGTACGGGGAAGCGCTGGTGTTGGATGTGTTATCGGGTGCCGCCTGGGGCTATCGCGCTTACAATCCAGCCGGCGAGAGTCCGGGTTTGAGCGAGTTCGGTTTTCCGTTCGATGCCTTGGGCGAGGTGCTGACCAATTTCAATGCTGCTGGTCTCGCTCCGCAGGAGTCCGGAGCATTCGAGATGTATTCGGGTGAACAGTTTACCCAGAAGATGTTGATCACCCCGATCGTGGAAGCCGGCGCCGGTTCGCAGGGCGCGAGCGGCTCGCAGCCGCTGGTCGTCGCACGGGTCAGTGCCCGGCTTGACAACGGCTTCGGCTCGGCAGCGCTCTATGACCGCGATGAGAATCCGACCTCCGGGCGAGTGAACATTCCCGTCGTTTGCGTCGGAGCGCCTGACATTCAGGACTTCTTCACTTCCGCGGCGGCGACCAAGTACCTGCAGCAGGGCGGCTGGACCACCGTGTCGCCTTTCAGGAGGGCCGCGAATCCTGCTTTCACCGGCGAAATGATCGCGGTGAAGCTCTCCTTTTCGAAGGGTTCAATCGAAGGCGTGGAGATCGGTAGTTCTCTGAATAGCGCCGTATGGCTGCAGAGCACGCGTCTTCGTCGCTAGCATCACGTCCCGGGTTCGATGCGTCCCGATTGAGTGTATCCGCTGCCGTGCGGACCGTGCAGGCACATTGAAATGTCCGGCCATCCGTCGGCCGATCGGCCGGGTCTGACGGAACCTCACATGCCCAACCGTTGGCCAATCGAATGTGCTAAAGCGGCGGTCCGGCTTCGGCGCCATCTAGCATGATCGCCTCCCCGCCACCGGCGATGTGATGTCTTCAGGATCACGCACCGGGGCATTTGCCGCGAAATTCTTCCGCTGGAGTACTCATGAACAAACCGCCATTACTCGACTCACTCCGCGACCTTGCCGCAGACCTGTGGCGGAGGTTGGCGGACCGAATGCGGGAGGTGCGCTTGCCCGGCACGGGCAAATCGGGTTCCTCCGAATCGGAGCCGGGCAATCGGCTCCGCAACACCATGCTGCTGTATTTTCTGATCGCCGTGGTCACCCTGTATCTGGCGCAAGGGTACCGCGAGGTGCGCCAGGAAGAGATTCCCTACAGCGAATTTCTGAGATTGGTCGACGAGCAGAAGATTGACAAGGCCGTCGTCACGGAACAGGTCATTTCCGGAACCTTGAAACCCGAGACGCCAGGTGAGGAAGGCGAGAGGTTCGTGACGATTCCGCTGTGGAATCACGATCTGGCGGCAACCCTGAACAGCAAAGGGGTGCGCTACACCGTTCGTTACGGTAGCAATTGGCTCGGCAATTTCGTGATGAACTGGCTGCTGCCGCTGGGTCTGCTGTTCCTGTTCTGGACCTGGATGGCGCGACGGATGGCCGGCGGCAGTCGGGGATTCCTGAGTCTTGGCAAGAATCGGGTCCGGATTCAGGCCGATTCCGCGCCAAAGGTGACGTTCAAGGACGTGGCCGGAGCCGAGGATGCCAAGCAGGAATTGGGCGAAACGATCGAGTTCCTGCAGGACCCGACGCGAATTCAGCGCCTGGGTGGAAGAATGCCGAAAGGGGTGCTGCTGGTCGGTCCGCCTGGAACCGGCAAGACGCTGTTGGCGCGGGCGGTGGCCGGCGAAGCGGGTGTGCCGTTTTTCAACATCGGCGGGTCGGAATTCATCGAGATGTTCGTCGGCCTGGGGGCCGCCCGGGTTCGCGAACTGTTCGAGCAGGCGCGGCAGAAGGCGCCATGCATCATTTTCATCGACGAACTCGATGCGATCGGACGATCGCGCGGCGGCCCGGTGGTGATGGGCGGACACGACGAGCGTGAACAGACTCTGAATCAGTTGCTGACCGAGATGGACGGGTTCGATCCGTCGGTGGGGGTCGTCGTGATGGCCGCCACCAACCGGCCGGAGATCCTCGACAAAGCCCTGCTGCGCGCGGGTCGCTTCGACCGGCAGATCGTGGTGGACAAGCCGGGCCTGGAGGATCGCATTGCGATTCTGGCGCTGCATACCAAAAACATGAAACTGGGCAGCGACATCAATCTGCGGGTGATCGCCCAGCGGACCCCGGGATTCGTCGGCGCGGATCTTGCGAATGTCGCCAACGAGGCGGCGATCATTGCCGTGCGCGAGAATCGCGACAGCGTCGGCATGCAGGATTTCGAAGCCGCGATCGATCGGGTGCTGGCCGGCCCGGAAAAGAAGAATCGGGCACTCAACGAAGCGGAAAAGAAACGCGTCTCTTACCACGAAGCCGGACATGCGCTGGTTGCCGAAACCGTGCCGACCGGTGAGCCGGTTCACAAGGTCTCGATCATTCCGCGCGGCGCGGCGGCGCTGGGGTATACGTTGCAATTGCCGGTCGAAGAGAAGTTTCTGTCGACGGAGCCGGAATTGAAGGACCAGATCGCCATCCTGCTCGGCGGGCGGACCGCGGAAGAACTGGTTTTCGGCAACGTTTCCAGCGGCGCACAGAATGATCTCGAGAGGGCATCGGAGATCGCGCGCGCGATGATCTGTCAACTCGGCATGAGCAAGACGCTGGGGCCCTTGACCTACGGCAAGCGGCAACGTTTGGTCTATCTCGGCATCGAGGGGACCGAGGAGCGCAATTACAGCGAAGAAACGGCGCGGATGATCGACGCCGAGGTCAAAGGACTGGTGGAGGAGGGGCAGCGCACGGCGACCGAAATCCTGTCCCAGCGGCGCGCAATCCTGGACCATCTCGCGAAGTTGCTGCAGGAAAAGGAAGTGGTCAGCGGCGACGAGATCAAGGCCATCATCCGAGGGTCGCCGTAGGTCCCCAAGGTGATTCCCGAACGGTCATCGCCGGGTTCCATCAACAGGTTAGCGGCCGCCGGATGCGGACAACCGCCGGCCGGTCCGTCACTCTTCGAGAGGATCGCGGTCGGCGTGCGGGTGCGCAGGCCGACGAGACGTCTAAACCCAACTGGAGTCGTCGAACCCATCCAGGAAGCCGTCGTCACCGGTCATGTCGGTATCGTCTGACGCCAGGAAGGGATCGGCGCCGTCCTGCTCGGCCCAAGTCTCGGTGCCCTGCTCACCGCCGTCGCCAAAATAGTTGTTGATCGTGGTGTCACCCGCCACCGGTTCACTGCGGTCGTCGAAACCCGACGTCGCGCCGTGGTGACCGAGAAGACTCCCGATTCCCTGGAACAGGAAAGACCCGGCAACCACCCCGGCGGCGGTGGATGCGAGATTTCCCAGGAAACTGGAACCGCTCCCGGCAGCGGCAGAGGCCGGCACTGCGCGAGGTATCGGATAGTCGGAGCCGCCCGGTATGCGATGGCGATCCGCAGGCTGTGCGGTCGTAGCGGCCCACGGATCATGGCCGCTCAAGAAACCGGACCGTTGGGCGTCAATCTGGTCGTGCTTCGAGCGTTGCTGCAGCAGCGCGATCTGTGCCTTGGCGTTGTTCAATGCTTGCTCCACCAGCATCGCACGCTGCACCAGCAGATAGGCCGCGTCCGGATTGGCCTGGACGGTTTCGCTGATCATCCGGTCCGCGTCGGGGTCCCGACCGGTCACGCGGGCGTCGCGGAGTTGCTTCAAAAAACGGGTCAACGGTTCGACTTCACTTGGGTTCATCGTTGGCAAGGCATGCGAGTAGTGGCTTTCGTGGGTCATGATGTTGCGCCGGACTGTGCAAAAATCAAGTGTCGAAGTGGGGGGGAAGCGGTCGACGTTGCGAATGCAGGGAACGGTTGCCAATCGGCAGTCGTTGCGAGATGCTGTGATGAATGCTCGAGACGTCCCCTAGCGGAGGCCAGCCAATGCGATTGGAAGACGAACGTGAAAGTACCAATGTCGAGGATCGAAGGGGTGCATCGCCCCGCGCCGGTATGCGGGCCGGCAGGCTGAGCATCTGGGCTGTCCTCATTGCGCTGGTCGCGGCTTATTTCGGGATCGACCCACGGCTGGTTCTCAGTCTGATGCAGGGCGGGCAAAGTCGGGTCGAGGAACATCCGGCATCACAACGTCCGGGGCAGCCGGCCGAGACCGATCCGGACTCGGTTTTTATCAGCAGAGTGCTGGCCAATACCGAAGACGTCTGGCGGCAACTTTTCGGAGGTATCCGACAAACCTATCGGGAACCGAAGCTGGTGCTGTTTTCCGGTGCGACCCCCTCGGCGTGCGGACTGGGACAAAGCGCGATGGGGCCGTTCTACTGTCCACCGGATCAAAAAATCTATATCGATCTGCGTTTCTTTGACGACCTGCAGCGGCGCTTCGGCGCCTCGGGCGATTTCGCACGTGCTTACGTGTTGGCCCACGAGGTGGGACATCATGTGCAGAACCAGCTTGGAATCTCGGATCGGGTGCGAGCGTTGCAACAGCGGTCGGGCGAGGTGCAGGCTAACCGACTCTCGGTCCGGTTGGAACTCCAGGCGGACTGTCTGGCCGGGGTCTGGGCCAATCGGGCGCATGAATGGAAACAGATTCTGGAACCGGGCGATGTCGAAGAAGGGCTTCGGGCGGCAGCCGCGGTCGGCGACGATACCCTGCAGCGTCGGACTCAAGGTCATGTCGTTCCGGAGTCCTTTACGCATGGCACTTCGGCGGAACGATCGGCTTGGTTCCGGCGCGGCCTGCAGTCCGGCGACCTCAGCCAGTGTGATACTTTCGCACGCTAGCAGAGCAGGGCTGTTCCGCGTTGATCTTTCTGCCTCGACTCAGCCGGCGATCAGCAGTTCCAACTGATCGAGTTGTTCGACGGTGCCCAACGCGAGCAGTTGGTCGCCCGGTTGCAGCACGAGTTCCGGGTCGGGATTCGGCAGCAGCTTGTTGTCCCTCAGTACCACCAGCACCGTGGCGCCGGTGACCTCACGCAGGCGGAGTTCTGCAATGCTCTTGCCGGCCGCCGCGGCATCGTCGGTCACCTTGATGTCTTCCAAATTCAGGCTTTCTTCACCCCGCTTGATCACGGTGTCGAAGAAATCCACGACCGTGGGGCTCAGGATCAGGTGAGCCAGCCGGCGACCGCCGATGGCATAAGGGCTGATTGCGCGATTGGCCCCGGCCTTCATCAGTTTCGGTATGCTCGAATCATCGACTGCCCGGGAAACGATGTAGAGGTCGGATCGCAGGACCCGTGCCGATAGCACGATGTAGAGGTTGTTGGCATCATCCCCGGTCGTGACGATCAGTCCGCTGGCCGATCGCAGCCCCGCCGATTGCAGGACTTCGTCGTCGGTGGCATCGCCGGAGATCAGCAGATAACGGCGTTGCTGCGCATAACCGAACAGTTCGGCACGCGGGTCGATCACCACGAACGGAACGCCGGATTCCGCCAGTTCCAGCGCAGCCTGCTTGCCGACCCGGCCGAGGCCGGCGATGATGACATGATTCGTCAGGGTTTCGATTTGGTGTTGCATCTTGCGTCTCTGGCTTGGGTCCAGCAGTCGGCTGGCCAGCAGGTTCTCCATGATCACCGAGAAACCGTAAAAGAAGCTGCCGATTCCGGTCAGCGCGATGAACATCGTGAACCAGCGACCACGGTCATCGAGCTTGATCACTTCGCCATAGCCGACCGTGGTGATCGTGATGACGGTCATGTACAGCGCGTCCAGCCAATCCGCGCCCTGGTCGATGCCCAGCCACGAATAACCGACCGTGCCGATGATCGTGACCAGGACCACCAGACCGATCGAGATGGTCAGCCGCAGGCGAAGGTTGTTGGGCGCGTCCGGGAGCATCGGCGCGAGAGAGTCACGTTGGGGGTGGGGTCAACCCGGGGCGGGGCGCGTTGCCCGGTGGCGCCGCGGGATTGGCATATTGTAGCCATGGAACCGGGCGTGCGCCCGGCTTGGACATGCGCCGGGGCTCATCGCCGTCAAGCAGTAGGCTCGCGGAGGTGCACCACGGCTGCGCGAATCGATCGACGCTTCCGCGGAACAAGCTTGCCGAACAAAGTCATCGACGTTGTTGCGGCTCACTCGGCCGCCGGGTCCAGCCTCAGCAGCGCGCCATCGGGTGCATCGATCAGCAGATACAGATGGCCGTCCGGCCCGGCACGTACATCGCGGATGCGCCCGATGCCCTGCAGCATGCGCTCTTCCGTAATGACCTTTTCGCCGTCCAGCCGGAGCCGGATCAACTGCGCGGAACCCAAGCCTCCTACAAACAGGTCGTCGCGCCAGTTGGGAAATCGATCGCCGGTGTAGAACGCCATGCCCGAAGGCGATATCGATGGGACCCAGTGGTAGACCGGCTGCATCATGCCTTCCTTATGGGTGCCTTCGCCGATCTTGGTGCCGATCACGTACTCGGTGCCGTAAGTGATCACCGGCCAGCCGTAGTTGGCGCCGGGATGGAGCACATTGACCTCGTCACCGCCCTGCGGCCCGTACTCGTGGGTCCAGACCAGGCCGGTCAACGGATGCAGCGCTGCACCCTGGACATTGCGATGGCCATACGAATAGATCTCGCGCTTGGCGCCGGCGCGTCCGACGAACGGGTTGTCCTCGGGTACGCGCCCGTCGTCGTACAGACGGACCACCTTGCCGAGGTGGCCGTCCAGACGCTGCGCGTGCTCCTGATCGCCACGCTCACCCAGCGTGATGTAGAGGCGTCCCTCACGATCGAACAACAGCCGCGATCCGAAATGGCGGCCGCCGCGCCGTTTGGGTTCCGCGCGAAAGATGACCTGCGACTGTTCCAGACGGTTGTCGACCAGTCTGGCGCGTAGCACCTCGGTGCCTGCTCCGCCCGGGCCGGTGGCGGCATAGGAGAGATAGATCCAGCCGGTCTCCGGGTAGCGTGGATGCAGGGCCACATCCAGCAGTCCGCCCTGACCCTCCGAGTCGATCGCCGGCAGTCCATGGACCGACTGCGGTACGAGTTTGCCGTCCTGGATCACACGGAGGCGCCCCGGGCGCTCGGTCACGAGCATGCGGCCGTCCGGCACAAAGGCCAGCGACCATGGGTGCTCGAGTCCGGAGACGATTGTCGTGATACGAAAGCTCTGTTCGCGGGAATGCACCACGCCGGTTGGCGGCGCAGGTACCTGCGTGCACATCACGAGCCCCGGCCCGATGAGGCCAAGGGCTAACAGCAGCAGGCGGGCTCGCGACGATCTTGTCGTCGGCATGGTCGACTCCTGATTCTGCGAAAGGCGCTTCGCTCACATTATCCTCGCCCGCTCCGCGAAAAGGGAGCCGCCGAAGGTGCCGAGCGCGGCGCGCTGGATCAGGCAAGAGAATTCGCATCTCCGCGGCCGACGGTTGGGGCACTACAGATGCTCCGGCATGCCGCCCCGACGGGCGGCGAAGCCGACTCTGGCGGCGAGGCGACGGCGCACCTCCCGCGTGGCCGTCATCCGGGGGTGGACGGCTGGCCTGGTGGCTTGCCGAAGCCCGGCTTGGCGTCAGGTCGCCTGGGTCAGTGTCGGCGCGCGCCGGGTTTCTCCGCGGCCGATGGTCATCAGATCCCAGATCAACAGGCCCAGACCGCCGGCGGTCACCAGTCCGAACATCAGACGCCAGTGCATGGACTGTTTGAACCACGGCTGGTTCTGGGCGGCGAAGTAGCCTTCCCAGGTCGAGCCGCCGACCGCGCGTTCGACGAAGGATTGCTCGTAGCCGGCGATCAACAATGCGATGGTCATGCCGAGCACGCCGACATTCAGCAACGCCAGCGCCCATTTCCATTTCCAGCCGTTGCCCGGCAGATCGCCTCCCATCCAGACATCGCCGCGCCATTTCTGCACCGCCATGTAAAAGAACGCGATGTTGATCGTGGCATAGGCGCCGAAGAACGCGAGATGGCCATGCGAAGCGGACCACTGCGTACCGTGGGTATACAGATTGATCTGCGGCAGGGTATGCATGAAACCCCAGACCCCAGCCCCCAGGAAGTTGCCGAAGGTGTGTGCGATGATCCAGGCCAGAGCCGGGTGATTGCGGCTCCTGAACTGATGTACGCCGGCGTCGTACACCGAATGTACCACCATCGCGACCAGCGGGATCGGTTCCAGCGCCGAGAAGAAGCCGCC